>NZ_JAERQZ010000002.1:0-300000 GCF_016735515.1 Piscinibacter sp. HJYY11 | reverse complement strand
ATTCACGCGTGCCGATCTTCACCGGCGTGAAGACCGCCGGCACCGAGCTCGAGGCCCGCACCGCCGTTCCGGCATCGCCACGCTGGAAGAGGATGGGCTGCCCACTGTCCAGGTCGGTGGCGACGATCCCCAGGGGCACGACCATCTGCTCGATGGTCCGCCCACCGGTGTTGTCGCGCACGTAGCGCGCCAGCGCCTCCCCGCGGATCAGCCCGCGACCAGGGAAGGCCCAGTCGGCGAACGCCGATTCATCCATCTGGTCTGCCATGGCCGCCAGCGCCGCGCCATTGCGCCCCGAGGCATACAGCGCCGCAACCAGGCTGCCGGCCGAGGTGCCCGTGACGTAGTCCACCTTGATGCCGTGCTCCTCCAGCACCTGGATCACACCGATGTGGGCGAAACCGCGCGCGGCGCCCCCTCCAAGCGCCAGCCCGATGCGCGGCGGCCGGGTGGGGATGACGACCGGTGCCGAGGCAGGCTGGTCCGGCGGTAGAACCACCGGCGGCGTGGTCACGGGCGGGACTGTCGGTGCCGTCTGGCAGGCCGCAAGCGTCACCATGGCCACCATCACCACGAGCCAGCGGAAGCAAAGGAAAAGCGCGCGTGGATCGAACATGGCGCGGGATTCTAGAAGCCGGGCCGCTACAGCCGCTGCCTCATGCCGTCAAGCGCATAAACAACTTACTAAACTGTTCTTTCTATATATATAGACGCTTTGTAAAGTCCAGTCTCCCGCTCTTCTGCCTCCCAGGGACGTCGTGGCAGGAAATGGGACGTCCCCCAGTGCGTGTCGCTCGTGACCGCCGGCCTCAAGTCATTCGCTGATCTTCGGACTCGACACGATGTACCAGTACACCTCTTTCGACACGCAATTCGTCAAGCAACGTGCGGCCCAGTTCCGCGACCAGCTCGAGCGCAACCTCGCCGGCAAGCTGAGCGATGACGAATTCCGTGCCCTGCGCCTGCAAAACGGCTGGTACATCCAGCGCCATGCGCCGATGGCCCGCATCGCCGTGCCGTACGGCGAGTTGAGCAGCACGCAGCTGCGCATGCTGGCGCGCATCGCGCGCGAGTTCGACCGCAGCTACGCCCACTTCACCACCCGGCAGAACATCCAGTACAACTGGATCCCGCTGCCCAAGGCGGCTGACGTGATGGACCTGCTGGCCTCGGTGTCGATGCACGGCATCCAGACCAGCGGCAACTGCATCCGCAACATCACGAGCGACTGCTTCGCCGGCGTGGCGGCCGACGAGATCGTCGACCCGCGCCCCTACTGCGAGATCCTGCGACAGTGGAGCACGCTGCATCCCGAGTTCGCCCACCTGCCGCGCAAGTTCAAGATCGCCGTCAGCGGCGCGAAGGAAGACCGCGCTGCCATCGCATGGCACGACATCGGCCTGCAGCTGCTCAAGAACGACAAAGGCGAGGTCGGCTTCAAGGTGCTGGTCGGCGGTGGCATGGGCCGCACGCCGATCATCGGCACCGTCATCAGCGAGTTCACGCCCTGGCAGAACATCCTCGTGTTCATCGAGGCGATCGTGCGTGTCTACAACCGCTACGGCCGCCGCGACAACATGTACAAGGCGCGCATCAAGATCCTGGTGAAGGCCGAGGGCCAGAAGTTCATCGACGCCGTCGCCAAGGAATACAAGGACATCCTCGAGCGTGACCTCGACGGTGCCTCGCACATCCTGACGCAGGCCGAGTTCGACCGCGTCAACGCCTGCTTCGTGCGCCCCGCAGGTGTCGCTTCGATTCCGAACAGCAAGCTCCACGTCCCTGCCGACGCGCCCGATGCCTTCAAGCGCTGGACCGAGCGCAACGTGCACGCACACCAGGTGCCCGGCTACCGCGCCGTCACGCTCTCGCTCAAGCGCACCGGCCAGGCCCCGGGTGATGCGACCGACACCCAGATGGAACTGGCCGCCGACCTCGCCGACAAGTTCAGCTCGGGTGAACTGCGCGTCTCGCACGACCAGAACCTCGTGCTGCCCTGGGTGAAGGAAAGCGACCTCTTCGCGCTGTGGCAGGAAGCCAAGGCCGCAAGCTTCGCCACCCCGAACATCGGCCTGCTCACCGACATGATCGCCTGCCCCGGCGGTGACTTCTGCGCGCTGGCCAACGCCCGCTCCATCCCGATCGCGGCCGACATCACCGAGCGCTTCGACGACATCGACGAGCTCTACGACATCGGCGACATCGACCTGCACATCAGCGGCTGCATCAACTCCTGCGGCCACCACCACAGCGGCCACATCGGCATCCTCGGCGTCGACAAGGACGGCAAGGAGTGGTACCAGGTTTCGCTCGGTGGCCTCGACGGCTCGGCCATCGGCGGCCACGCCTCCACGCCGGGCAAGGTGATCGGCCCGTCGTTCGCCGCCGAAGAAGTGGCCGACGTGATCGAAGCCGTGATCGACACCTACCGCGAGCAGCGCAGCAGCGCGGCCGAGCGCTTCATCGACACCGTCAAGCGCATCGGCCTCGACCCCTTCAAGACCGCCGCCAACGCACAGCGCCGCGCCACCGCGCAGCAAGCCTGAGAGAGACGAAGATGAAGTTCATCGACCCCACCCGCGATCGCTGGCACACCGTGACCGGTGAAGACGGCCCGCTCGTCACCGTCACCCACACGCCTTACAGCCTGCTCACGCACAGTCAGTGGCTGGGCGTGCGCGCCCAATGGCCGCAGGACGTGCCCGTCGGCGTGATCTTCCCGAACGATGCCGACATCGAAGAGCTCGAAGCCGACCTCCCGCGCCTGAGCCTCATCGCGCTGCAGTTCCCCAAGTGGGTGGATGGCCGCGCCTACAGCCAGGCGCACATCCTGCGCTCGCGCTATCGCTACACGGGCGAGATCCGCGCCACCGGCGAGGCGCTGGTCGACATGGTCTCGCTGATGCAGCGCACCGGCTTCGATGCCGTCGCCCTGCGCGCCGACCAGTCGATCGAAGCCGCCGAGCGCGCGCTGCGTTTCTTCCCGGGCTACTACCAGGGCGACGTGAACGAGCGTCGGCCGCTCTTCGCCCGCCCCGCGGGCGAGGAATACGCGAAGGAAGAATTCAACCAGGCAGGTTCGTCGATATGACTGCCATCGCCCTCTACGACCGGCTCACGCCGGAGTTCGACCGCCGTGTCGCAAACGCAGTGGCGGTGCTGAAGCAGGCTGCTGCCGAGCACCCCGACAAGGTGGTGCAGTCCACAAGCCTCGGCGTGGAAGACATGGTGCTGACCGACCTCATCGCCAAGCACCAGATTCCCATTGCCATCGGCACGCTCGAAACCGGCAAGCTGCATGCACAGACCGTTGCGCTGATCCCGCGCATCGAAGAGCGCTACGGCCTGAAGGTCGAGGTCTACCGCCCCGAAGCCGATGCCGTCATCCATTTCGTCAAGAACCACGGCGAGAAGGCGATGTACGAAAGCATCGACCTGCGCAAGGGCTGCTGCGGCATCCGCAAGCTCGAGCCGCTGTCGCGCATGCTGGCGAACCGCAGCGCGTGGGTCACGGGCCTGCGCCGGGAGCAAAGCAACAACCGCGGCGACGTGCCCTTCAGCGAGCTCGACGACAAGGGCCGCACCAAGTACCAGCCGCTGGCCGACTGGACCTGGAACGACGTCTGGCACTACGTCGCGGTGAACAACGTGCCCTACAACCCGCTGCACGACGAGTTCATGCCCAGCATTGGTTGCGAGCCCTGCACACGCGCCATTGCCGTGGGCGAAGACTTCCGCGCCGGCCGCTGGTGGTGGGAAGACGAGAAGGCCAAGGAGTGCGGGTTGCATGTCCATGGCGCAGAAGAAGCTGCCGTTTCGATGATTGGAGATAGGAAATGAACGCCCCGCTGACCGTGGAGCAATTGCTCCCCGAGCTGGACCACACCCACCTCGACTGGCTGGAAGAAGAGGCCATCTTCATCCTGCGCGAAACCGTGGCCGCCTTCGAGCGCCCGGCCCTGCTGTTCTCGGGCGGCAAGGATTCCTGCGTGGTGCTGCGCCTGGCCGAGAAGGCGTTCAAGACGCGCGGCAAGGACGGCGAGTTCAAGGGCCGCCTGCCCTTTCCGCTGCTGCACGTGGACACCGGCCACAACTTCCCCGAAGTCATCGAGTTCCGTGACCGCCGCGTGGCCGAGATGGGCGAGCGCCTGGTCGTCGGCCACCTCGAAGACTCGATCAAGCGCGGCACCGTGCGCCTGTCGCACCCGCTCGAGTCGCGCAACGGCCACCAGACCGTGGCCCTGCTAGAAGCCATCGAGGAGCACCGCTTCGACGTGCTGATGGGCGGCGCCCGTCGCGACGAAGAGAAGGCCCGCGCGAAGGAGCGCATCTTCAGCCACCGCGACAGCTTCGGCCAATGGCAGCCGAAGGAGCAGCGCCCCGAACTCTGGACGCTCTTCAACACCCGCATCAAGCCAGGCGAGCACATGCGCGCGTTTCCGATCAGCAACTGGACCGAGCTCGACGTGTGGCTGTACATCGCCCGCGAGAACATCCCGCTGCCCACGCTCTACTACGCGCACGATCGCCAGATCATCCGCCGCAAGGGGCTGCTGGTGCCGCTGACCGACGTGACGCCGCCCGAAGCAGGCGAAACGATCGAGACCGCGCAGGTGCGTTTCCGCACCGTCGGCGACATGACCTGCACCTGCCCGGTGGAAAGCCCTGCCGCCAACGCCACCGACATCGTGGCCGAGACGCTCAAGGTCACCGTGAGCGAACGCGGCGCCACCCGCATGGACGACCGCACCTCGGATGCTTCGATGGAGCGCCGCAAGAAGGAAGGCTATTTCTGATCATGAGCACCGCAGCTCCCCAAGTGAAAGACCACCGCGCCCTGCGCTTCCTCACCGCCGGCTCCGTCGACGACGGCAAGAGCACCCTCATCGGCCGCCTGCTCTACGACAGCCGCGCCATCCTCGCCGACCAGCTCGACACGCTGGAGAAGAAGGCCGCGGGCCAGCCGATCGACCTGTCGCTGCTCACCGACGGCCTGGAGGCCGAGCGTGAGCAGGGCATCACGATCGACGTCGCCTACCGCTACTTCGCCACCAAGCAGCGCAAGTTCATCATCGCCGACGCCCCCGGGCATGAGCAGTACACCCGCAACATGGTGACGGCAGCCGCCGGCAGTGATGCCGCCGTGGTGCTGGTCGACATCACCAAGCTCGACACGACGCAAACTCCGGTGCCGCTGCTGCCGCAGACGCGCCGCCACGCGCTGCTGGCCCACCTGCTGCGCGTGCCCAGCATCGTCTTCGCCGTCAACAAGCTCGACGCCGCCGCCGACCCGGCCCATGCCTTCAAGGCGGTGAGCGAGTCGCTGACCGCGTTTGCCAAGCAAGCTGGCATCGTAGTCGCCGGCATCATCCCCGTCTCGGCCCTGCGTGGCGACAACGTCACCCAGCCGCTCGACGCCAACTGGTACGACGGCCCCTCGCTGCTGCAACTGCTGGAGTCGCTGCCGGCACTACAGGAGCGCAAGGACGGCGACCTGCTGATCCCCGTGCAATACGTGAGCCGGGAAGGCGAAGGCACCGGCAACCAGCCGCGCACCCTCTTCGGCCGCGTGGCCCATGGCCGCGTGAAGGCCGGCGACGAAGTGCAGGTCTTCCCGAGCGGCCAGACGGCCATCGTCGCCGAGGTGCGCCTTGCGAGCGAAGTGGTCGACGTCGTCGAAGCCGGCCGCTCCGCCGGCGTGGTGCTCGACCGCCAGCTCGACGTCTCGCGCGGCGACTGGATCGCCACGCCCAAGACCGTCCACGAGACCAACCGCTTCAGCGCCACGCTCGCCTGGCTGGACACCGAGCCCGCACAGGTCGGCCGCAAGTACTGGGTGCGCCACGGCAACCGCTGGGTGCAGGCGCGCATCGCCAGCATCGAGAGCCGCCTCGACATCCACTCGCTGGAAGCGACCGAAGCGCACCAGCTCGCCGTCAACGAGATCGGCCACGTGATCGTCGAGACACAGCAGCCGTTGCCGGTGGAGTCCTACGAGTCCAACCGGGTCGGTGGCTCGCTCATCATCGTCGACCCGGCGAGCAACCGCACCAGCGGTGCGTTGCTCGTGAAGGGCGCTGCCTGAGATGGGCCGGGTGATCTTCATCGGTGCGGGCCCGGGGGCCGCCGATCTGATCACCGTGCGGGGCGCGAACCTGCTCGCCACGGCTGACGTGGTGCTCTACGACGCACTCACCGACCCGGCCCTGCGGGAACACGCGCCGCAGGCCCGCTGGGTCCACGTGGGCAAGCGCGGGTTTGCCGACAGCACCGGCCAGGCCACGATCAACGACCTGCTGCTGCGCTTTGCGGCAGAAGTGCCAACCGTCGTGCGCCTGAAGGGTGGTGACCCAAGCATCTTCGGCCGCCTGGAAGAAGAACTCGTGGCACTTGCCGCACACGGTATCGAGACCGAGGTGGTGCCCGGCGTCACCTCGGCCGTCGCCGCCGCAGCGAGCAGCCAACGCCCCCTAACCCGGCGCGGCAACGGCCGCAGCGTGAGCCTCGCCACCGCCATGACCCGCACCGGCGACATGCATGCGACCCGCACCGCCGACACCGAGATCTACTACATGGCCGGCAAGCAGCTCGCGGCCCTCTCACACCAGTTGCTCGGTGCCGGTTGGCCCGCCGACACGCCCGCCAGCGTCGTCTCGCGGGCGGGCTGGCCGGATGCCATCCACACCGAACATGAAGTCGCCTCGCTCGACGAGGGCAGCGCCCAACACGCCGGCCGCCCCACCATCGTGACGATTGGCGCAGGTGCCGCCTCGCTCGGCGTGGGCGGCAAGGTTTCAGCGCCGGTGGGAACCCTCAAGCCCCTAAAATCCGTTGTTTCGCCCTCGGGCGACTGATCTCCGCAAATTCACTACCCGCAAGAGCCATGACCCACGTTGTCACCGAAGCCTGCATCCGCTGCAAATACACCGACTGCGTGGATGTCTGCCCTGTGGACTGCTTCCGCGAAGGCCCCAACTTCCTGGCGATCGATCCCGACGAGTGCATCGACTGCGCCGTGTGCATCCCTGAATGCCCGGTCAATGCGATCCTGCCGGAAGAAGACGTGCCGGCCGATCAGCAGCACATGATCAAGATCAATGCCGATCTGGCCAAGGGTTGGCCCAGCATCACCAAGCGCAAGGCCGCGCTGCCCGACGCCGACGAGTGGAAAGACAAGACGGGCAAGCTGTCGGAGCTGCAGAAGTAAGCTCGGCTCCATGATCGACACCGATGCGCTGATCGTCGGCGCCGGCCCGGTGGGCCTGTTCCAGGTGTTCGAGCTGGGCCTGCTCGAGATCAAGGCCCATGTGGTGGACACGCTCGCCTACCCCGGCGGGCAGTGCATCGAGCTCTATCCCGACAAACCGATCTACGACATCCCGGCGGTGCCCCGCAGCACTGGCCGCGAGCTCGTCGACAGCCTGCTCAAGCAGATCGAGCCCTTTGGCGCGACCTTCCACCTCGGGCAGGAGGTGGCGGCGGTGGAGAAGCAGGCCGACGGCCGCTTTCTCGTCGAGACCAGCACCGGCACCCGCTTCCTCGCCAAGGTGGTGATCGTGGCCGGCGGCGTGGGCTCGTTCCAGCCGCGCATGCTGAAGGTCGAAGGCCTCGACAAATACGAGGGCACGCAACTCTTCCATCGCGTGAAGACGCCGGCCGAGTTCGCCGGCAAGCAGATTGTCATTGTGGGCGGCGGCGATTCGGCGCTCGACTGGGCCCTGCACTTCGCACAAGACGGGCCTGACAAGGCCGCAAGCGTGATCCTGCTGCATCGCCGCGATGGCTTCCAGGCCGCGCCGGCCAGCGTGGCGAAGATGCGTGCCTTGTGCGATGCGATGCAGATGCAGTTCATCGTCGGCCAGATCACCGGCATCGAGGAGGCCGAGGGCCGACTCACGGGTGTGAAGGTCACCGGCGGCGACGCGGTCACGCGGGTCGTGCCGCTCGATGCGCTGCTGGTGTTCTTCGGCCTCAGCCCCAAGCTCGGACCCATCGCCGACTGGGGCCTGGCGCTCGAACGCAAGCAGCTCGTCGTCGACACCGAGAAGTTCGAAACCAGCGTGCCGGGCATCTTCGCGGTGGGCGACGTCAACACCTATCCGGGCAAGAAGAAGCTCATCCTGTCGGGCTTTCATGAAGCGGCGCTTGCGGCCTTTGGTGCGGCGCCCTACGTCTTCCCGGACAAGCGCATCCAGCTGCAGTACACGACGGCCAGCCCGAAGCTGCACAAGCTGCTCGGCGTGGAGTCGCCGACTTTCGACGACTGACATAATCGCCTTCGCTGCGCACACGCGCAGCACTCGCTAGGGGTGTTGGATGCCATGCAGATGGCGTTCGACTGAGAGAGTCCCTTTGAACCTGATTGAGGTAATCCTCGCGCAGGGAAGCAAGCACCGCAGACGGTGCCCGCCGACCTGCCATCGCTTCCGGACACACGATGGCTCCCATTCGCTTCTTCCGCACACCCGCTGCCGCGGCCGCTTCCATGCTGTGCCTCAGCGTCTACGCGCAGGCACCCGCATCCACCAACCTCCCACCGGTCACCGTGGTTGGCCGCAGCGACCCGGTCGTGTCGGTCTCGGGATGGGGCGTGCCTTTGTCCGAGGCGCCACTGCAGGCGAGCGTGCTCAGCGCCTCCCAGATGAAGGACCGTGGTGTGCAACGCATCGCCGACATGGTCAAGTCGGATGCCAGCGTCAGCGATGCCTACAACTCCGAGGGCTATTGGGACTTTCTCGCCGTGCGCGGCTTCACGCTCGACAACCGCTTCAACTACCGGCGCGACGGCTTGCCCATCAACGCTGAAACGTCGATTCCGCTCGACAACAAGGAGCGTCTTGAGGTTCTCAAAGGCACATCGGGCATCCAAGCGGGCACAAGCGCGCCCGGCGGCTTGGCCAACCTCGTCGTAAAGCGCCCAGGCGGCGCATCGGCCTACAGCGCAACGCTGGGCTGGCGCGAGCGCAACTCGATTCTCACCGCTGCGGACCTCACGCAGCGCTTCGGCGCGGAAGGGGCGCTCGGCGCGCGGCTCAACCTCGCGTACGAGGATCTGCAGCCGCAGCTGCGCGATGCCAAAGGCAAGCGCCACCTTGCTGCGATCGCCACCGAATGGCGCGCGGGCGCCGACACGCTGGTCGAATTCGAAGTCGAGCACAGCCACCGCTCGCAGCCCAGCCAGCCGGCATTCAGCTTGTTGGGCGATCGTGTGCCGGAGCCGGTGGACCCTCGCCTCAACCTCAACAACCAGCCTTGGTCCCAGCCGGTGGTGATGGATGCCAACAACGCGTCACTGCGCATGACACAGAGCCTCGGCGCGAACTGGCGAGGCACGTTGCATGCATTGACGCAACGTCTCGTCACCGACGATCGGCTGGCCTTTCCGTACGGTTGCACCAGCGCCACGACCTACTACCCAGATCGCTACTGCCCCGATGGCACCTTCGACTACGCTGACTATCGCAGCGAGAACGAACGCCGCCGCTCGGATGCGTTGGAGATCGCAATGCACGGTGAAACGGACGTCGGCGGCATGAAGCACACTCTCTCGGTTGGCCTGCTTCAAAGCCGCGTGACGCACCGATTCGAGCGACAGGCTTACAACGGTGTTGGCACTGGCACCGTCGACGGCGGCACCGTCGTCCCTGCCAACCCCACCCTGAACGACGAGAACACCAACCGGGACGAACGGTCGACCGAACTCTTCGCTCGCGACGCCATTCGCCTCAACGACCACCTCACCACCTGGCTGGGCCTGCGGCACACCCGCCTGCATCGGCAAAGTGTGCGCACGGACGGATCACGCGACACCAACTACGAAGAGCGCCTGATCACGCCCTCCATTGCCCTCAGCTACACCTTCGCGCCCCAGCAACTCGTGTACACAAGCTGGGGGCGGGGCATCGAAAGCGAAGTCGTGACGAATCGAGATCGCTTTACCAACCGCGGTGTGGCCTTGTTGTCCACCAGTCGCCAATTGGAAGCCGGCTTGAAGGTCGGCACGCCGAATGCTCAATGGGGCGCCGCCCTGTTCCAGGTGGTGCGCCCTCAGTGGGGCAACGTTGGCGCATGCAATGCCGCCGGCAGTTGCACTCGCGTCCCTGACGGTCAGGCGCGCCATCGCGGCCTCGAAGCCAATGCCGCTTGGCGCGACGGCCCCTGGGCCTTCGGCGGCAGCCTGCAGTTGTTGCACGCCCGCCGCGAGAACACGCTCGATGTCAATGCCGAGGGCAAGCGGCCCGTCAATGTCCCGGAGCGCACGCTCAAGTTGCAGGCCCGCTACAACGTGGCGGCCCTGCCGGCCTTGCAGTTGCAAGCCGATGCCATGGGTGTGAGTCACCGCGCCGTGGTGGCCGACAACAGCCTCAGCATTCCGGGCTACGGCGTCATGGACCTTGCCGCACGCTACGAACAAAAACTCATCGGCTCCACCATCACGTGGCGCGCAGGCGTCGACAACGTCTTCAATCGCCGCGCTTGGCGGGAATCGCCCCTCCAGTTCGACCACGTCTACCTCTATCCCCTGGCCGCACGCACCTTCCGCGCCTCGGTCGAAGTGAGCCTGTGATCCGCCACAAAAGTATGGCTATAATGCGCGGCTCTATTCCTCGATAGCTCAGTCGGTAGAGCGCCGGACTGTTAATCCGTAGGTCCCTGGTTCGAGCCCAGGTCGAGGAGCCAGAAAAAAGCAAAGGGCCCTGCAGCAATGCAGGGCCCTTTCGTTTTGTGACGCTCAGTCGTCGTCGCGGTCATGTCCGCGGCCACGGCGATGATCGTCGTCTTCTTCCGCCACCAGCGACACGGGCAAGCGGATGCGCAGGAACTCAGTGTTGTCGGACGCCATCTCGCGGCCACCGCCGTACGGGAAGTTGTTGTCGTTCACGACCAGCAGCGTGCGCGCATCGAGGACCAGCACGTTCTCGATCGTCGTGTACGGGAAGGTGAAGACCGTGCTGCCATCGCCGTTCAGGTCGTGCGGGTCGGCGAGCTTCATCAGGTCGACCAGTTCCAGCTTTCGCGCCACGCCGCCGTCGGCTACGTCTTCCAGGTCGATCAGGTAGACCTTCTTGAACGGCGCGGGGTTGGGCGAGGTCGCCGTGTTGCCGTTGCGTTCGAGCACGATGAAACGACGGTCATCGATGGCGACCATGTCGCCGATGGCCGTGCCGGCGGTGTCGAGTGGGTAGTAGAAGCGACGGCCGGTGTAGACCTCGCGGTCGACATCGAATTCGTCGATGCGCAAGGTGCCTGCGGGGTCGCCGGTGACGGTGCGCTCCAGCAGCGTGTAGAGCTTCGTGCCGCTGCGGTTGATCGCCAGGCCCTCGAAGCCGCCCGAGGCCGGCAGGTTGGCCGTCGCGCGGCCGGCGACCACATCCTTGTGGGCGGGGGCGTAGACGCCGGGCAGCGAGATCTCCGGGCGCAGCACCGTACCGCGGGAATCGGTCTTCACGAGATACGGCCCGAACTCATCGCCGAACCAGTAGTTGCCACGGTGGTCACGGCGGATCGATTCGATGTCGAAGTCAGCGCCCGTCAGCAGGCGTCTGGCACGGATCACCGGCGCCACGGTCGGGTTCGCGCCGTTGTTGTAGTGGTTCAGGTAGTCGGCCTGGATCGGGATCGTGAGCTTGCGGTGGGCATCGTTCAGCTCGAGGCGCGTCGACGCATCGAAGCTGCCGCGATCATGGCCGTGCTGCCAATCCGTCGGCCGCACGAGGCCGGTGCCGCCTTTGCGCGTGCGCCAATCGATGGCGAGGGTGTACGAGCGCAGCAGCGCATCGGCCGAGTTGTTCTGCGCGCCGAAGCCGTTGTCGACGAGGAAGTGAAAGACGTTCTTCTTCGGGCCTTGAAGCACACCCGAGAAGCCTTGCACCGGCTGCCGGTTGACGAAGGGCGGGAGGTTGGTGCCATAGGGGTTGGCAGCCGCGAACTGGCCGGAGGTCGGGCCATCGGAGAAGGTCGCGGCGGGCATGCGGGCGAAGCCGGTCAGCACCTGGGCTTGGGCAGCGCCGGCGGTGAACAACGAGGCCAGCAGAACGGGCAAAACGAGGGAGTGGCGCATGGAGCGTGGCGGTGGTTGAAAACCGCGCGATCGTCGCGACCGCCCGTGTCAGCCGCATGACGAGGCGTGCTACAACCGTTTGGCCCATGGTCATGCCCATGCGAGGAGACACGCGATGAACGCTCCCCACCCTGCCCTCACCCCATCGCCGCTCGCGAGTACGCACGAGGTCTTCAACGTGTCGAGCGAGCTCGCGGACTACAACCTCTACCTCCAGGACCAAGCCTTGGCCGAAGCCGTCGCGCGCGAGGGTGCGGCCTGGGCGCACGACGACCTGGCGGTCTTCGGTGAACTGGTCGGCACGGCCGAGCACCTCGAGCTCGGCGCACTCGCCAATAAGCACCCACCCGAGCTCGACACGCACGATCGTTTCGGCCACCGGGTCGACCTCGTGAAGTTCCACCCGGCGTACCACACGCTGATGAAGACCTCGATCGAACACGGCCTGCACGCCTCGCCATGGGCTGACCCGCGCGAGGGTGCGCACGTGGCCCGCGCGGCGCGTTTCTACATGCACTCGCAGGTCGAGGCGGGGCACGGTTGCCCGATCACGATGACGTTTGCGTCGATCCCTTCGCTGCGCACCACGCCGGCACTCGCGCAATGGTGGGAGCCGCGCATCACGTCGCGCAGCTATGACCCGCGCAACGTGGTCCACACCGAGAAGGCGGGCCTGACCATCGGCATGGCGATGACCGAAAAACAAGGCGGTTCCGACGTGCGGGCGAACACGACGCAGGCTCACGCCATCGGCGTCGAGGGCCCTGGCGAGGCCTATGAACTCATCGGCCACAAGTACTTCGTCTCGGCGCCGATGTGCGACGCCTTCCTCGTCCTCGCGCAAACACCGGCGGGGCTCTCGTGCTTCCTGCTGCCGCGCTGGCGGCCCGACGGCACGAAGAACGCGCTGCAGGTGCTACGCCTCAAGCGCAAGATGGGCAACGTCTCCAACGCCTCGAGCGAGACCGAGCTGCGCGGTGCGCTCGCCTGGATGGTGGGCGAGCCGGGGCGCGGCGTGCGCACGATCATCGAGATGGTGTCGATGACGCGCTTCGATTGCATGATCGGCTCGTCGGCCGGGCAACGCGCGGCCGTGGCGCAAGCATTGCACCATTGCTCGCTCCGCTCCGTCTTCGGCAAGCGGCTCAACCAGCAGCCGCTGATGCAGAACGTACTGGCCGACCTGGTGCTCGAATCCGAAGGCTCGCTCGCGCTCACGATGCGCCTCGCCCGCGCGATGGACCACCGCGACGACCCGCACGAAGACCTGCTGGTGCGCCTGTGCACCGCGGTCGGCAAATACTGGATCTGCAAGCGCACACCGCAGCACGCCTACGAGGCGATGGAGTGCATCGGCGGCAGCGGTGTGATGGAAGACAGCCCCTTCCCTCGCCTCTTCCGCGAGTCACCGGTCAATGCGATCTGGGAAGGCAGCGGCAACGTGCAATGCCTCGACGTGCTGCGCGCAATGCAGAAGACACCTGAGGTCGTGCAGGCCTTCTTTGCAGAGGTGCAACGCGCCAATGGGGGCAACGCCTTGCTCGATCAATGGGTTGGTGCCTTGAAGGGCGAGCTCGGCAAGCTCGACGATCTGGAGTACCGCGCGCGTGGGCTCGTGGACCGCATGGCGCTCGCGCTTCAGTCGGCCTTGCTGGTGCAGCACGCGCCGGCGTATGTCGCCGATGCCTTCTGCTCTTCCCGCTTGGGGCAGCGAGGTGCCGCTCAGTACGGCACGCTGCCAGGTGGCGTGGAGTGCGCGGCCATCATTTCTCGGGCGACACCTGCGAAGGGCTGAGGCCGGGTCTCTGCGGGGCACGGCCTTTCGCGCCAGCACGAAATATCAAGACGGCAGGAAGTCGACCGGATAGGTAGCGATCAGCGTATCCACCTGCTTCGCCCCAAAGTCGAACTGCTTGATGCGCGCGAGCAGCTTGCGCTCGAGGTCCTGGTTCTTGAGCTCGCTGGCCTCGATCTTGAGGTCGACCACCTCGCCGCTCGGCGCGATGGTGAGCTTGAACACCACCTTGCCTTGCAGCGTAGGCTCGTCGCGCAGCGCGCGGTTGTAGATGGCGTAGATCGAGCCCTTGTTGCGCTCGAACACGAGGCGCACGTCTTCGATCGAGCGAGAAGCTTTGCCGCTGCCGCCCTTCTGCAAGGTTCCACCGCCACCACCGCCCTGGCCTGACCCGGCGCCGGTGCCGCCACGGCCACCACCGCCGAAGCCGCCACCACCACCGCCTCCGGCCACGCCTTCGACCAGCGTGGTGCCTCGGCCCGCGAGGCCGCCGCCGCCGGTGTTGCGGCTGTAGCCGGCGGTGTTGATGCCGCCGCTGCCGCCGGTGGCGTTCGACGTGATCATGGCGCGGTCGGGCGTGCCCTGGTCCGTGCCCGCACCGACACCCACCCCCACACCGGCGCCCACACCAGGCCCCTGCTTGATGTTGGGGTTGAGCTGCACGGCTGTCGGGGCGCTGTGCATCTGGTTCAGCGTGTCCTTCATCGCCAGGAGACCCACGCCTGCAGCCTTGCGCCGCGCACCTTCGATCTCGCCCGGTGGCCGGTTCGGCTGCGGCTGGCGGGCCTCGGGCACCGGTGCCGCCTTCTTCTGCGGCTCGGGGCGCACAGGCTCGGGCGTGCCGGGCTTCAGCTCGGGTTGCTCCTTCGTCGCCACATCCGGCGCCTTGGGTTTAGGCGGCGGAGGGGTCTCCTTCTGCTCGATCATGAGCTTGGCCAGCCGAGGTGGCAGCTCCGCGGGCTTGGCGCGGTCTTCCTTCGGCGTGGGCATCAGGAGCAGGAACAGGCAGATCAGCGCCGTGATGACCAGCACCGCGTTCAGGATGCGGCGATAGCGCTTGTCGTCCTCGGGCACGCCGGCCCAGGCCAGCACATGCGGGCGGAAGGTGATTGCGGCAAGGGCAGCCATGGTCAGCTCTTCCTGTTCACGGCAAATGCGATCTCGCTGAAGTTCGCACGCGCGCTGGTGTACATCACCTTGCGCAAGAGGCTGTAGGGGATCTTCTTGTCGCCCATGATGGTGACGGCCTTGCTGGTGGCGTCCTTGTCGGCACCCACCACCTGGCGGCTCGCCAGGATGTCCAGCTCGGCCTTCAGGCCCGGGATCAGGTCGCCCTGGATGGCATTGGCCTCGGCCACGCTCGCGACCCTGCGGCCGTCGACCAGGATGTCGGTGTCGCTCACCGCCACCACGATGGTCTCGCGCGGCGCCTTCTCCGCAATGGAGTCAGGCAGCTTCACCGCCTTGGAATTGGTCAGCACCTCGATGCCGGTGCTCGACATCAGGAAGAAGATCAGGATCGTGAAGATGTCGATCAGGGCCACGAGGTTCATGTCGAGGCCCGACTGGTTGCGCGCCAGCCGTGCGGCGCGCTTTTCGATTCCGGTCATTTTCATGAGCGGCTCTCCTTACTTCTTCGGCGCACTGATGGGCGCATCACCGATGGAGATATCGGGGAAGAGCTCGATGTTCGGCGTCTTGGGCCCGGCATTGGGCGGTTTGGCTTCGCGCACGGCGTCCATCACCTGCACCAGCACGTCGTACGACGTGTCGGGCTGCGCCAGCACGCTCGCGGCCTTGGTGTCGGGGAACTTCGTCTTGATCTGCTGCATGAGCGCCGACAGCGCCGCCAGGTCGTAGCCGGTGGGCGTGTTGCCTACGCGCTGGATCAGGCCGCCGATGCGGTCACCGACCTCCAGCGCATCGGGGCGCACCACGATCTCGAGCTTGAGGTCGTTGACCTTCAGCTGCTCGACCCCGGGCGAGTTCTTCGCGGGCAGCGACAGCTCGAGCACCGCGAGGCGCGAGAACACTGCCGTCGACAGCAGGAAGGGCACGAGCACCACGATCACGTTGATGAACGCGGTGACCTCCAGGTGCGCCACGGGCTTGCTCGGGCGTCGGATGGGCATGTCTGGCCTCTTCGGTAGAGACTAAGGGTTCGTCAGAAGCTCAGCGGGCAGCAGCCTGCTGCTCCGCCTTGATGCGGCCCGTCACGTTGAGGAAGCTGATCTTGGCGGCTTCCAGGCCGTCGACGATCTCGGTCGTGCGGGCTTGCAGGAAGGCGTGCACCAGCAGGAAGGGAATCGCGACCGACAGCGCGAAGGCGGTGTTGTTCATCGCGATCGAGATCGAGGCCGACAGCAGCTCGGCCTTCTCGGCCGGGTTCACCGCGGCCACCGCGGTGAAGCCCTTGATCAGGCCGATGATGGTGCCGAGCAGGCCCACGAGCGTGATCACGTTGGCCAGGGTGGCGATGTAGTGCGTGCGCTTCTCCAGGCGCGGCACGATTTCCATCATGCCCTCTTCCATCGCGGCATCGATGTCTTCACGGCGGGCCGGGCTCTGCATGCGCTCGAGGCCGTTGGCCACGATCTTGCCGATGGCGGCATCGGAGCTCGACGCGGCGCTGTGCACTTCCTTGAAGCGGCCGCTCTGCAGCATGGGCAGGACCTTCGCCCAGAGCTTGCGGTTCTCGCTGCGCGCTCGCATCAGGAACACGTAGCGCTCGATGGCGATGGCCAGGCCGACGGCCATGATCGCAATGCTGAAGTAGATGGCGACACCGCTGTCCTGAAAGAACTTGACAGCAAAATCGACGACGCTCATGGAAGTCTCCTGTGGGAACGGATCAAGGTGAAAGGTTCAAGGCCGCGCGGTGGGCGTGGCCGAGGGGGCGGGTGTCGGGGTGGCGGCCGCTTTCGCGGACTGGACCTGGTTGTCGTACTGCACCTGGCGGCGGAACACGTCGCGGTCGACCGGCGCCAGCGCCTCGTCGAGCACGCTCGCCGGCGGCTTGCCCGAGAGCTCGCTCTGCACCGGCTTCTTCCAGGGCACGATGTACAGCACCTTGGGCAGCTCGCGGTTGCCGATGATCTTGGTGCCGTCGATGTCGGCGCGGTCTTGCGCGTGGGCCGCGGGCCAGGCGAGCAAGGCGATC
Organism: Piscinibacter sp. HJYY11; assembly: GCF_016735515.1. NCBI lineage: Bacteria > Pseudomonadati > Pseudomonadota > Betaproteobacteria > Burkholderiales > Sphaerotilaceae > Piscinibacter > Piscinibacter sp. HJYY11. Next base: position 282,984 of record NZ_JAERQZ010000002.1, on the reverse strand, counting down.
CAAGCCAGCAGCAGGGTGCGCGTCGTCATCATTCCTTCTCCTTGCGCGGCGCGGCGGCAGGCGCTGCAGCGGCCGCCGCGGGCGGCTTGCGGTTCCTGAGGTCGGCCAGCCACTTGGTGACGTTGGCATCGCCCCCCGGAGACATCGCGAGGTAGCGATCGTAGTGCTCCGCGGCGCGTTTCGGGTCCCAAAGATAGAGGTCGTACAGCACGCCCAGGTTGAGCACGGGCGCGGCATAGTTGCCGTCGAGATCGATCGCGCGCTCGTAGGCTTCTCGTGCCTTGGCGAACTGGCCCTGCATGCGGTAGGTGATGCCGAGCTGGTTGAAGTAGACGGGCTGCCGGGGGCTCACCTTGGTGGCCTGCTCCAGCGCCGCCACGGCCTCCGGCAGCTTGTTGGCCTGGCGGTAGATCAGGCCCAGGTTGGCATGCGGGCCGCCCAGCTCGGGGTGGAACTGGATCAGCGACTTGAAGCCCCGCTCCGCATCGTCCATGCGGCCGGCGCGCATCGCGCGGCGCGCGTCGTCGAAGGCGCGCTGGGCAGCAGGCGTGATGGCCGCCAGCTCGGGCTCGGCCGCCTTGGGCGCCGGTGCAGAAGCAGCGGGTGCGGCAGGCGCCGCAGCAGCCGCGACCCTGGGTTGCGTGGCCGCTGCCACCGGTGCGGGCGCCACAGGCGCGGCGGGTGCAGGCGCCGCTTCGTCGGCACGCGAGTCAAACAGGGACGCGCAGCCGGTCAGGCAAAGCGCGGCGAGCAGCGCGCCGCAGGAGGTGAGGCGGTCAGCGGATGGCATCGACGATCGCCTCGCTCTTTTCAGATTTGCCGTAGCGCACCGGCCGCAGTTCCTTGAGCGCGGCAAAGCTCTTCTTCACCCACTCGTCGTAGATGCCGTCGGCGGTGCGGCGGGCGTTGATCTCGTGCAGCTCGGTCGACTTCTCGTTGAAGGGGTCGGCCTGCTCTTCCAGCATCAGGTTGTACTGCTCCAGCTCGAGCTTCGACAGCTTCTTCGGCCGCTGCGAACTCATCAGCGCCTTGCTGAAGTCCTGGTAGGTCGCGGCGATGTGGTACGTGGCCGCGGTGGCGGCGTCGGCTACCCCGGAGTTGGCCGCAGCGCTGTAGGCCTTGAGCACCTCGTCCATCTTGGCCTTCTTGAGCTTGAGCGACCTCGCAAGCGGCTCCACCAGCTGGATCTTCCGGTAGGCCTCGTAGACGGGCTCCACCAGCGCGAGCGATGCCATCGCCCCGAGGTAGCGGGTGCGGTTGGTACGGGCGTTGCCGCCGGCGGCGTCGGCTCGGTAGATGTCGTTCATCAACGCCATCTCGCGCCTGGCATCACCGTCCTTCTTGGCGATCTGCGCGAGCCGCCAGCGGGCCTCGACGCTGGTCTCCAGCGGATCGGGGTACTGCTTCAGGTAGCGCTCGTAGGTTTTGGCGGCAAGCGGGCGGGCCCCGCCCTTCTCGTGCAGCTCGGCGGCCTGCCACAAGGCGGCGCGCGCCACCTTCGCGTCGGTGCTGCTCGCGGCCAGGCGCTCGAACTCGGTGGCAGCACGGCTCCACTGCCCCTTCTCCATGTAGGCCACCGCGAGCTTGCCGCCCACGTCAGCCTGCAGCGGGTGCTTGGGGAAGCGGGTGCGGAAGTCTTCCAGCGTGCTGGCGGCGAGGTCCCAGTCCTTCAGGGCGATCAACGCCGCAGCCGCGTCGTACTGCGCATTGGCGCGCACCGCCGCTTGCGGCGCGACAACGGCGACGCGGTTGAAGTGGCCCACGGCATCGCGCAGCTTGCCGGCGGCCTTGGCCTGCTCGCCCTGCTTGTAGACGGAGGCCGCCACGCGCTCGACGAGCTCGTTGCGGCCGGCTTCCTTCTCTGGCGTCAGGGCCAGCACCTCGAGGTAGGCCTTTTCCGAGCGATCGAAGCGGTTCGACTCGAAGGCCGAGTGCGCCACGACCGTCCACGCCACGCGGCGCTGAGCGGCGGGCGCCGGCGGCTGCAGCGCAAGCACCTGTTCGGCCACCGGCTCGGCACGCTCGTCTCGCAGCGCGAAGAGCTTCTCGGCGGTGTTGGTCAGCACGGTGGGCGTGCGGCTGTCGGCGGGGAAGGACTTGGCGAAACGCAGCGCACTGTCGACCGCCGTGCGTTGCAGGGCTTGCGCTTCGTTGCCCTGCACGCGCTTCTCCTGCGCGGCGTAGCTCAGCAGCGCGGAGTAGCCTGCATCGGCGCTGCGCTCGTGCGCGGGGTACTGGTAGGCCGTCTTCTCGTATTCGGTGGCTGCTTCGGGGAAGCGGCTGTCTTCGCGCAACAGCTCGGCCAGCAGGAAGTTGTTTTGCGCCGCATCCGGGTCGCTCGGGAAGGCGCCCAGGTAGGCGCGGTACCAGCGCACCGCCTCCTGGTAGTCGGCCGAGGCCTTGCTCTTCTGCGCCAGCGCGTGGTGATGGCGTGCCAGCTCGGCCATGTGCGTCTTGACCAGCGGCTGCGCCGCGGCCCAGCCCTCGGGGTTGGCCTTGCGGAATTCGCCTTCGCCGCCGTAGCGCGACACGTAGTCCTTCTTCGCGTCGATCGCGAGCGTGGCAAAGCCGGCGCTCTGGTAGATGTCGATCACGCGCGCCTGCAGCTGTGGCGCCTGCGCGTGCAGCGGCTGGCGCTTGGCAAACGCGCCGAAGGCATCGGCCGCATCTTTCGTGCGCTCCTGCTTGATGTAGAGCTCGCCCAGCTGTTGGTACACGCGGAACTCGTACGACTTGCGGTCGTCGGTGGTCACGTAGGCCGGGATGGACTCCGCACCATTGAGGCTCGCCAGCGAGAGGCAGGCCACCCGGAAGGTGTCTTCCACCAGTTCGCGGTCGGCGCGTGTCAGGCCTTCCAGGCTGTCGAGCTCGGCGCCGCCGGCGCGGTTGGCGACCTTGAGGTCGAGCACGCCGAAGAAGGACTTGAGCGCTTCTTCCACCTGGCTCTGCTTGAAGAGCGACCAGCCGTGCATGTACAGCGCACGCTCGTGGAAGTTGCCCTGCCGGTTGCCGGCCAGCACGGTGGCGTAGGCCTTCTCGGCCTTGTTGTACTCGCGCAGGCTGAAGAGCATCTCGCCGCGGCGGAACTGCGCTTCTTCGAGGAACTGCGTCTTGGGGTACTGGGCGACCAGCGTGTCGAGCGTCTTGAGCGCGTTCTCGAGCTCACCACCCTGCTCGTAGGCACGGGCGATCTGGTAGTAGACGCGGTCGTTGGCCGGGTCGTTCGGGAAGGCCTTCAGGTACTCCTGGTAGCGCGCGATCGCGGCCTTGTAGTCGGGGTTGCCGGAGCCTTCGCCGCTGGCGAGCTTGTTGTCGGCCGCGTCCATTTCCAGGTCACCGAGACGGCGCATCGCCTCGTTGCGCTGCGGCGCGTTGGGCGCCACTTCAAGGAACTTGCGGTAGGCGGTGATCGCCTTCTCTTCGGGCACGGCGGCCACCGGGTCGGCCTGCACGTCGATCTGGCGGCCGGCCAGGCTCTTGAGCGTGGGGGGCTCGGGCGCCTGGGCCGTGCGCTTGCCGGCGCAACCGGCGAGCAGGCACGCAAGCGTGATGGCGGCAAGCTTATTTGGCTGCATCGCCGCCTTCCTTCGTGGCCTTGGTGGCCCGGTCGTACAGCTGTGCCACGGCGAAGCGGGCCTGCACGCTGTAGGCCGCCAGCCGCTCCTTCTGGCGCACGAGCTCGGCCACGGCCAGCTCCTGCAGCGCGGCCTGCTGCTCCTGGCTCAAGGCCACGACCTGCGGGATCAGCACGTCCACGCGCTTGCCGAGCTCGGTGATGCGCTCGCCGAAGCGGTTGAACTTCGCGGGCTCGTCACGCTGGGCCTGTTGCAGGCGGGCCTCGCGCGCTTTCGCTTCGGCCACGCCGGCATCGAGCGTCTCCAGGTCGCGGCGCGCTTCGTAGGCGCGTTGCGGGTAGGCCTGCGCCAGGCGCCACACCATCGCACCGGCCGCCAGCCGCAGGCGCTCGCGGGCCGCCACGCTCTCGGGGTCGTTGCCCGCGTTCTTGAGCGCAGCCTTCGCGCCCTCGATCAGCTCGATCAGCTCGCGCTCCTTGGCATTGGCGAAGGCCTCGCCATCGCCCTTGCCTTCAGCTTCGGCGATCTCGGCGGCCAGTCCTGCAGCGCGCAGCTGCATGTCCTGCAGGCCGCTCTGGCTGGCCTTGGCGAGCACGATGGGCAGGCGCTCGGCGTAGGCCTTGCGGCGGTTGTCGAGCATGTCGTTGAACACGCCGAGGTTGTCTTTCCAACGTTGCAGGTTGCGCGTGAGGAACAGCAGGTCGCGGTAGTTCTTGAAGGCTTCCTGGAAGTCATGCTGCGACAGCACCTGCGTCAGGTGGCCGGCATGCGGCATCTGCGGCAGCGAACGGATGGTCCAGAACCAGCCCATCTCGTCGCCAGGGTTCTGCTCGAGCAGGCCTTCGATCAGCTTGCCGGAACGGATGGCGGCGATGGATTCGTCGAGCCCCTTGTTCTCGCGCTCGAAGAGCTCGATGGCGGCGTTGTAGCGATCGAGCGCCTGGCCGAAGGCGCCAAGCTGGCCATAGGCATAGGGCAGCGCGATGCTCGCTTCGAGCACGGCCGAATCGCTCGCGTCGCGGTCGGCGAGCTCCGTCCAGGGCACGAGCGCCTGCTTGTGGTTCTTGACCGAGGCGTAGGCCCAGCCGAAGCCGAGCAAGGCCTTGTTGGACTGCGGGCCGTTCAGGCGCACACGCTCCAGAAACGGGCCGGCCGCGTCGGGCTTGTCGGCCTGCAGCGAAGCGAGGCCGAGCGCCACGTTGGCCTTGTCGCGCAGGCTGCGGAATTCCTCGGTGGCCTGCTTGGGCGTGGGCGCCTTGCCGATCTGGTCGAGCAAGGCGGCGCCCTTGGCCGTGTCGCCATTGCGCACGAGTGCCACGCCGAGGTTGTAGCGGGCGTAGAGGTGCGCGCTGGTGGTGCCTTCGGAGATCTCTTTCTCGATGCCGGGCACGGCGTTGAGTGCCGTGGCGGCGCCGGCGTAGTTGCCCAACGCGATGAGCACGTTGGCCTTGACCAGCACACGGTCTTCTTCGAGCTCGGGCGGCAGGTTCTTCTCGATGCGCGAGAGCGCATCGGCCGCATCGGCGTAGAAGCCGCGCTGGTAGCGGATCTTGGCGAGGAAGTACCAGGCCCGGTCGCGCACCGCAGGCTCGGCGCCCTTCTCGATCAGGCGCGTGAAGATCTCGCCCGCCTCGCGGTGCATGCCGTAGGAGAGCAGCATCCCGCCGCGCAGCAGCTCGGCCTCGTCGGCATGCTTCGGCACCCGGTTGAAATGCTGCGACACCATGAGGCCGGTGATCGCGGTGAAGTAGCGCTCCTGGTAGAAGTGGAAGAGCGTGTCGCCGTAATGCGGGTCTTGCACCAGGTGCGCCACCTTCTTGCCCGCGGCAAGCGGCGCCGAGGCGGCCACGGCCACGGCGAGCGCCACGCCCAGGTGCCGGAGCTTCACCGCCGATGTCAGTCGAGAGGCCATGAGGTCGGGAACGGGATCAAAGAAGCGTGCGCCTTATTGCCAGACCTTGACCTGGAACTCCGGCTGCAGCTTGCCCTGCGAGTCCTTGATCTGCAGCTCGATGTACTTGGGCTCGGTGCCCTTGTCGAACTTGACGGTGGCGCCGCGCTTGTAGTCGCGGAAGTGCGGGCCGCCGCCGGTGAAGAGCGCCACGATCTCGTGCGTGCCGGCCTTCAGGTTGCCGAGGTACAGGCGCTGCACGCCCCCGCGGTGAAGCGCCTTCACCTCGGCCGGGGTGTAGAGGTAGTTGGCGACGACCTTGTCGTCGAGCTTGATCTGCACCGACTCCAGCTCAAAGAGCTTGCCCACGTCCATCGACACGAACACCGCCACCTGCGTGTTGGCCGGGAAGAGCAGTTCCTCCTCGAGCACCAGCAGGTCGCGGTTGAGCTTGATGACGTCGGTCTTGGCTTCCTGCACGCGGGTGTCGAGGCCGGCAGCGGAGGCAGCCGATGCGGGCGCGGCCGCAGCCGAGGCAGCGGCAGCCGCCGGCGCAGGCGCGGCGGCGGCGGGGGCTGCCGCAGGAGCAGGCGTCTGGGCCCACGAGACCGAGCCAGCCAGCAGCAGCATCGCGACCAGGCGTTTGCAGCGGGAGATGAAGTTCATGGCAGGCTCTCGAATCAGAAATTGGCCGTCAGGAACACCTGCACCACGTTGGCATCGTGCTTGTAGGCCTGGCCGGTGCGGATGTCAGTGAAGTCGGAGAACTTGAAGCTGATGCGCTCGACGGCGACGTTGAGCTTGAGGTCGTAGCTGCCGGGCACGCGCTTGAGCGTGTAGGCCATCTTGGCGCCCAGGCTCATGCTCTTGAAGGTGGCGAGCTGGCGGTTGCGCGACAGGTAGGTCGTGGCCGAGGTCGCGTTGTCGCTGTAGAAGAGCGCCTTGCCCTGTGTGTAGTAGCGGCCGTACCAGTCGACCAGCCACAGCTCGTCGATGTGGCGGCTGTAGCCGAGCTCCGTGGTGTGGGCCTTGATCTGCCAGTTGTCCCAGAAGTAGCGGTACTCGGCGCGCACCGCATGGCCGGGTTTCACTTCGCCCAGCACGCGGAACTTGATGGCCCGGCTGGAGCGTGTGCGCGGGTTGCGTTCGGGCACTGCCGCGCCGAAGGCACGCGCCACGCGGTAGGGGCTGCCGAGGAAACCGTCGTCGGCGACCGCCTCCCAGTTGACGCTGGCGAGCCAGGTGGGGCTCAGGATCTGCGTCAGGCCCAGGCGGTAGCGCCAATGCACCGCGTGGTCGAAGAAGCCATCGTTCTTGCGGCCGACCTTGTCTTCGGCCCGGGTGAAGCCGAGCGACAGCGTGGTCATGCCACCGAAGACTTCCTGCGCCACGTCGACGCTGGTCGCGTCGGCGATGTAGTCGGGCTCCTTGCTGTGCGAGGTGCTGACCGAGAGAGTGGCATCGCGCACCACGTAGTCGGCCGCGAAGATGTATTCGTTGCGCGTTTCCTTGTAGGGGCTCGCGGTGGTGACGACGTCGATCGACGCGTTGCTGACGATGTCGACGTAGTAGTTGGCCGAGAGCGACAGGTTCTCGCCCAGCTTCTTGCGCACGAGGAAGGCCGGGCCGTAGGCCTTGAGGCCGCCGCCTTCGTAGACGTGGAGCATCGCGTCGGCACGGTCTTCCGGCAGGGTGGGCGCTGCACCGGCCACGCCGCTGGCGAGCGCACCGCCGAGCAGGCCCGCGGCCTGCACCGCCGAGCGCGGCTGGCGGCGCAGCACCGCCATCACGCGGCGCAGGCCGGCACCCAGGGCACGGGCGATGGACAGCACACGACGGCCGTCAGTTGCAGCCACAGCCGCCTCCCTGCACACCGGTCGCGCCGCGCCCGCCCTCGCGCACTTCGCGCACATGCTCGAAATGCTTGGCCGACAGGCCATCGCGCGAGAACTGCAGCAGCGGCGACGCCAGGCGCTCGCGCTCATAGGGCTTGACCCAGGGCTCGATGCTGCCGCACCCGCTCAGCAGGCCGGCAACGGCCGCCGCGGCCAGCATGTGCACGCAGACGGTAATGGAGCGGCGCATCATCTTTCCTTCAGCAGCTCGCGGATCTGCTGGTCGTAGGTGTCTTCGTAGCCGTCCTGGTAGCCGCGGTGCAGGAAACGCACCTTGCCACTGCGGTCGATCACCATCGTGGAGGGCATGCTGTTCAGGTCGTAGAGCTTGCTCACGGCCTTGTCGGTGTCGAGCAGCACCGGGAAGCTCACCTTGAGCTTGCTGGCGACGTCGGCCGCGTTGCGCACGTCTTCGTCGATGTTCACGCCCATCAGCACGAGCCCGGCGGACTTGTACTTGTCGGAGATGCGGTTCAGGTGCGGGATCTCCTTGCGGCAGGGCCCGCACCAGGTCGCCCAGAAGTTCACGAGCACGACCTTGCCGCGCTGCTCCTGCAGGCGCATGTTGGGGCCGTTCAGCGTCTTGAGGGTGAAGTCGGGGGCGTTCGTGCCGACGGTCGCGGCGGCGTTCGCCAGGCCGGCAGCCGCCAGCAGGAAGGAGCCCAGCGCCAGGGGCACGATGCGGAGGAGTTTCGAGGTCATGAAATGCACCTGTCAGAAGAAGAAGGTCGTGCCGAGCGTGAACTCGATGTTGTGGGTGCTCTTGCGGCGGCCCAGCAGGTCATAGGTGAACATGTGGTCGCGGATGTCGATCTGCAGCGCGAACCAGTCGGCGAAGAGCACCCGCGAGCCGACGCCGTAGTTGATCGTCTGCTTGCGCTGCTCGAGGAACTTGGTGTTGCCGATGCCGGCGATGAGGTACAGCGCCGAGGCCTTGGCGGTGTTGCGCCAGATGAAGATCTCGCCCGGCAGCGCGTTCCAGCCCACCGACACGTTGTAGTAGGTCAGGGTCTCCGTGCCGCTCGGGAAGATGCCGCCGGGGAGGATCTGGCGGTAGTTCTCGTCGCTGACCTTGGTGCGGGCGTAGGCGCCCTCGACGAAGAAGTCTTCGGTGATGTGGTAGCCGAGCCGCACGCCGCTCACCGAGCTGGAGCCGAAGCTCTCGGTGGCGTAGGTGCCGGTGAAGAGGCCCAGCTCGAAGTCCTTCGACGGGAACTTGGGCACCTTGACGTTGCGCCGGTCGACCTGCGGCACGATGACCTGCTCGTTGGCCGGCTTGTTGTCCTTGTCTTTCTCGTCGGCGGCCAGGGCACCCGGCGAGGCGCACAGCGTGGCGGCGGCCAGCAGCGAGGAGACGATCAGCTTGGGGGTCATGGGCATGAGGGCGTGCACGATGAGACCGATCAGAAGAAGAACGACAGCCCGGCCGTCACCGCGCGGTACTCGCCATAGCGGGCGTCGCTCAGGAAGGCCGTGTAGAAGGTGTAGTCGGTGCGCAGCACGAAGCGGTCGGTCAGGTAGTAGCGCAGGCCGATGGTGCCGTTGGCGAGGTTGACGTTGGTGAGCTGCGCGCCGACCAGGCTCTGGTTCGGGATGTTCTTGAACTTGCCGATGCCGACGCCGAAGAACGGCGACCAGCGCTTGTCCGACCAGGGCTCGGAGATGAGGTTGAAATGCCAGAGGTCGGTGCCGGAGAACACGCCCTGCACCTGCGCGACCGTGCCTTCGAGCGACAGCGTGTCGGACAGGCGATAGCCCATCCACAGCTTGAGCATGGGCTCCTTCTTGAAGCGGCCGTAGCCGGCGCCCATTTCGAGCTTGCGCTTCAGGTAGTCGTCGAGTGCGACGTCGCGGAAGGTCTTCTGCCCACCGGCTTCGGCAATCGTGCGCTCAAGCTGCTGGCGCACGACCCAGCCGACCTTGCCGTCGGAGGTGCGGATCTTGTACCAGTCGGTGCGGCGCAGCTCGATCTCGACCCAGTCGGCGCGCTCGACCACGTGGAAGACCGGGTAGCCACGCCCCGGGCCGGTGTGGACCTCGAGGTAGGGGTCGGCGACGGTGAGGCGTTCACGGGGCGCGTCGGCGGCGAAGACCGGGCTCGCCAGCCCTGCCACGGCGCCCAGCGCCAAAGCGCAGGCCACGCTTCGAACGACACGTGGCACGTTCATGGACACGCAGGACCGGCAGGCAAGTCGGTGGTGAGTTCGTCCTGCCCCACGGGAATGGGGTTGGTCATCCAGTAGAGGATCTTCTGCACGTTGGGGTCGAGGTCGTTCGGGAAGATCTGGCCACCGCCATGCAGCACGCCACGCACGAGCGGCTTGGTAATGAGCCGGCTCAGCAGCACGGAATTGAAGGTCACTTCGCCTTGGGCGGAGTAGTAGTTCTTGTACATGTCGCTGGCGCGGATCACGTCGGCGGTGCTGAGCAGGCTCACGGGCGCTGCTGAGGGGCGCACGCGGAATGCGCCGCCCGCGCCGTTGGCATCGTCATGGCAACCCGCTCCCGCACAAGTGTTGGTGACCGGCGGATTGGAGCCAATGATCGGCAAGGACGCAAGGAATATCGGGTTGATGCAGCGCTGGTAGTAGGCAAAGGAGAGCGACCGCCCTCCCGTGCCACCGCCATCGTTGCGGATGTCGGGCGGGTTGCCCAGCGGCGTCCCGCCGCCGCAACCCGCCATCAAGGCGATCAGGGCCGCGGTCGCCCCCGCGCGCGCAAGGCGCGGGAGGTGGCCCAGGCCGGCCTGCGCTGCGCGCAGGCTCGGGACACGCTGGCGAAGTCCACGCTCTTCCTTGGTCAGCATCCGCTCGAGATCCAGTTCGCGATCGTCTGGTAGTCGGCACTGCCGACCGGCAGGACCGGCCCGGTGCCGCCCGCGGGGTGCGGGTTGCTGGACGGCCGGCTCAGCAGGTAGTTCGACGCCGCATTGCAGGTGTTGGAAATCATCGAGAGTGTCACACCGAAGTCGCCCTCGGTGCTACCGGTCAGGATGAAGCGGTTGCCACGGAAGGTCAGGCCACCCGGCACGGCCGGGTCGATGTTGCCGGCCTGGTGGCACGAGGCGGCGCAGCTGCGGCGCAGGATCGGCTGCACATTGGCGGCGAAGCTCGCTTCCGAGAGGCCGTTGATGGCGCGCACGCTGCCGTTCGGGTTGAACGGGTCGTTGTAGTACTGGCCGCCGAGGTCCATCCACTCGGTCACGAGGCGCAGCTCGGCCTTGTTGAGCAGGGTCGCATGGTCCGGGGCGGTGTTGGGCGGGTTCGGGTGGGCCGTGCGCGCACCGGCGCCTGCCAGCAGGGTCTCGCCGAAGAGGATCTCGCCCAGGCGGCTCTTGCGGGTGCCGCCAGCCGAGTTGGCCGCGCTCGAGCTCGTTTCCACCAGCGCAGCGCCGCGCTCGATCATCGGCTCGCCATCGCGCACCACGATCTGCGGCAGGCCGGTGGCCTGGTCGATGATCGGGTCGCCCATGACCAGCTCTTCATACGAGGTCATGCGGCCGGTGCCGGAGGTGGTGCCGCGCAGGTCGAGCACGGCCGCATCGGCGTGGCAGTTGGTGCAGGTGTGGGCTCCGGCCGGGCCACGGGCACGCGTCCAGATGGGGGCGATGTGCTCGGGGTAGTTGATGATGCCGCGGTGGGTGCCGGTCGTGGCCGGTGCCGGGGTCTGCAGGTCGTCCGCCGGGTTGGCGTTGCCGGTGTAGCGGATCTGGATCGGCGCACGGGCGACGATGCCGCTCTGGGTGGTGTCGGCCCAGACGTCGGTGAACTCCAGGTTGGCCTGCAGGGTCAGCGCCGCCGGGGTCTGGCGGGTGCGGGTCGAGGCCATCGTCTCACCGGTCTGGTGATCGGAAGCCAGGGCGGCGACCAGCGCAGCCGGCATGGTGTTGACCACGACGCCGGAGTTCAGCGAGGCGCCACGGCGCGGGCTGTGGCAGCCGTCGCAGGTGCGGCGCTCGCCCGGGCGGACCTGGATCCAGTTGGTGTGCGTCTGGATCGCACGGCCCTTGCTGTCGATGATCGACAGCGCGAGCGGCGTGTCGGCCGGCACGTGCAGCTTGAACGAGCCATCGGGTTCCACGGGCGCATAGCCGAGGATCTGCTGCTGCTCGAATTCGGTTTCGCCGATCGAGCTGCGCAGGCCGGTCATGCCTTGCGGGGGTGCCACGGCGCGCATGGCGCGGACGAAGCGCACCGGGGTGCAGTGGTAGGCCGGGTTGGCCGGGTCCTTCAGGGCCACGATGTCGGCCACCGAGCTGCGGGTCTCGCTGTCTTCGTGCGGCGGGGTGGTCATGGCGATGCCGCGTGCGCAGCCGGCCGGGCGGTCGGCGGCGGTCAGCATCATCTCGCCCATGCGGCCGAGGCCGTCGGTGTCGTAGACGCTGCGCACCTCGATCAGCGCCATGTTGGCGGCCGCCAGGGTCGCGTCCACGGCCACCGGCGGGGTGGCGTTGGGCTCGGCGCGCGCCTGGATGGCGATCGGGTCGGTGTACATGAAGCCCGACGGCGGTGCCGCGACCGGCAGCCAGGTCTGGTTGGCCGGGTTGTACATGTAGATGCCGTAGGCGGCCGGGGCGTTGTCGCGCACGGTGTCGAGCGCGATGTCAGCGGCCAGGCGGTTGCGGGCGCTCAGGCGGGCGCGCTCGGCGGAGGTCAGGGTGGCGCAGGGCACCACCACGCCGTTGCGCGTCACTTCACAGGGACGGTAGGCGACGAGGATGCGGTTGGTGCCGTCCCAGAGCGGGTACGGCGTGGTCACGCGGCCGAACTCCGACAGGCCCATGCCGTCGTTCAGCGTCTGCGCGGTGACCTGGCGCTGGCCACCGGTGGCCGGTGCGGTCACGAAGGCGCGGGTGTTGTTCTCCGAGTAGTTGAACGCATCGATCACCATCAGCGCGCCACCTTCCTGGGTGCGCGACAGCGGCATCAGCGAGCTGGAGATGTGGCCGCGGTAGGCACCGTTCGGGTCCATGTCACGCGGGTGCAGGAAGCTGTTGCCCGGGCTCTGCGCGCCGTAGAGCACGAACATGTCGGTGCCGTCGGGCTTGGAGCGGAACACCGCGAAGCGGTTGCGGTCGCCCACGTGCTCCCAGCGCGAGAACATGATGTCGCCGTTGGGGCGCACCACCGGGTTGCGGTCATGCGACTGGTTGAACGAGATCTGCGTGATGTTGCCGCCGTTGGCATCCATCGTGTGCAGGTTCATCACCGCCTCGCGCTCGTATTCGTCGAGCGCCTTGTAGGCCTGGCCCAGCGCCTGGTTGGGGCGCGCCTTGGTCTGGCGGTTGGACGAGAAGACGTAGCCCGCGCCGCCCGGCAGGTAGTACGGGTCGGCGTCGTCGTCGGTGGTCGAGCTGGTGATGCGACGCAGCGTGCCGTTGGTCAGGCCGCTGTTGGTCATGTCGTATTCCCAGATGTTCCAGCGGCCGGTACAGGCGGCCACGCCGTTGATCTGGGAGGTGTTGGAGGTCGGGCAGCGCAGCGCGAAGACGATCTTGCGGCCGTCGTACGAGACCTCGGGGTCGGAGGCGTCACCGTTGCCCTGGGTGATGTGGCCGGTGATGTTGTGTTCCTGGGCGCTGGCCGACGACTTCTCGCGGATCATGAGGTCGCCACCGGCAGCGAAAGGCGCGCCGTCGGTCGGGTTCATGCTGAGGGTCGTCGAGCGCTTCACATAGGCCACCGGCACATCGCCGTTGACCGTGACCGTGTCGCCGGAGTCCGTGCTGCTGCTGCCGCTGCCGCAACCCGCGAGCACGACGCTTGCGCAGACTGCGATGCACGCCAGCGCATGCTTTCTCGTCAGGACTTCTTTCATGTTCACCTCCTATTGAGTCCGATTCATCGTCAACACTTGCCGGTCACTGCGCTGGCGCTGCCGCGCCATCCAGCAACCCGGACGAGTAGTGCAACGCCCCTTGCGCGTCGACCACCACCGCGTCCACACCCGGCTGCGACTCGACGAGTCGCATGCCGGCATCCAAACCCATCACGAACAGGCACTTCGACAGCGCCTCGCTCGTCAGCCCGTCGGCGGCCAGGATCGTCACGCTGCGCAGCGCGCGCGGCGAACGGCCGGTGCGGGGGTCGAGCAGGTGGTGATGGCGCACGCCGTCTTCGATGAAGAAGCGCTCGTAGTCACCCGAAGTCGAGATGGACGTGTCTTCGAGCGGCAGCACCGCCACCACGCCGCTGTCGCGCTGCGGATCGCGGATGCCGATGCTCCAGGGGCGGCCGCCACGGTCGCCCATCACATAGCTGTCGCCACCAGCGGCCACCGACGCGTTGGCGATGCCCATGCGGCGAAGGATGGCCACGCTGTTGTCGACCGCATGGCCCTTGGCAAAGCCACCGAGGTCGATGCGCACGCCCTCGCGGGCGAAGCGCAGGGTGCGCTGCTCGCGGTCGAGGATGAGGTGGCGCCAGCCGACGGTCGGCTTGGCTGCGGCCACCGCCTCGTCGCTCGGCTTGATGCCGGCGCGGTAGTCGTAGAGCTGGCCGACACCGGCGTAGGTGATGTCGAAGGCACCGTCGGACAGCCTGGAGAAATCGATGGCCCGCGAGACCAGGCGCGCCATCTCGGCGCTCAGCGGCACGGCGTGGCGGGCCGCTTCGCGGTTGATGATCGACAGCTCGGAGTCGGCCTTGTGCGGGCTCATGGTGCGGTCGATGCGGTGCATCTCGGCCATCACCGCGTCGATCGCAGCCTCGCCCTGCTCGCGCTGCGGCGCCCAGAGCTCCACGCGCACCGCGGTGCCCATGATGGCTTCCTCGCGGCTCATCCACTCACCTTGGCGCTGCGAGCGGCCCCATGCACGGCTTGGGGCCGTGGCCTGGGTGTCGTCATTGCGACGGAGCTTGGACAAGCCGAACAGCATGGCTTACTCCGCGTGCTCCGAACGGTGGCAGATGAAGGTCAAGATGCACTCCGAGGTTGTTGTGTCAGGCCTCTCTTTGCGACGTGCGCAACGGAGGCCCTCTTTGTCGTCGGCCGGATCATCGACCCACAGAAGCGAAAAAATAACGTCAATAGTTGGCAAACGTGAGCAGGCTTACATACGGTCGCAGAAGATACGGAGTGGCCTTTGGTGTATGCGCGCTTGCTACAGAACGGAACTTGCCCATACCGGAATCGCACTTAGCCTGCGCGGATAATCCGCCGTTGGCCCCTGTCTCCGACGGCCCGGCCTCAACCTCAACGCGAGCCTCTGCTCACATGAAACCTCGACACAAGCGCATCGCGATCATCGTGGGTGCACTCGCCGGCCTGGGCATCGCCACGGCACTCGTGCTCAACGCCCTCCAGAGCAACGTCGCCTTCTTTTTCACGCCCACCCAGGTGGCGGCGGGCGAAGCTCCGAAGAACCGTGCCTTCCGCGTCGGCGGCATGGTGCGCGAGGGCAGCGTGAAGCGCGACCAGATGACGGTCCACTTCATCGTGACCGACACGGCCAAGGACGTGCGCGTCACCTACACCGGCATCCTTCCCGATCTCTTCAAGGAAGGGAAAGGCGCGGTGGTGCAGGGCAAGCTCGGCAGCAATGGCGAGTTCCAGGCCACCGAGGTGCTCGCCAAGCACGACGAGAACTACATGCCGCCCGAGGCGCAGCATGCGGTCGACCAGGCGCACAAGGCCGCCAAGTCCATGCCCAAAGACGCCATGCCCAAGGAAGGCGCCCGCCCATGACCCCCGAACTCGGACACCTGGCCCTCATCCTCGCGCTCTTCGTGGCGCTGGTCCAAGGCGTGCTGCCGCTCATCGGCGCCCACCGCGGCCATGCCGGCTGGATCGCCCTCGCCCGCCCCGCGGCGCAGACGCAGTTCCTGCTGGTGGCCTTCGCCTTCGGCTGCCTGATGTATGCCTTCGTCGCCAACGACTTCTCGGTGCAATACGTCGCGCAGCATTCCAACTCCAAGCTGCCCACCGCCTACCGCGCCTCCGCCGTGTGGGGCGGCCACGAAGGCTCGCTGCTGCTGTGGGTGCTGATGCTCACTGGCTGGTCGGCCGCCGTGAGCCTCTTGTCGCGCCAGCTGCCGCAGGCCATGGTGGCGCGTGTGCTGGGGGTGCTGGGCCTGGTGTCGGTGGGCTTCCTGCTCTTCATGCTGCTCACCTCCAACCCGTTCGACCGCCTGCTGCCGGCCGCACGCGACGGTGCCGACCTCAACCCCTTGCTGCAGGACCCCGGCCTCATCGTGCACCCGCCGATGCTCTACATGGGCTACGTGGGCTTCTCGGTGGCCTTCGCCTTCGCCATCGCCGCGCTGCTGGCCGGCCGGCTCGACGCCGCGTGGGCCCGCTGGTCGCGCCCCTGGACGAACGTGGCCTGGGTCTTCATGACCCTCGGCATCGCGCTCGGCTCCTACTGGGCCTACTACGAGCTGGGCTGGGGCGGCTGGTGGTTCTGGGACCCGGTGGAAAACGCGTCGTTCATGCCCTGGCTCGTGGGCACCGCGCTGATCCACTCGCTGGCCGTGACCGAAAAGCGCGGCAGCTTCAAGAACTGGACGGTGCTGCTGGCCATCGCCGCCTTCTCGCTGTCGCTGCTGGGCACCTTCCTCGTGCGCTCGGGCGTGTTGACCTCGGTCCATGCCTTCGCCACCGACCCCGAACGCGGTGTCTTCATCCTCGGCTTCCTGGTGCTGGTGATCGGCGGCTCGCTCACGCTCTTCGCCTGGCGCGCGGCCAAGGTCAGCACGGGCGGCACCTTCGCGCTCTTCTCGCGCGAGACGCTGCTGCTCGTCAACAACGTGCTGCTGGTCGTGGCCTGCGGCTCGGTGATGCTGGGCACGCTCTACCCGCTGCTGATCGACGCGCTGGGCATGGGCAAGCTGTCCGTCGGCCCGCCGTACTTCAATGCCGTCTTCGTGCCGATCATGCTGCCGCTGCTCTTCCTGATCGCACTCGGCCCGCTCGCACGCTGGAAGCACGCCGACGCGCGCGACATGGCGCAGCGCCTGCGGCTGGCCGCCGTGATCGCCGTGGCGGCCGGCATCGGCCTGCCGTTCCTGGTCGGCGAGTGGAGCCCGCTGGTCGCGCTGGGCCTGCTGCTTGCGGTGTGGATCATTGCCAGCACCGCCTTCCAGATCCGCGAACGGCTGCGCTCGGGCTGGCCGCCAAGGTCTTTCTGGGGCATGCACCTGGCCCACCTCGGCATGGCCGTCTTCGTGATCGGCGTGACCATGGTCAAGGGCTATGAAGTCGAGAAGGACGTGCGCATGGCCATGGGCGACACCGTCGCCATGGGCGGCTACACCTTCCGGCTCGAGAGCGTGCGCCAGGTCGAAGGCCCCAACTACACCGCCATGCGCGGCGACGTGGCGCTCCTGAAGGACGGCGTGGTGCTGCGCCACCTGCACCCGGAGAAGCGCAACTACTTCTCGTCGCAGATGCCGATGACCGAGACCGCCATCGACTCCGGCTTCACCCGCGACCTCTACGTCTCGCTCGGCGAGGCGCTCGACCCGCAAGGCAGCGCCTGGAGCGTGCGTGTCTATTACAAGCCCTTCGTCACCTGGATCTGGGGCGGCTGCCTGCTGATGGCGCTCGGCGGCGGCATCGCCGCGGCCGACCGGCGCTACCGGCTGAAGCAGCGCAGCACCCAGACGGCCCTGCAGGGGGCCGCGGCATGAAGAAGCGCTATGTGCTGATCCCGCTGGCGCTCTTCATGGTGCTGGCGGTGTTCCTGGCGATCGGCCTCAAGCTCAACCCGCGCGAAGTGCCATCGCCCCTGGTCGGCAAGCCGGCGCCGGCCTTCACCTTGCCGCAGCTTCACAAGGAAGGCAGCTTCAGCCCGAAGGACATGGCGGGCAAGGTCTGGCTGCTCAACGTCTGGGCCTCGTGGTGCGTGTCGTGCCGTGTCGAGCACCCGCTGCTGGTCGACTTCTCCAAGCGCAAGATCGCCCCGCTCATCGGCCTCGACTACAAGGACCAGCGCCCCGAGGCACTCGCGTGGCTCCAGCGCCATGGCGACCCGTACGACTTTTCCATCGTCGATGCCGATGGCCGCGTGGGCATCGACTACGGCGTCTACGGCGTGCCCGAGACCTATGTCATCGACAAGGCGGGCGTGATCCGCTTCAAGCAGATCGGGCCGGTGACGGCCGAGGTGCTCGAGCAGAAGATCGTCCCGCTGGTGCGAGAGCTGCAGAAATGAGCGCGAGGCACTTCCTCCGGGCGCTGCTGCTGGCGCTGCCCCTGACGCTTGCCACGGCCGCGCTGCACGCGAAAGACGCCGCGCCGCTGGCCGACGACCCCAAGGTCGAAGCCCGCCTGCTGCACATCAGCGAGGAGCTGCGCTGCCTGGTCTGCCAGAACGAGTCGCTCGCCGGCTCGCGCGCCGACCTGGCGCTCGACCTCAAGCGCGAGATCCGCACGCTGATCAAGCAGGGCAAGACCGATGACGAGATCCGCGAATTCATGGTCCACCGCTATGGCGATTTCGTGCTCTACCGACCGCCGGTCAAGCCGACGACCTGGCTGCTGTGGGCCGGGCCGTTCGTGCTGATGCTCGGCGGCCTGGTCGCACTGATCACCTTCCTGCGCCGCCGCCAACCCGCCGACGCGGCCCTCAGCGCCGAAGAACAACGCCGGGCCGAAGCCCTGCTGAATGACAAACGCGAGGCACCGCCCTCGCTCAAGGGAGACTCCTGATGGGCGGATTCGCACTGGCCGCGGCCCTGCTGGTCGTGGCCACTCTGGTGGTGCTGCTGCGCCCGTGGAAACGCAAGCCCAAGGCCTCTGTGGCGACGAGCGACGTCAACGCCGGCGTCTACCGCGACCAGCTGGCCGAGATCGACCGCGACCTCGCCGCCGGCACGCTGACGCCTGAGGACCACGCGCAGGCGCGCGCCGAGCTGCAGCGCCGCCTGCTCGACGACGTATCGGCACAGGAGACGCCGGCCGCCGCCACCACCAGCATGCGCGCCACGGCCATCGTGATCGCCCTGGCCCTGCCGCTGGCCGCGGCTGGCATGTACGCCTGGCGCGGCTCGCCGCAGGCGCTCGACCCGCTCGTCGTGCGCGCCCCCGAGCAGAAAGACGTCGAGAAGATGGTGGCCGACCTGGCCGCCCGCATGGAGAAGAACCCCGACCCGCGCGGCTTCGTCGTGCTGGCACGCAGCTACCGCGCGATGGGCCGCCTGCCCGACGCCGAAGCGGCCTTCAACCGCATCGGCCCGGCCCTGCAGGAAAACGCCACCCTGCTCGCCGAATACGCCGATGTGCTGGCCACCCGTGCGATGGGCAACTTCGACGGCAAGCCGATGGAAGTGCTCAACCAGGCGCTCAAGCTGGAGCCGGAGAACCCGATGGCGATGTCGCTCGCGGCGACCGCGGCCTACAACCGCAACGACCTCGCGACGGCGCTCAAGTACTGGGAGCAGCTGCTGCGCATCATCCCGCCCGACTCCGATGACGCGAGGTGGCTCACCGAGGCCATCGCCAAGACGCGCGAGCAGATGGCGGGTGTGGGCGGCTCCAAGGCACCGGCGGCGGCCACGGCTGCCGCGACGGCTGCCACGAACAAGCCGCCTCTCGCCGCTGTGGCGGGTGCCGGCGTCAGCGGCCGCGTGAGCCTTGCGCCGGCGCTCGCCAGCAAGGTGCAGCCGGGCGACACCGTCTTCATCTTCGCGCGCAACCCGCAAGGCCCGCGCATGCCGCTGGCCGTGCAGCGCACGCAGGTGTCGGCCCTGCCCTTCAGCTTCAAGCTCGACGACAGCCTCGCCATGAGCCCCGAGGCCAAGATCTCGGGCGCAAGCGAAGTGCGCATCGAGGCGCGTGTCTCGCGCAGCGGCAACGCCACGCCGCAGTCGGGCGACCTCATCGGCGCCAGCGCCACGGTCAAGCCGGGCGCCAGCGGCGTCGAGGTGGTGATCGACCAGGTGCGGCCCTGACCGGCCGAGCCCACCACGTCGCATGGCCGCCTCCGAGTTGCACCGCTGCGAGGTGAAGACGACACCCTGGCCCGGCGTCCACCTCACGCAGATCGAAAGCTCGCGGCACTTCCCGCGCCACTGGCACGACACCTTCGGCGTGGGGCTGATCGACCAGGGTGCCCACTGCTCCGCCAGCGGCCGCGGCACGGTGACCGCGCACGCGGGCAACCTGATCAGCACCAACCCCGGCGAGGTGCACGATGGCCGGCCGCTCGGTGCGCCAGCGCGGCGCTGGCGCATGGTCTACATGGAAACCTCCGCGCTGCAGGCCTCCACGCTCGCTGCGGGTGACACGCTGCCGCAAGGCCTGGCGCTCACACACCCCGTGTTCGACGATCCGCTGCTGCGGCAGGCCTTGCAGCACCTCTTCGCACAGCTGCTGACTCACACCGCGACGCCGGATGCGCTGGCCTGCGACGAAGCCTGGGCCCAGGTCTGCGGCCGGCTGCTCGCCCAGCACGCCAACCGCGCCCCGCGGCCGCAGCGCCAGGCCTCGCCTGCACTCG
This sequence comes from Piscinibacter sp. HJYY11, assembly GCF_016735515.1. Lineage (NCBI taxonomy): Bacteria > Pseudomonadati > Pseudomonadota > Betaproteobacteria > Burkholderiales > Sphaerotilaceae > Piscinibacter > Piscinibacter sp. HJYY11. The sequence goes on along the minus strand of NZ_JAERQZ010000002.1, from coordinate 263,184 downwards.
ACCGCGTGCGCGACCGGCTCGCCGACGACCTGGCCGATGCGCCGTCGCTCGACGACCTGGCCACGCTTGCCGGCCTGAGCCGCTACCAGGTGCTGCGTCATTTCGCGCACGAGCACGGCATGCCGCCCCATGCCTGGCTGCGCCAGCGGCGTGTCGAGCACGCCCGCGCGCTCATCGCCCGCGGCGACGCCCTCGCCGACGTGGCGCTCGCGTGCGGCTTCGCCGACCAGAGCCACATGAGCCGTGCGTTCACGCAGCAGCTGGGCTTCACGCCCGGCGCCTGGCAACGGGCCGCGCTGCAATAGCGTTCAAGACCGCGCAGGCGGTGCCGGCCAGACTGGCCCCATCGTCACTTCCCCGCTGCGTGTCCCATGAGCCATGCCTACGTCCACGGATACGGCCACCGTGAGCAAGAACGCCTGCACGACCAGGCCCGCACGCTGTCGGAGCTGTTGCACCACGACACCCGCTACCCGACCGGGAGCCGCGTGCTCGAAGCCGGTTGTGGCACCGGCGCACAGACCTTGACAATCGCCGCGCAAAGCCCCGGCGCGCACGTCACCTGCATCGACATCTCGGCGGAGTCGCTCGCCCACGCACGCGAGCGCACTGCGGCCGCCGGCCTGCGCAACCTGAGCTTCCAGCAGGCCGACCTCCGCGCGCTGCCCTTTGACGCGGCATCGTTCGACCATGTCTTCGTCTGCTTCGTGCTCGAGCACCTGCCGGACCCGGTCGACGTGCTGCGCACCTTGCTGCGCCTGGTGCGCCCCGGCGGCACGCTGACGGTGATCGAAGGCGACCACGGCTCGGTCATGTTCCACCCCGAGAGCGCCGCGGCGCGGCACACGATCGACTGTCAGGTGCAGCTGCAGGCGCGTGCCGGGGGCGATGCCTGCATCGGCCGCCGGCTCCAGCCGCTGCTGCGGGCCGCCGGGGCCGCGCAGGCCGTGGTGTCGCCGCGCTTCGTCTATGCCGATGCGAGCCGGCCGGCATGGGTCGACGGGTTCACCCGCAAGACCTTCACCGCCATGATCGAAGGGGTGAAAGACGAGGCGCTCGCCGCCGGACTCTCGACACCGGCCGCTTTCGACGATGGCCTGCGCGCCCTGCAGCGCACCGCCGAGCCGGACGGGGTGTTCTGCTACACCTTCTTCAAGGCCGTGGTGCAGGTGGCGTGAGCTGCGGGCCACAGGCGGCCTGGCGAGGCAGCGGCAACTCGCGGGCGATGCGGCGCCACAAGTCGTTCCACGCCGGCCAGTCGTGGCCGCCGGGTGCGGTGTACACCTGCGCCGGCGGCAGCGACCGGCTCAGGAGCCGGTTGTTGTACGCGAACCGGTCGTCGACGCCATAGCCCTGCACGATGTGCAGCGGCGGCACGCGCGGCGACAGCGTCTGCTTCTGCAGCCATCGCCACAGCCGCATGTCGATCTCTTCATCGACGCGGCGTTCCGGGGCGGGCCAGCGCGCGAGCCCGCCGGCGTTTTCAATCTCGAGTGCGGTGAGGCGTGTGCCGAGAAAGGGCGCCAGCAGCACCACGCCCTCGAGCCCCTGCGGGTGCTCGTCGGCATAGAGCATCGCGCCCACCGCCCCGATCGAGATGCCCACCACCCACACATGCTTCACGCCTCGCGCCCGGGCCGGCTGGATCACGTCGGCGTGCAGGCGGTCGATGATGGTCCGCTCCTGGTAGTAGCCGACGTGCGCGTCGACCAGCACCACGTCGGCCGCGACGCGCTGCTCGCGCAGGGTGCGCACGAAGCCCTCGCGCTGGAATTCCTCGGGCAGGGAATACGAGCCCGGCAGCATCACGACCAGGGTCTCCACCGGGCCGCAACTCGCCGGCTCGGCCAGGGTGCGCATCGGCACCACGGTCGGCCGGTTGTTCGCACAGCCAGCGAGCGTCAGGCCGAGCACCACCGCGGCCAGCATCAAGACTCTCTTGCGCAGGTTCATCGTGTTTTGAAGAAGTCCCAGATCTCGTCGGTGGCCGACAGGGCCGCCGACCCCTTGCCCCGGCCGCGCGGCTTCTCGCCGCCCGGCCACGCGTGGCCACCGGTCTCGGTGACGCACAGCTTCACCTCCGTGCCTCCTTGGCAGCCGGTGTAGGCCTCGCAATAGGCGCCGGGCTTGTCGAGCACCCGCTTCGGCGTGGCCTGGCAGCCGTTGAGCTGCACCCATTTCGAGATGGAATCGGGCACCGCGACGAAGGCCGTCACCGCACGCGACTTGCGGCCCGCGCCGCCATCGAAGAGCTCCAACTCGTCGTCGCGCGCATGGATGTGCAGCACCGACACCGGCGACGCTGGCGTGCACGCGCGCGTGTTGTCGGTGCCGGCGACGGCGGCGATGGCGCGGAAGGTCTCGGGCATCTCGCAGGCGAGCCGGTAGCTCATCATCGCGCCGTTGGACATGCCGCTCGCGTAGAAGCGTTTCGCGTCGATGCCCGGCTGGGCGCTCAGGCGCTTGACGATCTCGCGGATGAAGCCCACGTCGTCGGCGTTTTCATCACGGGCCAGGCCGCAGCAATTGCCGGCATTCCAGGTGGCGAGCCGGCCACCGCGGAAGCGGCTGTAGCCGTTGGGGAAGACGGCCACGTAGCCTGCCGCGTCTGCCTTCGAGATCTGGCCGTAGTAGCGGTCGTCGGCCTGGAAATCCGTGTTGCCCCCGCCGCCGTGCAGCGAGAAGACGACCGGCATCGGCTTGTCGGGCGAGAAACCGGGCGGCACGTGCACGCGGTATTGCCGTGTCTTGCCGCCGTGCTCGAACGAAAAGGAATAGTCGCCCGGCCCGGTGATGCCAGCACCTGCCGCATGCGACGGCACCGGCCCGCAAAGCACCATCGCCACCGACAGCAGCGGCAGCACCCTGCGCCAGGCCACGGGCGCGATCAGCGCCCGCAACCGCGTGGCCCTACCTGGCACCCTTGGCCGCCTCGGACTGGCGCTTGTATTCGTCGTGCGACATGTTCGCGTTGGCCATGCAGCGCCGCTGCTCCTGCATGTCGACGATCCTGCGGCAATCGTTGCGCTGCATTTCCTGGCCGGCGCCGTAGAGCTGCTGCGACGAACAGGCCTGCATGAGCAGGGCCATCAGGGTGAGGAAGACGAGGGTCGGATGACGCAAGGCGGGACTCCCTTGTTGGCAATGTCAGGGGGGCCACCATACTGCATCTCACGGCGCGGCGAGTGCCGTAGCGGCCAACGCCGGATTCGCGCTCAGGGTCGGCGTCTGGAGGGCTCGCTGCGAAGCACCTTTCGGCACCCGCTTCAACAGATCATTCACCCGAGGCCCGACGTAGCGGAAGGCGCTTTGCAGCGTCACCGGCGCGCCTGGAGCCGCTGCACGCCCTGACAAGGCCTCGATGAGCGCATAAGTGAAGGCGCCGTGCTGAGGCGTGTTGCCGGATGGGTCGGGCGGGATCTCATACGACAGCTGGTCGCCCTGCGACGCCGAGAGCACCGCGATCTGCGCCGAGGCGCTGCGCTTGGCCAGGGCATAGGGGTCGCTGCGCCCGTCCGCGCTGCCCGAGTGGCAGGTGTCGAGCACGAGGATGCGCTTGCCGGGCACGCGCCTGAGCAGCGCATGCAGCTCGGTGCCGCTCATCAGGCTGGCGGCGGCGCGCACGTCCAGCGGCTGGCCCGGCCTGGCGGTCGTCACGGCCAGCAGGTCCTGCTGCGTCGAGTCCTTGGTGAGGAAGTAGTACTCACCCGACGCGGGGTCGGGCGTGAAACCGTGCGAGGCCACGAAGACGAGCACGGTGTCGTCGGGGCTCACCTGCTCCAGCTCCTTGAGGCGCGAGACGAGGTTGGCCTTGGTGGGCTGCTCGGGCGCGTCTTCGGCCAGCAGCACGGTGCTCACGCTGCTGAAGAGCTTGCCGGTGTGGCGGGTGAGCACCGCGGCGAGCTCGCGCGCATCGCGGGTGGTATTGGGCAGTTGCGTGACGCGCACCTTGCAGTCGCCGCGGGCTTCGCAGGCCAGCACGCTGTCGAAGCGCGAGACGCCGGTCAGCACCAGCCACAGCCGCCCCGGTCGCGCGCGGCTGGCCGGCGGGGCGGCCAGCGGGGCCGATTCGTCGATGCCCAGCGAGCGCTCGGTCTCGGCCTCGGCACGGATGACCGAGCCGGCGCCGTTCAGCCGGGCCGTCACCGTTCGCACGAGGCGCTGCGCGTCACCCGGCGCCACCCGGCGCTCGGCCGGCCGCAACACGGGCACGCCGTCGACATACAGCCCCAGTTCCTGGATCGGCTGGCCGGTGGACTCGGCGCTCAGCCGCACCGCGACCGTGCCCGGCTCGGTGCCCGGCGTGATGGCCTCGATGCTGACCCGGGGCGCCGCCATCTGCCGAAGCGTCTCGGCCAGGGCCTCGGCGCTGGCCAGGGCCGACAGCGTGGCGGGCCGCAACGCCGCCCGCACGAGGTCGGGCCGGTAGAGCCGGCGCTCGAACTGCACCGCACGATGGAAGTCGGGGCTGCGGTCGTCGCCACGGTTGACGAGCCAGCCCACGTACTGGTCGCCCTGCGGCGACGAGGCGTAGTAGCCGTCGGCGCGCCAGGCCACCCAGTCGCTGCCGTTGTTGTGCACGAAGAGGCCCAGCAGCTCGCGGCCGCTGTCGACGGCAAACCAGCGCAGCGTGCCGTCGCCGAGGGCGACGACGACCTTCCTGCCGTCAGCGGTGATGAGGGTGTGGAAGGCCGGCGAGCCGAGGTACGGCGGGGTTTCCCAGTTCTTCATGGGCTTGCCTTGCGCGTCGACTAGCCGCAGCCGCCACTGCGTGCCGAGTGCGGCAATCGGCTGCGTGGCGTGCAAGGCCCAGCTCCACACGCTCTCTTCGCGTTCGAGCGCCACGGGCCTGCCGTTGACCTGCGTGGGCTGGCGGTAGCCGTAGATGCCGGTCGCCGTGTCGACCTTGACTGCACCGGTGCGACGCGCGGGCTGCAGCGCGGCATCGTCGAGACCTTCGGTGGTGAGCACCGAGAGCTGGTTCTGCGCCGAGAGGTTGACCCGCAGGCGCGACGCGTCGCCGCGCGCAAGGGCCAGCGACTGGCCGTCGGCCGACACGCGCAACGCGCTCGGGTCGGCACCCGTGGCGTGGAAGTCGATGTTGTGCGGCAGGCGCTGCTGCGGCACGCCCTCGCGGTCGATCACCACCTGGCCGTCGGCGCCGACACGCGTGATCGACGGCACCGTGGTGGCCAGCACGATCTGCCCCTGGGGCAGCGGGAGCATGTTGGTGATCTGCTGGCGGCCCACGTTCCAGCGCTCCAGGGCGCCCGAGCGCAAGTCCTGCACGCGGTAGATCGGCGTGGGACCGCTGCCGTCGACATTGCCGCTCACGTAGAGCGTGGCGCTGTCGGGCGACCAGGCCACGCAGCACAGGGACTGCTGGTCGGCCGCGTCCGGCCGCAGCGTGCGCCGAACGGCGAGCGATGCCGCGTCCATCACCGTCACCTCAGGCTGCTGCCGGCCGCCATCGGCCTGGTAGCGCACACCGAACGCGAGCCACCTGCCGTCGGGCGAGAAGCGGATGCCGCCGAGCTGCGACCCGGTGCACTGCGGCTGCCCGGCGGGCACCGGCGGGTACTGGCCGCGAAACGCCAGCGCCATGTCGCGGCCGTAAACCCGCACGCAGCCATCTTCGGAGGTCGACGCCAGCCGTCCGTCGGGACCGTGGTGGAGGAAGGACACCGGTGCCGCATAAGCCGGATCGGCGGCCAGCACGGCGCCGCTCTGCGCATCGAGCACCTGCAGGCCGCCGCGAGCCAGGCCGACGGCCAGGCGCTTGCCGTCGGGCGAGAGATCGAGCGCGATCACCACGTCGTTGTCGAACCGGCCAAGCTTCGCGGCGATCTGGCCACGCTCTGCATCGACCACATAGACGTGTGCCGCCCGCGACCACTGCCAGCCGGTGACGCCGGCCACATACGCGTGCTTCCCATCGCGGCTCACCGCAAGCCCGTAGGGCGTACCTTCGAGCCCCGCTTCGGCCGGCAGGTAGACGGTGCGCAGCAGCTGCAGGTCGGCCAGGCGCCAGATGCGAAGCGTCTTGTCTTGCGCCAGGGTGTAGAGCCGCGTGTGGGCCGCGTCGCTGCGGATCTGGCCGAGCGGCGCGTTGTGCATCTCCTGCACCACGCGCAGCTGGGGCGCGGTGCTGGGCGCGGCGGCCGAGGCCAGCGCGCCGGCCGCTGCCGCGGCCAGCGCCACCAGCGCGCGCGCCAGTCTCACTTGGCTGCGCACTCCCGTGCCGCGCCGCCTTCGGCCGGCGTCTGCTGCACGGCATCGGGCGCGCAGACGTTCGGGTTCGATGAGGTGGCCACACGGTAGCGGCGCTTGAAAACGTTGATGGCCGAGCCTGGCACCGCCACACCGCGGCCCAGGTCGGCTTCGGAGGCGGCCCGCACGCCGAACGCCAGCTCGCTGCTGCCCGGCAGGCCCGCCAGGGCGGGATTGGCGGAAGCGGCGCCGGTGGCGTCCTGCGTGCTGCGATCGTCAACGGGCGGTGCGACACCGGTGCCGCCCTGCCCGCCCGGAATTGCCACGCCGGTCACGCCCTGCCCGCTGCTGCTGCCCACGCCGGTGCTGCCGGCCGTACCGCCGGACTGGTTGAAGCCCACGCCCACACCGGCAAAGCCGACGGTGCTGTTGTTGAAGCCGGTCAGGCCGGTGAGCGGCGGGATCGACGTGCCGCTGTTGAAGTCCACCACATGCGAGCCGTTGGCCGCGTTGATGACGCCGTCGTACACGAAGACCCGCGTGCCCGGCGCCGTGGCCGGAAGCGTGGTGCTGGTGGTGGTGGAGTCCACCAGCACGTTCCGCAGCTGATAGGACTGGGTGTAGAAGCTGCCCGTCGGCGAGACGATGGTGATGCCGCCGCCCGTGTCCTGCGCATAGTCGGGGATGCGCAGGCGGTATTCCGGCGTCATCTGCCCTCCCGCCTGCAAGTTGGAGTTGGCGGCGGTGGCGGCGACTGCAGGGTAGAGGCTGCCGCGCAGGTCGACTCCGCTGGCCGTGCCGTACACCGACAGCGTGGGCTCGACCAGCCGCAGGCCCGCCGTCTCGCCCACATTGCGGCGGCCGGTGATCGTCCAGGCGCTCACCCCCATGGCACCGGCCGGCGGTGCCGGCAGCGCGCCGATGTTGGCGTTGCTTGAATCGATGGCCGTGAGTTGCGCCGATTGCGAGGTCGCCCCCACGATCGTGAAGCGGTAGATCAGGCCGCTCACGTCGAACTGCTCGGACTGCTGCACGCCACCGATCGTGTAGGTGCGGGAGGCGAAGCCTGGCGCTTCGACGCTGAAGTTGCCGAGCACCGGCGGAGCGACGTTGCTGTGCCCTCCGGGCAGGCCGAAGAACGCGCCGTTGAGCCCGCCCGTCAGCTGAATGCGATCGGCCCAGATGATGCTGGACGTGTCGCCACTTTCCTCGAAGCCGAGCAGCTTGAGGCCGATGCCGGCGGTGGCCGAGGTGATGTCGGGGTCGCTCGACGCGGCCGACAGCGACGGCGTCTGCCGCAAGGTCGTGAGCTGGGGCGCGAAGCTGGCAATGCGGATCGGCGTGTGGGGCGTGCTGTTGGCCACGCCGGCGATCGTCTGGCTCTCGATCAGCACGTCGCGGTTCTGCCCGGCCAGCACCGTGTTGGCCGGCACCAGGCGGCCGCGGTTGTCGGACGAGGGCGAGCCTGTGACGTAGTCCTGGTAGTTGGCCACGTTGTTGGCGATCTCGATCTTGGCGATCTCCTGCTGCGTCGGCGCCGGCACGCCGTTGACCGCGGGCTGGGGGATGCCCTGCACCGTGAGGATCTGCGAACCGTCGGTGAGGCGCGCCTGCTCGTCGACGTTGTAGACACGGATGTCATCGCGTGCCGGTGACCCGCCCGGGGAAGCATCGGCGCGATAGCCCACGGCCTGGTAGCTGCCGTTGGTCTGGATGCGCACGCCGGTGGGGTCGACGATGAAGCCTTCTGCATCCACCCGGGCTTCGCGAGCGCTGCCGTTCTCGGTCCAGGTGACAAGGAAGGTGCGGGTCGGCAGTCGCGCCATCTCCGCGGTGTTGTCGAAGAGGCCGAGCACGCGGCCGGCGATGCGGATGCCGTAGCCGATCTTGACGTCGTCGCCACCGCCGCGCACGCCATTGGCGCCGACGCTGTCGTAGCCGCGGGAGTAGACGCTGCTGCCGAGGTAGACGCCGTCGGTGGCCTGCGTGCCCAGGCTGACGAGCTCGATGCGCCCCTTGTTCACCGCGATCTCGTTGTTGCTGACGATGCGGCGCCCGGCCGTGACGGACAGGCCCGCTTCCGAGTAGGTTGCGCTGGCGTTGCCATCGAGGTTGAGGCCATTGAGTTCGACCGAGCCCTGCGGCGCCTCGATGGAGAGCGTTCCCACGCTAGGCCGGTACTGCGAGAGGTAACCGCGGGCGTAGTCGACGTACCCGGTGTTGAGCACCACCGAATTGCCACCATAGGTCCCCTGGGCGTTGCCGCCGAGGCCGCGTCTGAGCACCACGTCGCCCTGGCTCGACGAGATGCGGATGCCGCGATAGGCAATCATTGCACCCGCCTCGACGCCGGTGGCGCCGTGCAGTTCGATCTGCGACTGGTTCGGGTCGGCGCCCGCATCGAGCGTCGCGTTGAGCGCCGGGTCGTCGCTGGTCGCGCTGGCGAGCACACGCACCGAGCCCGCACCCGAGTGCAAGGTGATGCCGCCGGTGGTCTGCACGTCACCGTTGACGACCACACCACCCTCTCCAGACAAGACCGCGCTGGCACCGGCACCCGTCACGCGGATGCCGCCGTTGCCCAGCGTGACAGTACCGCTCGACGACGACAGGTTCACCCGCCCGGCACCGCCGTCCTGCGTGGTGGCGATGCCGGCGCCATCGAGCACGTTGACCGCGCCCTGTGCCGACACCTCGACTGCCCCATGACTGAACACCGATCCGCGCAGTGTTACCGCGCCCGAGCCGCTCTCGATGCCCACGCCGTTGTTGCCCGCCACGATGGGGCCGGCTAGGTCGACGCCGGTTTGCCCGTGAACGACGACGCCCACCGGGCGCAGCGCCGTGCTGGCATCGATGGTGCCCGGCCCACCCGTGATGCCGCTGGTGACGTTCACGGCACCGGCATCGGACCGGATCGAGACCAAGCCAGTCCCCGACAGCACCGCTGCCGCGGTCACGCCGGCATCGCCGTCGAGCGCAACGCCGTCGCCCTGGACACGGATCGGTGCGGTGGATGTGCCGACGCGTCCGCCGTTCGACTGCAAACTGATGGCACCCGTGCTGACCAAGCCACCCTCTGCCGAAGTCGCGCCCTGGGAGACGATGTCACCCGTCGCGTTGACCGAAATGCCGCTGCCACCGACGTTCGCCCCGGCAAGTGCCACCGCACCGCCGGCGTTGATCAACAACCCTCCCGATGCGGACGTGGAGACGCCGCCGACCGATTGGCGAATCGTGGTGCCCCCTCCCGTGGAGGTGATCCAGGTCTGCGCATCGCTCTTGGCCACGCCGAGATCGACAGCCCCGCCTGCGTTCACCGACAAGGTGCCCGCTGACAGAAGGCCCACGTTTGCTGCACTGGTCGACACGGTCGTGCCGGCATCGACACGCAGGTTGCCTGCACGCGTCTGCAGCACTGCGCTCGACAGGCTCACGCCGGCGGTGCGGCTGGCCACCGTGGCATTGCCCTGCACCAGCGCACCGTTCAACTGGACCGCGCCTGCGGCGTCGATGTTGAGCGAGGCCGCTGGCGCAACGCTTCCGTCGGGCGTTGCGGCCACGATGGCATTGCGCACCGTCACCGCCCCATTGCCACTGCGGATGTCCACCGCCCCGCCGCTCAGCACTTGCCCGAGGTTCACCCCCGCACCACCGCGCAGGTTGGCGGCGCCGGTGCCGGTGTAGAGCACGGTGCCGTTCGCCTGGCTCAGGGTGCCGTTCGTGGCGGTGAGATTCAACGCCCCGTTGTTGAGCACGATGTTCTGGTTCACCGCGAGGTTGTTGCCCGCGGTCAACGTGAGCCCGCCGCCCGGGGTGCCACCACCGCCGGCCACGAGGCCGTTGATCTCGGCATCGACCGTCACGTTCTGGTCGGCCGAGAGCGTGACGCTGGTGCCGCGGGTGAGGAAGTAGCGCAGCTGGTCGGCCGAGACCTGCGAGTCGCCGGAGCTCGTCGCCGCGATGGTGAGGTTCAGCGGGTCGAGCAGCAGCGAGCCCTGCCGCCCATTCGACGCGAACACATCCACGTCGCCCTGGAAGCCGAGCGTGCCCTTCGACGACACCTCCACCTGCCCGGCGTTGCCGGCGGCGCTGCCACCGTTGGCGTCGATGCGGCCGGCGAACTGCGTGTTCTTGTCGGACCACAGCACGACGGTGCCGCCGTCGCCGCGCGTGCCGCCACTGGCATCGAGCCGCGCGCCCTGCGCCACGTTCACGTGATCTGCATGTGCGAGCGGGCCGCGGCCTTGCCAGTCGCCGCCGACCGCGATGCTGCCTTGCCCGCCGGTCGCGGCGAGCGACGAACCGGACTGCAGGTTCACCTCGCGGCCGGTGACCTCGATGCGGCCGCCCTGGCTCTCGCCCGAGGTGTCGAGCGCACCGCTCACGTTCACCCGCGTGTGGGCATCGCCATGCAGCGAGATCACGCCCGGCGCGCTGGTGAACGAGATGGCGCGCACGGTGCCGCTCAGGTTGATGAGGTTGTCGACCAACTGCCTGACGGTCGCCACGCTCAGCTGCACCCGCCCGCCGTCGGCCACGATCTGGCCGCTGTGGTCGACACGGGCGGCCAAGGGCTGGCCGCTCGCGTCGGTCAGCGCATTCATGGCGGCCGGGTCGACGACCAGGTTCACGAGCTTGTCGCCATAGAGGTCGAGCACGAACGCATCGCCACCGGCCAGGGCCACCTTGCCGAGCCGCGCCGTGATCACGCCGCTGTTGGCGACCTGGCGCCCCACCAGCGCGGCAAAGCCGCCTTCGGTGACGGTGATGCGGCCCTGGTTCTCGACCGTCGCACCCGGCTTGCCGGGCTCGGTGAAATTCAGGCGGCCGGCCATGAAGTCGGCGTTGCTCAGGTTGGAGGTGGTGGCGGTGAGTGCGCCCACGTCGACCTGCGCCGAGCGGCCGAAGAGGATGCCGTTGGGGTTGATGAGCAGCACCTGCCCGTTGGCGGTGATGCGCCCGAAGATCGCCGACGGGTCGTTGCCCACCACGCGGTTGAGGATGGCGGCGCTGGCACTGGGCTGCACGAAGTTGACGGTCTCGTTGGCGCCGACGTTGAAGCTGCGCCAATCGATGGCCGCACGCTGCGAGCCCTGCGTGATGGTGGTGAGCGCGCCGTTCTGCTGGATCGACGCCTGCCCTGCCGTCACGTTGCCGCCTTGTGGCGCCGCCTGGGCGAGTGGCATCGCGAGCAGCGTGCTCGCGCCAAAGATCCAGGACATCTCGCGCGACAGGGTGCGCAGGCGGAATGCATGGTGAGCTCGTGGTGCCTTCATGTCGTGTCCCTCAGAAATCGATGCCCAGGCCGGCGAAGACGCGGGCCTTGCGGTTGCCTTCGCTGGCGACGTCCTTGCGGCCGGGCTTGCCCACTTCCAGGTAGCCGCGGGTGCGCGCCGGGCCGCTCAGGCGCACTCCGACGCCTGTCGACGACAGCGACGTCGACAGATAGGAACCATCGGCCTGGCGGCGTTGTACCTTGCCGCTCTCGGCATATGCGTACAGCGTCGAGGCCACGCGCGTGCCACCGAGGTCGTAGCGCAGTTCGAGCTTGGCGGCCGAGCCTTTCTCGCCGATCACTTCAGACGGGTCGAAGGCCCGCAGGAAGGTCTCGCCGCCCAGGCCCAGCTGCTCGGCCGTGGGCAGCTTGTCGCTGGCGCCCTGCGCAGTGGCCGCGAGCAGTGCCGACCAGGTGCGGCTGATGGCCTGCAGCCGCGCCGCGTAGACGGTCCACTTGGTGAACTGGGGGTTGGCCGAGGCGCTGGGCAACTCGCTTTCCTTGTCGGCCCCCAGGCTCGACAGCCCCTTGGACCATTCCACGTCGAGCAGCGAGATGCCGCCCCAGCCATCGGCCACGTCGCCGGTCAGCCCGAGGCGCAGGGCGCGGATGTGGTCTTCGCTGGCGATCGTGCCTGCCACTTCGGAGCTGTTGTCGTAGCCAACGAGCGTGCCGCGCACCGAGAGGTTGGTCTGGCGGCTGCGCAGCACGGCCTGGCTCAGGCCGAGCGAAAGGTTGTCGCTGCGGGTGTCGATGTTGCTCAGGGCAAGGTCGGTGTCGGGCTGGGAGCGCGAGGCCGAGAGGCCCAGGTTGAACTTCAGGCCGTTGCGGCCCAGGGGCATGTCGGCTGCGTAGGCCAGCATGTTGAGCCGGTCGTCACCTGAGCCGACCCAGCGCAGGCTGTGGCGGTCGAAGTGGCCGAGAACGCCGCGCACTTCGCCCGAAGCCTCCAGCCGCAGTCGGCCCTGCGAGGGCGTGCTGCGATTGTGGGCCGAGAAGGAGAACTCGCTGCGCTTCTGGCTGGCCACGAGCTCCAGGTCCGACGCATTGGGTGTGGCGCTGGCCTTGAGGTGGGCCTGCGACGACACGCCCGGCAGCTCGCCGATCAGCAGCAGGCTGCGCTCCAGCGTGGCCAGCTGCAGCGGCCGATCGACTTTCACGCGCTCCAGGTACGGCAGCAGTTTCTCGGGCGGCAGGCCGGTCACGCTGACCTGCCCGATGAAGCCCTCGACCACCTGGATGCGCAGCACCGCGACCCCGACGGTGCGGATGTCCTGCGGCGGGATGATCGCCTGCGACAGGATGTAGCCCGCCGCGCGATAGCGCGCCGAGATCGCGGCGGCGATGCCGAAGGCGTCGGCCAGGGTGACGGGCTTGCCCACGAGCGGCGTCCAGGCGTCCGAGAGCGCTTGTGTCGACAAGGCGGTGTTGCCTTCGAGCAGCACTTCGCCGAGGAGGAAGCGCACGTCCTGCGCGCCGGCGGGCACCTGCTCGGCAAAGCGCGGGGCGTCGATGCGCACGCTGTCGCGCCGCACCGGCTCTGGCGGCTGGCGTGTGTCGCGCTCCACGCGACCCGGTTGCACGGCGCCTGCCTGCGCCCATGCACCGCCGGCCGCAGCCCACAGCATTGCCAGCAATGGCAGCGAGACCCATCGTTGATGACCCAAGGCGCTCCCCCGCAAAGTGCGGCCCGATGTTGCGCGCCGGGCCCGACGACGGCATCCCGCATTCGGAGGACTGGTGACTTCGGTCATGCTCCTGGGTCTTGCCTCGGTGCGGCGCGGGCGCGGATGGTGTAGCGTTCCCGCCGCATCACCCGTCCCGCCCTTTCTGCATTCCATGCCCTCGTACCGCAACGCGCTGCTGCTGAGCACCATTCCGATGCTGCTCGCACCAGGCGCCCAGGCCCAGTCCAATTCCTGCGAGCTGCTGAAGCAGACCCTGGCCTCGCGCATCCCGCCCGAGATCAAGGGCTACGCAATGGACGACGTGCCGGCCAGGACACCGGTGCCAGCGGGCGGCAAGGTGATCGGCACCTGCGAGGGCGGTGCGCGCAAGGTGATCTACCGCCGTTTCGGTGGTGCGCCGATCGCGGCCGATGGGTCCGCGGGTTCTGCACCGGCGGCCACGGCGCCGGCACCTGCGCCTGCACCCGCGCCGACAGCCACGCCGACCCCCACGCCGGTGCCAGCGACCCGGCCCACCGCCTCGGCGCCGGCACCCGCGGTCGCGCAGAAAGAGGTGCCCAAGCCTAAGCCCGAGCCGGCCGTGGCCGCCAAACCCGTGACGCCCGCTCCTGCGCCCGCCCCGCTTGCCGCTGCACCGAAACCTGCACCCGTGCCGCCGCCACCTGCGCCCGCGCCGGCGCCGCGCCCCGCGCCGGTCGTCACGACGGTGGCCTCAGCCCCGGCACCCGCGGTGGCGCTCGCCAGGCCGGTGGTCATCGACAAGCCGGCCGAGAGATCCGCTGTCGCGACCACCGCCGCACCGGCCACCCCGACATCGGGCCACGACAGCGGTAACGACAAGTCTGGCTTCCTCAGCACCTACGGCCGCTGGCTCTGGCTGCTGCTGGCCCTGCCGTTGGTGGCCTGGCTGTGGTCCTGGGTCTCCCACCGCATGGCCTACGACGAGGCCGGCCTGCCGAGGGGCCCGCGGCTCTGAGCGACTGGCGAGAGTCGCTGACAATCGCCGCTTTTCGATTTCGCCCGCATCGCCATGACCGAAGAAACCAAGCCCGCCCTGCCCGACCACCTGTCGTGCGACCCGAGAAGCCCGCATCACGTGGCCGCTGTGTTCGAGTACCCGATCGGCATCCGCCTCAATGGCAAGGAGCGCCACGACGTCGAGGAATACTGCATCAGCGAAGGCTGGGTGAAGGTGCCCGCCGGCAAGACGCTCGACCGCAAGGGCCAGCCCCTGATGATCAAGCTCAAGGGCACGGTCGAGGCGTACTACCGCTGACCGTCAGCGGGAGGCAGACCAGGTCGCGATGCGGCCATGGGCCTGGCGCATGACGGACTCTGCATCGGCCCCGTAGTGGAAGCCCGCCAGGAAATCCTCAAGGCCGTAGCCCGGCTGCACACGCTGGATGGAGGCGGCCATCTCGAGCGCCTGGGCCTTGCGGTCGGCCAAGGCGAGGCAATGCGCCGCGATGCCCATGATGTGCACGTGCGCGTTGGGGCGGGCCGCCGCCTTCATGGCCCAGTCGGCAGCTTCCTCGTAACGCCCCAGGCGCATGAGCCCGAGCGCCCTGGTGGCCAGCATCGCAAACAGCATCGGGTCGAAGGGGCTCAGGTCGCGCGCGTGGTCGGTGGCCTGGATGGCGAGCTCCGCATCGCCCGACTGAGAGTGCACGAAGGCCCGCGTGTAGTGGCCATGCGCGAAGTTCGGGCTCAGGTCGACGCTGGTGTCGAGCTCGGCGATCGATTCGTCGATGCGCCCGCGCAGCCAGTGGGCACGGCCCAGCGCCCAGCGCGCCGAGGGGTCGAGCTCGTCGGCCATGAGGCCGTCCGAGGCGGCGCGGTAGGCCAGCTCCTCGGCCTGGGCGCGGTCGGTCCAGCCGAGGAAGGCGTCCTGGAAATGGGTGAACGAGAGGCCCGCATACGGCCGCGCAAAGCTCGGGTCCAGGCGAACCGCGGTCTGGAAGAAGTGGCGGGCCTGCTCGTTGTCCTCGCGGTTGAACCGCATCATGTGCCACAGGCCGCGGTGGTGCGCCTCCCAGGCGTCGAGCGAACTGGGTGACTTGAGGATGGCGCGGTTGCGCTCCGACACCTCGATCTGGTTGGAGAGCGCTGCCACGATGCGATCGCCGATCTCGTCGAGCACGCCGAAGGTGTCGCCCATGCGGCCCTCGAACACTTCGGCCCAGAGCACGCGCGCGGTACGCGTCTCGCTGAGCTGCACCGAGACGCTCAGGCGTCCGCCCGGCTCCACCCGCAGCGAGCCCCCGGCCACGTAGTCGACGTTCAGCCGGCGCGCCGCGTCCTCGGCGCCGATGTGCCGCTCGTCGAGCGCGAACACCGTGCCCTGCGCGATGACGAACATGCTGCGCAGCTTCGACAGGCGGGTGATGACGTCGTGCGCCAGGCCGTCGCCCAGCCCGCCGCGGGCGCTGACGCCACGCGAGCGGTCGCTGAAGGGCATGACGGCGAGCGACGCGCGTCGACCGCGGGCCGGCGCCTCGGCTTCGGGCTTCGCGACGTCGAGCACGATCACGCCCGACCCCGTTGCGTGCGAATGCCGTTGCTTCGCGGCGCGCCAGGCATGGCCGATCGCGCCCCAGTCCTGCGCTTCGGCTTCGTATTGGCGGGCGACTGCGGCGAGGTGCTCGTCGCCTTCGCGCAGCCGGCCACTCGCCGCCAGTGCGTTCAACAAGCCTTGGTGGGCGCGTGCGTCGAAGGGTGCGAGCCGCAGCCAGGCCTCGAAGGTCGGCACGGTGTCGTCAGCCGTCGGCGGGAGAGACAAGGCCAGCCGCTCCAGCACCGCCGCATGCGCCGCGCGGAAGCGCCGTCGTTGCGCGGTGAGCCAGCCGGTGTAGGCCGCGCTTCGCGGAATGTCGAGGCCTTCGAGGAAGTCGCCGTGGAACGCACCGGCCCACGCGCGCAGCTCGTCGGCGCCCAGCAGGGCGACGCCGCCCTGCAGCGCGTGCAGCAGCCGGGTCGCATCGACGTCGACGCCGGCGAGGTCGAGGCGCAGCGTCTCGCCCTCGGTCAGCACCCGCGCCTGGCCCTCTTCGTCGAGCACGCCGCGCAGCTTGCTCAGGCACCAGCGCAACTCGCCACGCGGATCGTTGGGCAGGTCCCACAGCAGCTCGCACAGGTGGTGGCGCGACACCCCGTGGCCCGCCACCGCCAGGTAGGCCAGCAGCGCCCGCACCTTGCGTGACGAGGGCAGCGCCACCGCGCTGCCCTGCTGGCTGAGCACGAGCGGGCCCAGCAGCTGGAGCCGCCAGCCCCTGGTCGCCGCGATCGCCTCGTCTGCAGTTCCCACGCCAGTTCCCACGCTCATTTCCACGCTGGTTTCAACGCCCCGCCGGGACAGTCCTGTGCACGGTCACAGCCGACACACAACCCGGCGGCCGAGCCTGTCAACAGAAACCATTGGAGCCCCTGTCATGAATGCATTTTCCACCGCCGCGGCTGAAGCCCCGGACTTCGCCGCCATCAAGACCCGCCAGAAGGCCGCCTGGAGCTCGGGCGACTATGCCGTCATCGGCACGACCCTGCAGATTGTGGGCGAGTCGCTGTGCGAGGCGCTCGACCTGCGCTCGGGCCAGCGTGTGCTCGACGTGGCCGCCGGCAACGGCAACGCCACCCTGGCCGCCGCGCGCCGCTGGGCCGAGGTGACCTCGACCGACTACGTGCCGTCGCTGCTCGAGCGGGGCCGTGCGCGCGCCATCGCCGAGGGTTTCAGCGAGATCGACTTCCGCGAAGCCGACGTCGAGGCCCTGCCCTTCGACGACGCGAGCTTCGATGTCGTCACCTCCACCTTCGGCAACATGTTTGCGCCCAACCACGAGCGCACCGCGAGCGAAATGCTGCGCGTGTGCCGCCCGGGCGGCAAGATCGGCATGGCCAACTGGACGCCCGAGAGCTTCATCGGCGAAGTCTTCAAGGTGCTGGGCCGGCACGTCGCGCCGCCCGCTGGCGTGAAGTCGCCCGCCCTGTGGGGCTCGCGCCCGCACCTGGCCTCGCTCTTCGACACGCAGGGGCTGGTGCGCGCGGAGTCGCGCCACTTCATGTTCCGCTACCGCTCGCCCGAGCACTTCCTGCACGTCTTCAAGACCTGGTACGGCCCGGTGCACAAGGCCTTTGCCGCGCTCGACGTCACCAGGCAGGCGGTGCTCGCCGACGACCTGCTCGCGCTGATCGCCCGCTTCAACCGCGCCGACGACGGCACGCTGGTCGTGCCGAGCGAGTACCTGCAGGTCGTCATCACCCGTTTCTGAACCCTCCGCCACTCCACACAGAGAGAACAACATGAACCATCGCCACCTCATCGCCGGCGCCTGCCTGATCGCCCTTGGCGCCACGGCCCACGCCGACGTCATCACCGACTGGAACGTCGTGGCCGGTGACACCCTCGTCGCCGCCAAGCTGGGCACGCCTCCCGCCAACCGCGTGATCGCCTTCGTGCAGACCGCCGTCTACGACGCCGTGCTCGCCGCCGGCACCACCGCCAATGTCGACGCCGCCGTCGCCGCCGCCAACCGCGTGACGCTCGTCAAGCTGCTGCCTTCGCAAGAGGCCGCGGTCAACACCGCCTACCAGGCGGCACTGGCCAAGCTGCCCGACGGCCCGGCCAAGACGGCAGGCATCGCCGCCGGCGAGAAGGCGGCGGCCGCCGTGCTGGCACGCCGCCTGGACGATGGCGCCGCCACGCCCGAGCGCTATCGCCCGCACGCAGCAGCCGGCGCCTATGTGCCGACCGCGGCCGTCGCCGCGCCGCAATGGGTGCAGCGCAAGCCATGGAACCTGTCGAGCCCCGCCCAGTTCCGCCCCGGGCCGCCGCCTGCGCTCACCAGCGCCCAGTGGGCTCGCGACTACGAGGAAGTGCGCACCCTCGGCAGCAAGGCCAGCACCAAGCGCAGCGCCGAGCAGACCGAGATCGCACGCTTCTGGGAATATTCGCTGCCCCCGGTCTACCACGCCGTGCTGCGCTCGGTGGCCAACCAGCCGAACCGCAGCGTCGCGCAGAACGCACGCCTCTTCGCCGTCGCCTCGCAGGCGATGGACGACGGCCTGATCGCCGGCCTGGAAGCCAAGTACCACTACAACTTCTGGCGCCCCGTCACCGCCATCCGCAACGGCGACATGGACCAGAACGACGGCACCACGCTGGAAGCTGGTTGGGCCTCGCTGATCGACGCCCCGCTGCACCCCGAGTACCCGAGCACGCACTCGATCCTCGCGGGCGTCATCACCGGCGTGCTGCAGGCCGAAGGCCCCAACCTGCCGGTGCTGAGCACGAGCAGCCCGACCGCGGGCGGGGCCACGCGCAAGTGGAAGACGGTGGACGAGCTCGCCCGCGAGATCTCGGTGTCGCGCATCTACGCCGGCATCCACTTCCGCACCGCCACCGAAGTGGGCCTGGTGATGGGCAAGCAGATCGGCTCGCAGGCGGTGGCGCAGTTCGCGCTGGCCCCGGCGGGTGATGCGAAGCTGGTCGAGCGTGTCGCAGCGCGCGGCGTGCAGGTCTACGAGTGCCGCGCCGACAAGGCGGCGCCGACCGGTGCGCAGTGGGTGTTCGTCGCCCCGCAGGCCGAGTTGTTCGATGGCCAGGGCAAGCCGAGCGGCACGCACTACGCCGGCCCGCACTGGGAAGCGGCCGACGGCAGCAAGATCGTCGGCAAGGTCGAGGCCCGCGCCGAGGCGCCGCAGGAGGGGGCGATCCCCTGGCTGCTGCTGTCGGCCCGCTCGGTGGGCGGCACCGGGCGCTATGCGTCGGTGACGAGCATCCAGCGCGTCAACACGACCGGCGGCTTGGCCCCCACGCAACGCTGCGACAAGGGCATGGTCGGCAAGACCGACAAGGTGCCGTACACCGCCGACTACCTGCTGTACGCATCGTCGTGACACCCCGCCAAGGTTGGAACCCGAGGCCGCCCGCCGCTCGCTTGAGCCGGCGGCGGCCTTTTTCGTTGTGGGGCTGAGCTCACCGCCTTGACGTTTCAAGACGACCGGTCATATTATTTAGGGATGCCACGGACCGCCGACCCGACCGACATCCCCAACCGCCTGCTCAGCGCCGGGCGCGACCTCTTCCTCCAGCGGGGCTACAACGCCACCGGCATCCAGCAGATCACCGACGCGGCGAGCGTCCCCAAGGGCTCGTTCTACAACCACTTCAGCAGCAAGGAAGCCTTTGCCGCCGCAGTGGCCGAGCGCTACGCCGGCTTCATGTGCCTCTCGTGGGAACGCATGATGGCCACCGCCCCCACCGAGCCGATGGCGGCCATCCGCCACGTCTTCGCGCAGATGACGGCCTACCACGAGCGCCACGCCGACCGCCCCTCGGGTTGCCTGATCGGCAACTTCGCCTCCGAGATCGCGCTCGTCAGCGAGAGCTGCCGCGAGACGCTGCTGGCCGCACAGCTCGGCTGGCGCGAGCGCCTGGCCGGCCTCATCCGCACCGCGCAGGCCGACGGCGTGGTGCGTGACGACGTCGACGCCACCGAGCTCTCCGCGCTCACCTGGGCCACCTGGCAAGGCGCCCTGCTGCGCATGAAGGTCGAGCGCTCGGTGCAACCGCTGCGCGACACCATCACCCTCTTGCTCGATCGTTTCTACCCCGCCCAACCCACATGACCACCACCACCGACACCTCCCACGACGTGCTGTTCCAGCCGATCCAGCTCGGCGACATCACGCTTGCCAACCGCATGGCCATGGCCCCGCTCACCCGCAACCGCGCCGCAGAAGGCAACGTGCCGGGCCCCCTGGCCGTCGAGTACTACACGCAGCGCGCCAGCGTCGGCCTCGTGATCGCCGAAGCCACGCAGGTGTCGGCCCAGGCCCAGGGCTATGACGCCACGCCCGGCCTGCACACACCCGAGCAGATCGCCGGCTGGAAGAAGGTGACCGATGCGGTGCACGCCAAGGGCGGCAGGATCTTCGTGCAGCTCTGGCACACCGGGCGTGTGTCGCACTCGCGTTTCCAGCCGGGGCAGCAGGCGCCGGTCGCGCCTTCGGCGCTCAAGGCCACCGGTGCCCGCACGTTCGTCGTCGGCCAGGGTTTCGTCGAAACCTCCGAACCGCGCGCATTGGCCACCGAAGAAATCGCGGGCGTGGTGAACGACTTCCGCACCGCCGCCGCCAACGCCATCAAAGCCGGCTTCGACGGCATCGAGCTGCACGCCGCCCACGGCTACCTGATCGACGCCTTCCTGCGCAGCGGCTCCAACCAGCGCACCGACCAGTACGGCGGCTCGATCGAGAACCGCGCGCGCTTCCTGCTCGAGATCACGGCCGCCGTCATCGGCGAGATCGGCGCCAAGCGCGTGGGCCTGCGGCTCTCGCCGGTGTCGCCGGTGAATGACTCGGTGGAGCCCGAACCCCAGCCGCTCTTCGAACACGTGGTGCGCGAGCTCGAGAAGCTGCACCCGGTCTACCTGCACATCGTCGAAGGCCACACCGGTGGCCCGCGCGACAACCGGCCCTTCGACTACGAAGCGCTGCGCAAGCTGTACTCCGGCGTGTGGATGGTCAACAACGGCTACACCAAGGAGATGGCGGTCGAGGCGATCAAGAGCGGGCGTGCCGACATGGTGTCGTTCGGCCGCAAGATCATCGTCAACCCCGACCTCGTGCGCCGCTTCCGCGAGAACGCGCCGCTCAACGCGCCGGACAAGGCCGCGCCGCTCTACGGTGGCGAAGGTGCCTTCGGCTACACCCACTACCCGTCGCTCGACGAGGTGAACGCATGAGGCTGCAGGGCAAGGTCGCACTCGTCACGGGCGGCGGGGGCGGCATCGGCCGTGCCACGGCGCTGGCCTACCAGCGTGAAGGCGCGAAGGTGGCCGTCGCCGATCTCAACAGCGAAGCGGCGCAAGCCGTCGCGGCCGAGATCGAAGTGGCCGGCGGGGAGGCCATTGCGATCACGGTCGACGTGAGCAAGTCGGCGCAGGTCGAAGCCATGGTGAAGCAGGTCGTCACCCGCTTCGGGCGGCTCGACATCGCCTTCAACAACGCCGGCATCGACATCGAGCACCTGCCGCTGCACAAGGCCACCGAAGAAGAGTTCGACAAGCTGGTGGCCGTCAACATCAAGGGCGTGTGGCTGTGCATGAAGCACGAGATCACGCAGATGCTCGAGCAAGGCTCGGGCGGCGCCATCGTCAACACCTCGTCGGTGGGCGGCGTGATCGGCGCGGCGCGCCAGCCGGTCTATGGCGCAACCAAGCACGCCGTGCTCGGCCTCACCCGCGCCGCTGGTGTGGAGTACGCGCGCAAGGGCATCCGCGTCAACGCGGTGTGCCCCGGCATCATCGACACCGAGATGACCGAGCGCGCCATCGCCCGCGAGCCCAAGCGCGCGCCCCACATCGAGCAGGCGCATCCGATCGGCCGGCTCGGTCAGGCGGAAGAGATCGCCCGCGCGGCGGTGTTCCTGAGTTCGGAGGACGCATCCTTCGTGGTCGGCCACCCGCTGCTGGTCGACGGGGGCATGACGGCACGCTGAGTGCCCGACCCCGGGACGAGCCGCCCGGGAAAGCTCTCCCCTGCATCGGCGACAGGGGCGCGCTACGATGGCCCGCAACCTTCGTATTCGCGCCCCATGGACAGCCTCGACCTGCAAGTCCTTACCCAAGCCCGCCAGTGGCATGCCGCCGGCCACGCGGTGCGCCTGGTCACCGTGATCGAAACCTGGGGCTCGGCGCCCCGCCCGCCCGGCGCCCTGCTGGCGATGCGCGGTGATGGCCTCGTGGTCGGCTCGGTCTCGGGCGGCTGCGTGGAAGACGACCTCATCGAGCGTGTGCGCGCCGGCGAGGCCATGGACACACCCTCGCTCGCGACCTACGGCGTCACCAAGGAGGAGGCTGCCCGCTTCGGCCTGCCCTGCGGCGGCAACCTCCGCCTGGTGCAGGAGCCGCTGGCCGACGTGGCCTGGATCGACGAGGTGCTGGCCCGCACCGCACGCCACGAACTCGTGGCCCGCCGGCTCGACCTCGCCTCCGGCACGGTGACGGTCGAGGCCGCCACCCGCGGCGAGGCCTTCAGCTTCGACGGCCAGGTGATGCGCGCCCTTTTCGGCCCACGCTGGCGCATGCTCATCATCGGCGCGGGGCAACTCTCGCGCGTGCTGGCGCAGATGGCGCTCGCGCTCGACTTCGAGATCATCTGCTGCGACCCGCGCAAGGAATACCACCTCACCTGGGACGTGCCCGGCACCCGCTTCAGCACCACCATGCCCGACGACCTGGTGCAGGAGCTTCAACTCGACCCGCACAGCGCCGTGGTCGCCGTCACCCACGACCCCAAGCTCGACGACATGGCCTTGCTCGAAGCCTTGAAGTCACCTGCCTTCTACGTCGGCGCACTCGGCTCGCGCGGCAACACCGCCAAGCGCAAGGAGCGGCTCGCCCTCTTCGACCTGTCGGCCGAGGAGATTGGCCGCCTGCACGGCCCCATCGGGCTCGACCTCGGCGGCCGCACGCCGGCGGAGATTGCCGTGTCCATCCTGGCCGAGATCGTCGCCGTGCGGCACGGCGTCGCGCTCTCGCAGAAGAAGCCCGTGCTGCAAGACGCTCCCAGCTGCCAAACCCCGAGCTGAGCGCCGCCCTGCATGATCCCGTGGCTGCGCCACCCGCTCGACCCGCTGCCCGACACGCGTCTGGCCCTGCCCCCCGGGTCTGACGCACCGGGTCTGCTGGCCGCCGGGGGCGAGCTCACCACCGCACGGCTCACCGAGGCCTACAGCAAGGGCGTGTTCCCCTGGTACAGCGAGGGCCAGCCGATCCTGTGGTGGTCACCGGACCCGCGCATGGTGCTCTTCACCGACGAGTTCAAGGTCTCGCGCTCGCTGCGCAAGACGCTGCGCCATTTCATCCTCGACCATCCGCGTTGCGAGGTGCGCATCGACAGCGCCTTCCGCCGCGTCATCACCGCCTGCGCCTCGACGCCGCGCGACGGCCAGGCCGGCACCTGGATCCTGCCGGAGATGATCGACGCCTACTGCGACTGGCATGCCGAGGGCGCGGTGCACAGCTTCGAGACCTGGGTCGACGGGCAGCTTGTGGGTGGGCTTTACGGCATCAACCTCGGGACGATGTTCTACGGCGAGTCGATGTTCTCGCACCGCACCGATGCGTCGAAGATCGCCACCGCGGCGATGGTGGCCTTCTGCCGCGCCCACGGCATCGACCTCATCGACTGCCAGCAACGCACCCGGCACCTGGCCTCACTGGGCGCACGTGAGATTTCGCGCGCCGAATTCGAGGCCGCGATCACCCCACGGGTAAGGGAACCGGCTATAAAGGACTGGACCTATCATCCTGCGACGTGGGCCGAGCTGAATCTTCACGGCGAGGCCTCTGAGGAAAACGGCCCGTGACCCACCCGAAAGAGCTCCCGCTCTCGTCGATCCAGTTCTACGCCACCGCGCCCTACCCGTGCAGCTACATCGCGGGCCGCATGGCGCGCTCGCAGGTCGCCACCCCCAGCCACCTCATCCACGCCGACGCCTACTCGGGCCTCGTCGCCAACGGCTTCCGCCGCAGCGGCATGTTCACCTACCGGCCGTTCTGTGACGGCTGCCGCGCCTGCGTTCCGCTGCGCATACCGGTCAAGCAGTTCGAAGCCACCCGCAGCCAGCGCCGCGCCTGGAAGCAGCACGGCAACCTGCAGGCCCGCGTGCTGCGCCTGTGCTTCGTGCCCGAGCACTACCAGCTCTACCTGCGCTACCAGGCCGGCCGCCACAGCGGCGGCGGCATGGACAACGATTCCGTCGACCAGTACACCCAGTTCCTGCTGCAAAGCCGGGTCAACTCGCGGCTGGTCGAGTTCCGCGAGCCGCCGGGGCCCGATGGCGCGCTGGGCGCGCTGAAGATGGTCTCCATCCTCGACATCCTCAACGACGGGCTGTCGGCGGTCTACACCTTCTACGAACCCGAGCCGCGCACCAGCTACGGCACCTACAACGTGATGTGGCAGATCGAGCAGACCCGCCTGCTCAAGCTCAAGCATGTGTACCTCGGCTACTGGATCCACGACAGCGACAAGATGTCGTACAAGGCCCAGTTCAGGCCGCACGAGGTGCTGGTGAACGAGCGCTGGGTGCCCGCTCAGGGCTGAGCGCGGCGCGGCAGCATCCGCACGCCGCAGAAGACGAACCGATCCCCTTCTACCGCGACGCCTTCGGCGCGTGCTGCGGCGAGCACGGCCGCTGGGTCGGCCACTTCCACATGCAGCGCCGCCAGCCGCTCCGGCGTGCCCGGCAGGAATCGAACGCCGCCCAGGTCGAAATGCAGCACGGTCGCATCGTCGTCGTCCACGGCGATGGGCACGTCGACGATGCGCGCCCAGTGCACGGCGAGGCCGTTCACGTCGGGTGTCTCCACCTCGATCCACGGGATGCCGGACACCCGGTCGAGCCGCTGGTGGGCCAGCCAATGCGGGCCGGCGGGCCAGTAGGCACCGTCGAGGCGCTCGTTGCCGTCGCTGCGGTCGAACTCGAGCATCGTGGCGCGGGCATCGCGCGGGTGCAGCTGGATGCCGTGGAAACCCGGCGCATCCATCACGTGGGCGATGCGCACGTTGAGCGACTCGACCAGCGCCTGCCGGCGCTCGGGGTCGTGTGTGTCGAAGATGGCCATGTAGCCGCCCCCTTGGGCGCCAGTGCGCTCGAGAAAGCGGCCGGCGGCCGCGCCGTCGCGCGTCGGCGCGACGATCTCGAGGAACTGGTGGCCGAAGACGAAGAGCGCGTTGACGAGGCCGTATTTCGCCACCGCTTCGTCGCGGTGGCACACGTCGACACCGAAGATGCGCCTCACCTGCTCCACGGCGGGCTCGAGTTCGGGGGCGAGGAGGCAGATTTGGCGAAGGCGCAGCATGGCCACCAAGCATAGGGGCGGATCGGCCGAGGCGAGCGCGGTGTGGACAATACGCGGCTGACCTCGCCGACCTTCCGCATGAACACCGCCACCCTGGCCCCGGACCTCGCCCACCACACGCCGATGATGCAGCAGTACCTGCGCATCAAGGCCGAGCACCCCGACACGCTGGTGTTCTACCGGATGGGCGATTTCTACGAGCTCTTCTACGACGACGCCCGTCGGGCCAACAAGCTGCTCGACATCACGCTGACCCAACGCGGCCAGAGCGGCGGCGAGCCGGTGGTGATGGCCGGCGTGCCGGTGCATTCGGTCGAGAGCTACCTTGCGAAGCTCATCAAGCTCGGCGAAGCGGTGGCCATCGCCGAACAGGTGGGCGACGTGGCCACCGCCAAGGGGCCTGTCGAGCGCAAGGTGGTGCGCGTGGTGACGCCGGGCACCGTCACCGATACGGAGCTGCTCGCCGACAAGCGCGATGCGTTGCTGATGGCCCTGTCGCAACAGACCAAGCGCGGCGTGGTGAGCTATGGCCTCGCGTGGCTGGGCGTTTCCAACGGCCAGCTCGGCATCACCGAGTGCAACGAGCGCGAGCTCGCGGGCTGGCTGTCGCGGCTGAATGCGGCCGAAGTGCTCGTGGCGCGCGACCAGGTGCCCGCGGCCCTGACCGCCTCGCGCATCGCCATCACCCACCGGCCCGACTGGCAGTTCGACGCCACGCTCGGCATGCGCAAGCTCTGCGAGCAGCTGAGGGTGGCCAGCCTCGCCGGCTACAACGCGCAGGACCTCGCCTGTGCGCACGCCGCCGCCGCGGCGCTGCTGAGCTACGCCGAGCACACGCAGGGACAGGCGCTCGCGCACGTGCGCACGCTCACCGTCGAGCGTGCGAGCGACCTGCTCGACCTGCCGCCCACCACCCACCGCAACCTCGAGCTCACGCAGACGCTGCGCGGCGACAATGCGCCCACCCTGCTCTCGCTGCTCGACACCTGCCGCACCGGCATGGGCAGCCGCGCACTGCGCCACTGGCTCACGCACCCGTTGCGCGAGCGCCAGGTCGCGATGCAGCGGCACGATGCCATCGAGGTGCTCATGGCGAGAGCAGCCGACCCCATGCGCGAAGCCCTGCGCCATGTGAGCGACGTCGAGCGCATCACCGCCCGCATCGCCTTGCGCCAGGTGCGCCCGCGCGAGCTGACCGGCCTGCGCGCCACGCTGCAGGGCCTGCCGGCGCTGCGCGCCCTGGTGCCCACCGGCCAGGCGCTGCTGCTCAACATGCTGGCCGAACTACTCAGCCCGGCACCCGCGATCGAGCAGCTGCTTCGCAGCGCCATCGCCGAGGAGCCTTCGGTCCTGCTGCGCGACGGAGGCGTCATCGCCCCCGGCTATGACCAGGACCTCGACGAGCTGCGCGGCATCAGCCAGAACTGCGACGCCTATCTGCTCGACCTGGAAGCGCGCGAACGCGCGCGCACCGGCATCGCCAACCTGCGCGTGCAATACAACAAGGTCCACGGCTTCTACATCGAGGTGACGCAGGGCCAGGCGAGCAAGGTGCCGATGGACTACCAGCGCCGGCAGACGCTGAAGAACGCGGAGCGCTTCATCACGCCCGAGCTGAAGGCCTTCGAGGACAAGGCCCTGTCGGCACAAGACCGCTCGTTGGCGCGCGAGAAGATGCTGTACGAGGCGGTGATCGACCAGTTGCAGACGCATCTCGACGAGCTTGGCGGCCTGGCCCGTGCGCTGGCGAGCCTCGACGCGCTGGCGGCGCTGGCCGAACGCGCCAACACGCTCAACTGGTGCCGTCCGCAGTTCGTGCGCGAGCCCTGCATCGACATCACCGCCGGCCGCCACCCAGTGGTCGAGGCGCGCCTGGCCGAGACCGGCGGCGGCAACTTCATGGCCAACGACTGTCGGCTCGACGCGGCGCGCAAGATGCTCGTCATCACCGGCCCCAACATGGGCGGCAAGAGCACCTTCATGCGCCAGGTGGCGCTGATCGTGCTGCTGGCCGCGATTGGCTCCTTCGTGCCGGCCACCGAATGCCGGCTCGGGCCGATCGATGCCATCCACACCCGCATCGGCGCGGCCGACGACCTGGCCAACGCACAGTCGACCTTCATGCTGGAGATGACGGAAGCCGCGGCCATCGTGCACAGCGCGACCGAGCAGTCGCTGGTGCTGATGGACGAGATCGGCCGCGGCACGTCGACCTTCGACGGCCTCGCGCTGGCCGGCGCGATCGCGAGCCAGCTGCACGATCGCAACCGCTCGTTCACGCTCTTCGCCACGCACTACTTCGAGCTGACCGAGTTCCCCGTCAAGCACGAGCGCGCGTTGAACGTGCATGTGTCGGCTGCCGAGAGCGGAGACGACATCGTCTTCCTGCACGACATCCAGCCCGGCCCCGCGAGCCGCAGCTACGGCGTGCAGGTGGCGCGCCTCGCCGGCATGCCGGCGGTGCTGGTGCGGCAAGCCCGTGCGGCGCTGGAAGCCCTCGAAGCGCAGCAGAAGGCGCACGACGCGCAGATCGACCTCTTCGCAGCACCCGCCGCCCCGGTAGAAATCGAGGCTTCCGCCGTGGACAAGGCACTGGCCGCGATCAATCCCGATATGCTGTCGCCGAAGGAAGCGCTGGACGCGCTCTACCGACTGAAGACACTCCAAGAAAGCAGCAAGACATGACGTACTGCGTGGGCATCAAGCTCGATGCCGGCCTCGTCTTCCTCTCGGACTCGCGCACCAACGCGGGCCTGGACGCGATCAGCACCTTCCGCAAGATGATGGTCTACGAGAAGCCGGGCGATCGCTTCATGGTGCTGCTGTCGGCCGGCAATCTGTCGATCTCGCAATCGGTGCGCGAGATCCTGCAGGTCGAGAAGCTCGACAACGGCCCCGACGAGCCGCCGCTCACCATCTGGAATGCCAAGAGCATGTTCGACGCGGTGCGCGTGCTGGGCAGCGCCGTGCGCCGCGTCTACGACCAGGACGGCCCGTCGCTGCGTGCCGCAGGCATCGACTTCAACGCCTCGATGATCTTCGGCGGCCAGATCGCCGGCGAGGCGATGCGGCTCTTCCTCGTCTATTCCGCCGGCAACTTCATCGAGGCCACGCGCGAAACCTGCTTCTTCCAGGTGGGTGAATCGAAATACGGCAAGCCGGTGCTCGACCGCATGATCACGCCGCACACGCCGCTGGACGAGGCGGCCAAGTGCGCGCTGGTGTCGATGGACTCCACGCTCAAGTCCAACCTCTCGGTGGGCCTGCCGCTCGACCTGCTGGTCTACGAAGCGGATCGCCTGCAGAGCGACCAGATGGTCTGCATCGACGAGCACAACCCCTATTTCCACATGATCCGCAACACCTGGGGCCAGAAGCTGCGCCAGGTGTTCGAGTCGATCGAGGACCCGCACTGGGAGTCCGGCGGCACCACCGCGTACCCGCTGGTCGTGCGCTCGGGCCGATTCGAGCCCATGCGCAAGATCACCAACGCCAGCGAGAAGATCATCTGAGATGGCGAAGAAGCACGCCGGCACCATCGTCTTCTCACACGCCAACAGCTTCCCGGCCGGCACCTACCGGCTGCTGTTCGAGGCGTGGAAGAAGGCGGGCTACACGGTGATGGCCGTCGAGAAGTACGGCCACGACCCCAGGTACCCGGTGACCAACCACTGGCCGCGTCTGCGCGACCAGCTGGTGCACTTCACGGAAGCCAACGCCAAGGAGCCGGCCTTCTTCGTCGGTCATTCGCTGGGCGGCTTCCTGAGTCTGCTGGCTGCGGCCAAGCGCCCCGAGCTCGCCCGCGGCGTGGTCATGCTCGATTCGCCGGTGATCGGCGGCCTGCTGTCGCCCACCATCCAGTTCGCCAAGATGACCGGCTTCGGCATGCAGTTCTCGCCAGGCGCCATCTCGCGCCGCCGCCGCGACCACTGGCCGAGCCGCGAAGCCGCGCATGAGCATTTCGCCAGCAAGGACTCATTTGCCCGCTGGGACCCGCGCGTGCTCGCCGACTACATCGCCTGCGGCATCGAAGAGGCCCAGCCACCGATGGAACCCGGCGTGACGCTGGCCTTCCGGCGCGAGGTCGAGACCGACATCTACAACACCCTGGCCCACGACATTCCCGGCTTCCTGCGCCGCCACCCGCTGCAGCACCCGCTGGCCTTCATCGGCGGCACGCAATCGACCGACGTGCGGCGTGTGGGCATGCACGCCACCGAGCGCCTGGCCAACGGGCGTGTGTCGTGGATCGAGGGGGAGCACCTTTTCCCATTCGAGCGGCCCGAGGAAACCTCGGCCGAGGTGCTGCGCTGGCTCAAGGTGCTGGCCGAACTGCGCTCGCCCATCGAAGCCTGAGCACCGCGCGTTGACCCCCATCCGCGCAGGGATGTGCGCTTCGGGGCCACGCCTATAATCGCGCTTTACCACCAGAGCATTTGCAGCACGCAAGTGCCACAGCAATGACCAAGTTCGTCTTTGTCACCGGCGGTGTGGTGTCCTCGCTGGGCAAGGGCATCGCGGCAGCGTCACTTGCAGCGATCCTCGAATCGCGCGGCCTCAAGGTCACGCTCATCAAGCTGGACCCTTACCTCAACGTCGACCCGGGCACCATGTCGCCCTTCCAGCACGGCGAGGTGTTCGTCACCGACGACGGCGCTGAAACCGACCTCGACCTCGGCCACTATGAGCGCTTCATCACCACCAAGATGAAGAAGTCGAACAACTTCACGACCGGCCAGATCTACAAGAGCGTGCTCGAGAAGGAACGCCGCGGCGACTACCTCGGCAAGACGGTGCAGGTCATCCCGCACGTCACCAACGAGATCCAGGAATTCGTGAAGCGCGGCGCCGGCATCGGCACCGACCACGCCGTCGACGTCGCCATCGTCGAGATCGGCGGCACGGTGGGCGACATCGAATCGCTGCCCTTCCTCGAAGCCGTGCGCCAGATGAGCCTTCGCATGGGCCCCAACAGCGCGGCCTTCGTGCACCTGACCTACGTGCCCTGGATCGCCGCGGCCGGCGAGCTCAAGACCAAGCCCACGCAGCACACCGTGCAGAAGATGCGCGAGATCGGCATCCAGCCCGATGCGCTGCTGTGCCGTGCCGACCGCGCCATCCCGGACGAAGAGCGCTCCAAGATCTCGCTCTTCACCAACGTGCCCGAGTGGGGCGTGATCTCCGTGTGGGACGCCGACACCATCTACAAGGTGCCGCGCATGCTGCATGAACAAGGCCTCGACGGGCTCATCTGCGACAAGCTGCGCATCAACACGCCGCCCGCAAACCTCAAGCGCTGGGACGACCTGGTGCGAGAAGTCGAGCAGCCGCAGCGCACCGTCACCATCGGCATGTGCGGCAAGTACACCGACCTGTCGGACTCCTACAAGTCGCTCAACGAGGCGCTGCGCCACGCCGGCATCCACAACCACGCGAAGGTCAACATCGAGTACGTCGACTCGGAGACGCTGACCGACGCCAACGTCGGCCAGCTGTCGCGCTTCGACGCGATCCTGGTGCCGGGCGGCTTTGGCAAGCGCGGCGTGGAAGGCAAGATCCTCACGGCCCAGTTCGCCCGCGAGCAGAAGGTCCCCTACCTCGGCATCTGCCTGGGCATGCAGGTTGCAACCATCGAATACGCGCGCCACAAGGCTGGCCTGGCCAACGCGAACAGCACCGAGTTCGAGCCTGACACGCCGCACCCGGTGATCGCGCTCATCGAAGAGTGGCAAGACGCCGACGGCTCCATCCAGAAACGCACGGCCCAGTCCGACCTCGGCGGCACCATGCGCCTGGGGGCCCAGAGCTCCGACGTGAAGCCTGGCACGCTGGCCCACCAGATCTACGGCGACGTGGTGACCGAGCGGCACCGCCACCGCTACGAGGCCAACGTCAACTACCTCGACAAGCTCACCGAAGCCGGCCTCGTCATCTCGGCCATCACCCAGCGCGAGAAACTGACGGAGATCGTCGAGCTGCCGCAGAGCGTGCACCCGTGGTTCATGGGGGTGCAGTTCCACCCTGAATTCAAGTCGACCCCGTGGGGTGGCCATCCGCTCTTCAAGTCGTACATCGAGGCAGCGCTGGCGCACCAGTCGGCGCGCAGCAAGCAGAAGGAGGCGGCATGAAGCTCTGTGGATTCGATGTCGGGCTGAACAAGCCGTTTTTCCTGATCTCCGGCCCCTGCGTGGTCGAGTCGGAGCAGCTGCAGATGGACGTGGCCGGCCGGCTGAAGGAGATCACTGGCGCGCTGGGCATCCCCTTCATCTTCAAGAGCAGCTACGACAAGGCGAACCGTTCGTCGGGCACCTCGTTCCGCGGCCCGGGCATGGAAAAGGGCCTGGAGATCCTCGCCAAGGTGAAGCGCGAGCTGAACGTGCCGATCCTGACCGACGTGCACAGCGAAGCCGAGATCCCGCTCGTCGCGAGCGTGGTCGACGTGCTGCAGACGCCCGCCTTCCTGTGCCGCCAGACCGACTTCATCCACGCCGTGGCGCAGTCGGGCAAGCCGGTCAACATCAAGAAGGGCCAGTTCCTCGCGCCGCACGACATGAAGAACGTGATCGACAAGGCACGTGCGGCGGCCAAGGCCAAGGGCTTGAACGAAGACAACTTCATGGCCTGTGAGCGGGGCGCGAGCTTCGGCTACAACAACCTCGTCTCCGACATGCGCTCGCTCGCGATCATGCGCGAGACGGGCGCGCCGGTCGTGTTCGACGCCACGCACTCGGTGCAGCTCCCCGGCGGCCAGGGCACGAGCTCGGGCGGGCAGCGTGAATTCGTGCCGGTGCTCTCGCGTGCCGCCATCGCGGTCGGCGTGGCCGGCGTGTTCATGGAAACGCACCCCGACCCGAAGAATGCGATGAGCGACGGCCCGAACGCCGTGCCGCTGCAGCACATGAAAGCGCTGCTCGAACAACTGGTCGCCCTCGACCACGTGATCAAGCAGCAGCCGCTGCTCGAGAACGACTTCTCCTGCTGAGCACCCCAACCGATGAGCGCCTACATCATTGCCGACGTGACCGTGACCGACGCCGAGAAGATGGCGAAGTACCGGGAGTGGTCGACCAAAGCCATGCAGGAGCACGGCGCCGAGATCCTCGTGCGCGGCGGTGAATTCGAAGTGCTCGAAGGCCCGTGGACGCCCAGCCGCATCATCGTGCTGCGCTTCGCCGACCGTGCGAAAGCCAAGGCCTTCTACGCCAGCGAAACCTACACCCACGCCCGGACCCTGCGCGAAGGCGCCGGGATCATGCGCATGATCGTTGTCGACGGCGTGTAACCGGCCTCGGACGACAATCGCCGATTCCACAGAATCCACCAAAACTGCCAAGAGGAAGATAGATGAGTGCCATCGTTGACATCGTCGGCCGCGAGATTCTCGACAGCCGCGGCAACCCGACCGTCGAATGCGACGTGCTGCTGGAAAGCGGCACCATGGGCCGCGCTGCCGTGCCCTCGGGTGCCTCCACCGGCTCGCGCGAAGCCATCGAGCTGCGTGACGGCGACAAGGGCCGTTATCTCGGCAAGGGCGTGCTCAAGGCCGTGGAGCACATCAACACCGAGATCAGCGAAGCCGTGCTCGGGCTCGATGCCTCGGAGCAGGCTTTCCTCGACCGCACGCTGATCGACCTCGACGGCACCGAGAACAAGAGCCGCCTGGGCGCCAACGCCACGCTCGCCGTCTCGATGGCCGTGGCCCGCGCTGCGGCCGAAGAGTCCGGCCTGCCGCTCTACCGCTACTTCGGCGGCTCGGGCGCGATGCAGATGCCGGTGCCGATGATGAACGTCATCAACGGCGGCGCACACGCCAACAACAACCTCGACCTGCAGGAGCTGATGATCATCCCCGTGGGGGCGCCGAGCTTCCGCGAGGCGGTGCGCTACGGCGCCGAGGTGTTCCATGCGCTGAAGAAGATCATCGACGCCAAGGGCATGAGCACCGCCGTCGGCGACGAAGGCGGCTTCGCGCCCAGCGTGGCCAGCCACGAGGCGGCGATCCAGATGATCCTGGAAGCCATCGACAAGGCCGGCTACACCCCGGGCGAACACATCGCCATCGGCCTCGACTGCGCCGCCAGCGAGTTCTACAAGGACGGCAAGTACCACCTCGAAGGTGAAGGCCTGCAGCTCACCGCCCCCGAGTGGACCGACATCCTCGCCACCTGGTGCGACAAGTACCCGATCATCAGCATCGAAGACGGCATGCACGAAGGTGACTGGGACGGCTGGAAACACCTCACCGAGAAGCTCGCCAACAAGGTGCAACTGGTGGGCGACGACCTCTTCGTCACCAACACCAAGATCCTGCGTGAAGGCATCGAGAAGCGCATCGCCAACTCGATCCTCATCAAGATCAACCAGATCGGCACGCTGACCGAAACTTTCGCCGCCATCGAGATGGCCAAGCGCGCGAACTACACGGCCGTGATCTCGCACCGCTCGGGCGAGACGGAAGACAGCACCATTGCCGACATCGCCGTCGGCACCAACGCCGGCCAGATCAAGACCGGCTCGATGAGCCGCTCGGACCGCATCGCCAAGTACAACCAGCTGCTGCGCATCGAAGAAGACCTCGGTGATGTGGCGTCGTACCCGGGCCGCGGCGCGTTCTACAACCTGCGGTAAATCCACCCAGTGCGCCTCGTCACCCTCGCCCTGCTGGCGCTCATCGCGCTGGTGCATGCCGAGCTCTGGCTCGGCAGCTCAGGGGTGCCACGCGTGATGGAGCTGGAGTCCAAACTGCTCGACCAGAAGGCGCAGAACGAAGCGGCGCATGAGCGCAACGAGCAGTTGCTGGCCGAAGTCAGCGACCTCAAGGAAGGCCTGGAAATGGTCGAGGAGAAGGCCCGCTTCGAGCTCGGCATGGTGAAGCCGGACGAGATCTACGTCCAGGTCACACCGAAGCGCTAGTCGCCATGGATGCCCTGCTGCAGGCCTTGCAGCCGATCTTCGTCGCGCCCTTCACTCTGCTCGGCTCACCCGTCACCTGGCTCGAGATCGTGGCCTTCGTGCTCGCGATCCTGATGGTGGTGTGCAACATGCGCGTCAACCCGATCGCATGGCCGCTGGCCATCGCGAGCTCGCTGCTGTACTTCCTGCTGTTCTGGAACAGCAAGCTCTATGGCGAAGCGGGTTTGCAGATCTTCTTCGTGGTGGTGGCGAGCTGGGGCTGGTGGCAATGGCTGCGGGGCACACAAGATGACGGCAAGCCCTTGCAGGTGCGCTCGCTCGCGCCCACCGCCCGCTGGGGCCTGCTCGCGGCGCTCGCCGTTGCCTGGCCGCTGACCGGCCTTTTCCTGGCCCGCACCACCGACACCGACGTGCCCTGGTGGGACGCCTTCCCCACCGCCGCCAGCCTGCTCGGCCAATGGCTGCTGGGCCGCAAGTACGTCGAGAACTGGACGGCCTGGCTGGTTGTCAACGCCGTCAGCGTCGCGCTCTTCGCCTACAAGGGCTTGTGGCTCACCGTGGTGCTTTATGCGATCTTCATCGTGATGTCGATCGCCGGCCTGCGTGCCTGGAAGCGCCTGGCCGTCGCGGCATGAGCGACGTCATCACGATCGTCGGCGCCGAAAGCACGGGCAAGACGACCTTGGCGGCGGATCTGGCCGAAGCGCTCGCGCAAGAAGGCCTGCGCGTTGCACGCGTCGACGAATACCTGCGCGAGTTCTGCATGGCACGGGGGCGCACGCCTCAGGTGCACGAGCAGGCCGGCATCGCACGGGAACAGGCGCGCCGCATCGAAGCGGCCATGGCCACGCACGACATCGTGGTCGCCGACACCTCGGCGCTGATGATCGCGGTCTACAGCGACCTGATCTTCGGCGACGCCAGTCTCTACGTCATGGCCGAAGCCGAACAGCGGCGGTATCGCCACACGCTGTTGACCGCACTCGACCTGCCCTGGAAAGCCGACGGGCACATGCGGGACGGCGCGCATGTGCGCGAGCCGGTGACCGCCCTGGTGCGATCCAGCCTCCTGCGGGCGAATGTTCCGTATGCGGTCGTCAGCGGCGAAGGGCCGCAGCGGCTGCGGTCTGCGCTGGCCGCGGTCGGCCATGGACTGCCCGACGACTCACCGCAACGCCCCTGGCAGTGGATCTGCGAGCGCTGTGGCGACGCCGACTGCGAGCGTCACCTGCTCGCCCGTGGGGATCGTTAGCTCGCCTGCCCCAGCGTCACCACCGCCAGGATGATCGCGCCGAACACCATGTTGGCACTGACCCAGAAGCGGATCTCCTGCAAGGCCGCGCCACCCGCCGGCCAGTCCTGAGCGGCCACGGCGCGCTGCAACCGTCGGTAAAGCGCAAAGCGGATGTGGCCGTACACCAGGGCCATCAAGACGCCCAGCCCGGCCATCACGTACCAGTCGGCCGGGGCGTTGAACGCAGTACCCGTCTGGTGGGTGCTGCGCACCGCCCAGGTCCACATGCCAGCGCCCGTCCCCAGGGTGACCAGCACGACACCCGCCACGATGTTCAGGAAGCGGCCCAACGCATCGGCCATCAGCGGCACCCGCTGTGGCGGAGGCAGCGTCATGGCGGCAGGCCGCAGGCAGAAATGCGCAAACACCATGCCGCCCAGCCAGATGGTGATCGCAGCCCAGTGCAAGAGTTTGAGCAAGGCGTAGAGCATGGGCGGATGTCCTGTGATGGGTCAGTTCAGCGTCGTCGTGCCCGGCTGTTGCCGGCCCTGCGGCGTGAACAGCTCGCCCACGTCCACCACGTCGAAGTGGTACTTCACGCCGCAGAAATCGCAGCCGATCTCGACGCGGCCCTGCTCGGCGACGATGCCGTCGATCTCTTCGCGCCCCAGCGACTTGAGCATGTTGCCCACCCGCTCGCGTGAACAGCTGCAGGCGAACTGCGGGTGCAGCGGCTCGTAACGCACGACCTTCTCTTCCCAGAACAGGCGGCGCAGGATGGTGTCGGCATCGAGCGTGAGCAGCTCTTCGCTCGTGAGCGTGGCGGCCAACATGGAGATGCGGCGGTAGTCTTCATCGCGGCCGATGTCGTCTTCGTTGCGGGCACCGATGTTGCCGGCGCCTTCCACCGGCAGCCGCTGGATCAAAAGGCCGGCGGCCACCTTGTCGTTGGCGGCGAGCACGAGCTTGGTGTCGAGCTGCTCCGACTGCAGCATGTAGTGCTCCAGCACCTCGCTCAGCTTGTGCAGCGGTTCGCCTTGGTCGCCATGCAGCGCCACCACGCCCTGGTAGGGCTGTTGGCCGGGCAGCTTCTGGCGCGGGTCGAGCGTGATGGCACAGCGGCCCTTGCCGTTCACGTTGACCAGCGTGTCGAGCCGAGGCACCGCAGGCATCTCGCCCGTCACCTTGGCGGTGACCCGGAACGTCAGGTCGGACTTCACCTCGGCCACCGTCAGCTTCACCGGCCCCTCACCGTGGATCTGCATCACCACGGCGCCATCGAACTTGATGTTCGACTGCATCAGCACACCGGCCGCAGCCATCTCGCCGAGCAGCTCGCGCACGGGCGCGGGAAAGGCGTCTTGCGCCGACTCGCGGCGCTCCAGCACCTCGCGCCAGTCACCGGTCAAACGCACCAGCAGGCCGCGCACGGGCAGCCCGTCGAACAGAAACTTGTGGAGTTCGCTCATCAACCGATCTTCTTCAGTCCCGCCTTGTAGCGCTTGGCGTTTTCAACATAGTGCAGCGCGCTCAGCTTCAGCCGCTCGATCTGCTCGGGCGTGAGCGTCTTCACCACCTTGGCGGGCGAGCCGAGGATCATCGAGCCGTCGGGGAACTCCTTGCCTTCGGTGACCAGCGCGCCCGCACCCACGATGCAGTGCTTGCCGATCTTGGCGCCGTTCAGGATCACCGACTGGATGCCCACCAGCGAGCCTTCGCCGATGGTGCAGCCGTGCAGCATCACCTGGTGGCCGACCGTCACGTTCTCTCCGAGGGTGCAGGGGTAGCCCGAGTCGCAATGGATCACGGTGCCGTCCTGCACGTTGGCGTTGCGCCCGACGGTGATGCGGGCGTTGTCACCACGGAGCACCGCGCCGAACCACACGCTCGCGTTGTCCTCGAGAGTCACCATGCCGATCACCTGGGCGCTCTCGGCGACCCAGGCGGAGTCGGCAATGTCGGGCGAGTCGTCGCCGAGTCGATAAAGGGCCATGGAGCATCCTCGAGGTGAAGCCGATAATTTTAGAGATGAACCCCCGACGCCGCGCCCTCGAGGTCTTGTGCCTGCAAGATCCCGCCACCAAGGCCACCGAAGCCCGCGCGCTTTTCGCCAGTCTGGACCGCACCCTCATCGATCCTACGGAGCGCATCGAGCCGCCTCTCGACCTGCCTGGCCGACCGCCACGGCCGCGCCTCGTGCCGCCCAAGGAAGTGCCATCGCGCACGCCGTACACGCCCGAAGGCCGCGCCGCGCTGCTGCACGCGATCGCGCACATCGAGTTCAACGCGATCAACCTCGCACTCGACGCAGCCTTCCGCTTCGAGGGCATGCCCACCCTCTTCTACGTCGACTGGCTCAGGGTGGCGAGCGAAGAGGCCCTGCACTTCAGCCTGCTACGCGAGCACCTGCAGAGCCTCGGCCACGACTACGGCGACTTCGACGCCCACGACGGGCTGTGGCTGATGACCCAGCGCACGGCGGGCGACGCGACGGCGCGCATGGCCCTCGTGCCACGCACGCTCGAAGCGCGCGGGCTCGACGCCACGCCACCGCTGCAGGCCAAGTTCGCCAAGGCAGGCGACACACGCACGGTCGAGATCCTCGGCATCATCCTGCGCGACGAAGTGGGCCACGTGGCCATCGGCAACCGCTGGTACCGCTGGCTGTGCGAGCGCCAAGGGCTGGACCCGGTCGCCCACTACCGCGAGCTCACCCGCCGCCATGAAGCACCACGCCTGCGGCCCCCGTTCAACGAAAGCGCCCGCTTGGCGGCCGGGTTCACCGAGGAGGAACTGGCCCAGCTGAACGCGAGTTGAGCTGGCTCACTACTTGCAATCGGCCGAGCCGCCCCGGCGTGGACCGACATTACACTGGGGCCCCCTTGCGGCCGCCACGAGCGGCTGCCTTCCAGGCCCCATTCGAAGGACGTCCATGAATACGCTTTCCACACGCCGCTTCCTCCAAGCCAGCGCCCTGCTGATCACCGGTTTCCTGCTCTCCGCCTGCGGCAAGAAGGCCGAGACGCCGGCGCCCGCCGCGTCGGCGCCCGTCGCAGCAGCCTCCGCGCCGGCCCCGGCGCCCGCCAAGGTCTACGTCGTCGGCACCGATGCCGCCTATGCCCCGTTCGAGTCGGAGAACCCGCAGAAGGAAATCGTCGGCTTCGACATCGACGTGGTGAAGGCCGTGGCCCAGAAGGCCGGCATCGAGGTGAAGTTCGTCAACACGCCGTGGGAAGGCATCTTCAACACCCTCGGCTCCGGCGACCGCGACCTGCTCGTCTCGGCCATCACGATCAATGACGAGCGCAAGCAGACCATGGACTTCAGCAGCCCCTACTTCGATGCGCACCAGCTCATCGCAGTGAAGGGCACCTCGAAGGTCACCAAGTTCGACGACCTGAAGAAGCTCAAGGTCGGCGTGCAGACCGGCACCACCGGCGACGAGGTCGTGACCAAGCTGCAAGGCAAGAACAGCACCAACATCAAGCGCTTCGAGTCGACCCCGCTCGCACTGAAGGAGCTCGAGGCCGGCGGCGTCGATGCTGTCGTGGCCGACAACGGCGTGGTCATCAACTACGTCGCCAACAACGCCGGCAGCAAGTTCAAGACCGTGTCCGACAAGTCCTTCCAGCCCGAGCAGTACGGCATCGCCGTGAAGAAGGGCAACACCGACCTGTTGGGCAAGATCAACAAGGGCCTGGCCGACATCAAGGCCGACGGCACCTACGACAAGATCTACGCGCAGTACTTCGGTGCTGCGCCGGGCGCTGCCGCCGCGCCGGCTTCGGCCGCCTCGAAGTAAGCCTCGCCACGCGCCCGCTCGGCGATGGACTTGCGCTGGGAGATCCTCACCGACTACGGGCCGCTGTTCGTGACCGGCCTGTGGATGACGGTGCAGCTCACCCTCGTCGCCATCGTCTGCGGGCTGGTGCTGGGCGTGCTCTTCGGCATGCTCAGCAGCTCGGTCGATGCACCGCCGCCGAAGTCCATCGCCCTCGGCTGGGCGCTGAAGGTCGCCCGGGCGTTCACCACCGCCTACGTGACCTTCTTCCGCGGCACGCCGCTCTTCGTGCAGATCGTGCTGGTGCACTTCGCGGTGACGCCGCTGCTGATCCACCCCGACACCGGCCTTCTGCTCGCAGGCGAGGCCGCGCGCGAATTCCGCCAATCGCACGGCGCGTTTTTCTCGGGCGCCCTCGCGCTGAGCCTCAACGCCGGGGCCTACATCTCCGAGATCTTCCGCGCCGGCATCCAGAGCATCCACCTCGGGCAGACGCAGGCCAGCTACAGCCTGGGCCTGACGCACGCGCAGGCCATGCGTTTCATCGTGCTGCCACAGGCCTTCCGGCGCATGCTGCCGGCCCTGGTCAACGAGGGCATCACGCTGATCAAGGACTCGTCGCTCGTCTCCGCCATCGGCCTCGCCGAGCTCGCGATGGCCGCGCGCACCGTGGCCGGCGCGTACTCCCGCTACTGGGAGCCCTACCTCGCCATCTCGGTGATGTACCTCGTGCTGACCTTGCTGCTGTCGGTGCTCGCCAAGCGGCTTGAAGCCCCCGCGCACCACCGTGGCCGTTGATTTGTGCTAGCGCTCTAAAGCACAAAAAAGCTTGTTGCGCACGAGCAACGAGATTGGGACTTTCCAGAACATGCGCGCCTAAACTCATCGCGCGGTTGGGTCAGCAGTACGGGACTCAGCCTCTGAATAGTGAAACTCCCCGCGGTACCAACCCGCACTTCACACATAAGGAATGCTCATGAAGCGCTCTCTTTTCATTGCCGCCATTTCCACCCTCGCGGCTGGCTCGGCTCTCGCACAAAGCAACGTCACCATCTACGGTCGTCTGAATGACACCGTCGAGCGCCAGAAGGTCGGCTCCACCAGCCGCACCGGTGTAGTCGACAGCGCATCGCGTATCGGCTTCAAGGGTTCGGAAGATCTGGGTGGCGGCCTCAAGGCCAACTTCGTGATCGAGCACGGCTTCAACACTGACACCGGCACCATCGCCGGCAGCCGCTTCTGGGGTCGTGAATCCACCGTTGGCCTGTCGCACCCGACGTTCGGTGCCATCCGTCTGGGCAACATGCCGGCATCCGAAGCCTACTTCGCTACCGCCGACTACGTGTCGATGCACAACCACGACACCGGCAGCTCCGCCGATGCGCTGTATGAGTTCGTGACCACCGGCGCCCTGCAAAACGCCATCGCCTACACCACGCCGACGATCGCCGGCTTCCGTGGCGATGTGCAGTACTCGCTGCACGAGACCGGCACCGTGACCAACCGCTCCTTCGCGGTGAACTACGACGCAGGCCCCCTGCACCTGGGTTTCGGCCATGAAGCCGCCACCGGCACGGAACGCAAGAGCTACGCCTTCCGCGCCCTGTACGAACTCGGCGCCTTCACCTTCGGCGGCTACTACGAGCGCACCACGGGCGACACCTTCAAGCGCAACAACATCCGCTTTGCCGGCATGTACGCGATGGGCGCCTCGGAGTTCCATGTGAACGCCGGCCTTGCTGGTGACCGCGGTGGTGTGGACGCCTCCGGCGCCAAGCAGTACACCCTGGGTTACAACTACAACCTGAGCAAGCGCACCAAGGTCTACGCCTTCTACACGAAGGTCGACAACGAGGCGAACGCTGCCTACAACCCGGGCGCCCTGATTGGCCCCGGCCCGGCCGCTGGCGAGAACATCCAGTCGTTCGCCGTGGGCGTGCGCCACAACTTCTGATCCACCGATCAGCGAGCTGTTGCAGACAAGACGGCCAGTCGAAAGACTGGCCGTTTTTTTATGTGCCTCGCTCAGCCAAGGAAGTAGCGCTTCAGCCCCGCCAGGATCATCTCCACCGCGATCGCGGTGAGCACCAGCCCCATCAGCTTCTCGACCGCCGACACCACCGAGTCGCCGACCACGCGGCGGATCTGGTTGCACAGCAGCAGCACCACGAGCGACACCGCCATTGCGCAGGCCAGCGCCCCGATCCAGGACAGCATGCGGTCGGGCTGCCGAGAGGCCAGCAGCAACACCGTCGCCATCGCCGACGGCCCGGCGAGCAGCGGCACGGCCAGCGGGAAGATGAGCGGCTCCCTGCCCTCGGGCACACCGTACACGCCACCGCTGCCACTGCCGAAAATCATGCGGATGGCCACCATCAGGAGGATCACGCCCCCGGCCACTTCGAGCGATCGCTCCGACAGGCGCATCACGCGCAGGAAGCCTTCGCCGACGAACATGAAGACGAAGAGCACCGCGAACGCGATGCCCACCTCGCGCAGCGCCACCCAGCGCCGCCGCTCGGGGGCGACCTGGCCCATCACCGGAATGAAGATCGGCAGGCTGCCCACGGGGTCGAGCACCAGCAGCAGCAGGATCAGCGCCGAGAGGAAATCGTGTTGCATGGCAGGCGCCTTACTCAGCGGCCGCGCCAGAACAGCCCGTCGAGTTCTTTCATCGTGATCTGCCGCCAGGTGGGCCGGCCATGGTTGCACTGGTCACTGCGCTCAGTGCGCTCCATGTCGCGCAGCAGTGCGTTCATCTCGTCGAGCGTGAGCTGGCGGTTGGCACGCACGGCTCCGTGGCAAGCCATCGTCGACAGCAGCTCATGTTGCGCGCGCTGGATCACCGTGCTGCCGTCGTATTGCGCCAGCTCGGCGAGCACGCTGCGCGCCAGCTCCACCACGTCGCCCCCCGCCAAGGCCGCGGGCCGCGAGCGCACGGCCAACGTGCTGGCCGACAGCACCGAGACGTCGAGGCCAAGGGCCAGCAGGTTGTCGGCCTGCGCCTGGGCGGTCGCGATTTCCTGCGGCGTGGCGGCAAAGGTCGCCGGGATCAGGAGCGGCTGAGATTCGATCGCGGCGGCACCCAGGCTCGCCTTGAGCCGCTCGTAGACGATGCGCTCGTGCGCCGCGTGCATGTCGACCACCACCAGGCCCTGCGCGTTTTCCGCGAGCACGAAAACACCGCCCACCTGCCCGATCGCCCGGCCCAGCGGCCAATCACCTGCGGGCAGTGCTTGCGTAGGCGCCACAGGCGCCGAGGCCAGCGGCTTCGCCACGCTGGCTGGGGTCACCCGCCAGGCGGCCGGAGCCTCCTGGGCATGCAACACGGCCACCTGCTCCAAGGCCAGAGGGTTCTGCACCGTCGGCATGTACGCCGGCGCGAACGCCGGGCGAAGGGCCTCGGTTGCCCCGGCCTGAGACGGGGCCGCAGTCGCCGACACAGTGGCCGATTGGGGCGGCGCGAGACCTGCCTCGACGGCACGCCGCATGGCCTGGTGCACTTCGCGCGAATCGCGGAAGCGCACCTCGATCTTGGTCGGGTGCACGTTCACGTCAACCCGGTCCGGCGCGATCTCCAGAAACAGCACATAGGCCGGCTGCCGGCCGCCATGGAGCACGTCTTCATAGGCCGAGCGCACGCCGTGGGCGATCAGCTTGTCGCGCACGTAGCGGCCGTTGACGTAGACGTATTGCTGGTCGGCGCGCGCGCGTGCCGCCGCCGGCGTGCCGGCCCGGCCCATCACCCGCAGCGGCCCGATCTCGAGCTGCACCTCGCGGCTCTCGGCCACGAAGTCGTCGCCCAGCACCTCGCGCACGCGCTGGGCGAGGCTGCTGCGGCGCCACTGTTCGACGAGCTTGCCCTCGTGCCACACCGCAAAGCCCACGTCCGGGCGCGCCAGCGCATGGCGACGCACCGCTTCGAGGCAGTGCGCCAGCTCGGTCGCGTCGGTCTTCAGGAACTTGCGACGGGCCGGGGTGCTGAAGAAGAGCTCGCGCACCTCCACGCTCGTGCCTCGCCCGCGCGCGGCCGGGACCAGCTCGCCGCTGCGCGCGTCGATGCGCTGGGCGTGCGGCGCGCCTTCGGTCCGGCTGGCGATGCTGAGCTCGGCAACCGACGAGATCGCCGCCAGCGCCTCGCCGCGGAACCCCATCGTCGCCACGCTTTCCAATTCGCCCAGCGAGGCGATCTTGCTCGTCGCATGGCGGCGCAGTGCAAGCGGCAACTCGTCGGCCGGAATGCCCACCCCGTCGTCTTCCACCAGGATGCTGCGCACCCCACCTGCCATCAGCTTGACCACCACCTCGGTCGCACCGGCGTCGAGCGCGTTGTCGACCAGCTCGCGCACCACCGAGGCCGGCCGCTCCACCACCTCGCCGGCGGCGATCTGGC
The DNA here is from genome assembly GCF_016735515.1 of Piscinibacter sp. HJYY11. Taxonomy (NCBI): domain Bacteria; kingdom Pseudomonadati; phylum Pseudomonadota; class Betaproteobacteria; order Burkholderiales; family Sphaerotilaceae; genus Piscinibacter; species Piscinibacter sp. HJYY11. The sequence continues at coordinate 219,823 of NZ_JAERQZ010000002.1, read as the reverse complement.
TGATGAGCTCGTCGGGCAGCTCGCGAATGGGTCGACGCATTGCAGGCTCAGAGACAGCAGGATCAGTGGCGGCAAGCTCGGGCACGGCGTTCATCGGGGCATTGTAAGAATCGCGCCCCGATACGTCGCCCATAATCGCCCGCCATGGAATTCATCACCTTCCTGATCGACTTCATCCTGCACGTCGACGTGCACCTCGCCAACTTCGTGGCGACCTACGGGGCCTGGGTCTACGCCCTGCTCTTCCTCATCATCTTCGTCGAGACCGGCGTGGTGGTGATGCCCTTCCTGCCGGGCGATTCGCTGCTCTTCGTGGTGGGCGCGCTGTGCGGCGCCGGGCTGATGAGCCTGCCGCTGGCGCTGGCACTGCTGACCATCGCCGCCATCCTGGGCGACCAGTGCAACTACAGCATCGGGCGCTACATCGGCCCCAAGGTCTTCCAGTGGGAGCAAAGCCGCTTCTTCAACCGCCAGGCCTTCGACCAGGCGCATGCCTTCTACGAGAAGCATGGCGGCATCACCATCATCCTGGCGCGCTTCTTCCCCTTCCTGCGTACCTTCGTGCCCTTCGTCGCCGGCGTGGCCGAGATGACGCGCAGCCGCTTCACGGTCTACAACGTGGTGGGCGCGAGCATCTGGGTGGGCGGCGTCACGCTCGCGGGCTACGTGTTCGGCAACATCCCCTGGGTCAAGGAAAACCTCGACAAGATCATCTGGGGGGCCATCCTGGTGCCGGGGCTGATCGTGATCATCGGCGCGTGGAAGGCCAAGCGAAAGGCCGCCGCCGCGGCCTGATCAGAGCTGGCGGCTGCGCGCCAGCGGCGGGTTCTTCGCGAAGTAGCGCTTGATGCCCGCCGTGAGTGCGTCCACCAGCTGATCGCGGTACTCGCTGCTGCGCAGCTTGGCCTCTTCCTCCGGGTTGGAGATGAAGGCCGTTTCCACCAGGATCGAGGGCACGTCGGGCGCCTTCAGCACCGCGAAGCCCGCCTGTTCCACGCTGCCCTTGTGCAGGTGGCCGACCTTGCGGATCTGCCCGAGCACCTCGCCGCCGAGCTTCAGGCTGTCCTTGATCTGTCGCGTGGTGCTCATGTCGAGCATCGCGCGTAGCACGGCCGAGTCCTTTGCCTTGAAGTTGACGCCACCGACGAGGTCGGCCGCGTTTTCCTTGTCGGCCATCCAGCGCGCGGCGCTGCTGGTGGCGCCGCTCTGCGAGAGCGCGAAAACCGAGGCGCCTCGCGCAGAAGGCTTCATGAAGGCATCGGCGTGGATCGAGACGAAGAGATCCGCCTGCACCCGCCGCGCCTTGCGCACGCGCTCGTGCAGCGGCACGAAGAAGTCGGCATCGCGCGTGAGCATCGCCCGCATGCCGGTGATCGCGTTGATGCGGTCGCGCAGCTTGAGCGCCACGGCCAGCACCACGTCTTTCTCGCGCAGGCCGCTCGGGCCGATGGCGCCGGGGTCTTCTCCGCCGTGGCCGGGGTCGATGGCCACGATGATGAGGCGGTCGATGCGCGCGCGGCTCATGGTCGGCGCCGAGGCTGCCGCCACCGGCGGCGAAACGGGCACGGAAGGGCCGGTCGGGGCCGACGCCGCGCCGGGCTTGCCGATGCGGTCGATAAATTCACCCAGCGCGTCCTGCACCGCCTGCGCGGCCTTCTGCTCGGCCTGCGACTTGTCCTGCACCAGCGCGAGCAACGGGTCGCGCTCCTGCGTGGGGTAGAGGTCGAACACCATGCGGTGCTGGTAGGCCGCCACCGGCGCGAGCGTGAAAAGCTGGGGCGCCGTGCTCTGCTTGAGGTCGATCACCAGGCGCACCACGCGCGGCTGGTTCTGGCCTACGCGCACGCCGGCGATGAACGGGTCGTCGGAGCGCACCTTGCCCACGATGTCGCGCAGGGCCGGGCTGAGTTCCAGGCCTTCGATGTCGATGACGAGCCGCGCCGGGTTCTCGGCCAGGAAATGCTTGACCGGCAAGGCCTCGTCAGACTCGAGCGTGACCCGGGTGTACTCGGCCGCGGGCCACACCCGCACCGCGAGGATGCTGGCGCCGAAGGCCAGCTCGTGCGTGCCGAGCAGCAGGGCGATGGAGCCTTGAAGGAGCTGGCGCCGCTTCAAGATGAAATGCCCCCCGGTCGCTTCGCTCCTGCCCCCAAGGGGCTCTGCCCGCCTTGGGGCGGCCCGGCGTCGGGCAGGAGCTCCGAGCCTCGCGGCGTTTGGGCAGTGAAGATCACGCGGCGTTCGTCTCCATCCAGCGGAATGAGTTCCACGCGCAAATCGGCCACGGGCAAGAGGCCCTCGGCCTGCTCGGGCCACTCGGCAATCTTGATGCCGGCCGCGGCGAACACGTCGCGAAAGCCGGCGTCCTCGAATTCCTGCGGGTCCTTGAAGCGGTAGAAGTCGAAATGCGAGATCGCAAGCCCTGCCACCTCATACGACTCGAGCACCGCATAGGTCGGGCTCTTGATGCGCCCTTGCACACCCAGCGCTTGCAGCAGATGACGGGCAAAGGTCGTCTTGCCGGCACCGAGCGTGCCATGCAGCTCGACGAACGCATCGCGCAACGCAGGCCGCTGCGCCAGTGCCTGCGCGGTGGCCTGACAAGCGGCCTCATCGGCCCAGTGCAGGGTGCGGGTTCCTAGAATCGACGGCAATGGATGACGCTCGCAAGTTGGACGACGAGGCACTCCTCGCGCTGATGGCACCACTGCGCGAGTGGGCCAGGGCGCTCGGATTTTCACAGATCGGCGTGGCCGACGTGGACTTGTCCTCCGCCGAACCCGGGCTCATGGCCTGGCTCCAGAACGGCTTTCATGGCTCGATGGATTACATGGCCGCACACGGCCTGAAACGCGCCCGGCCGGCCGAGCTGGTGCCAGGCACGGTGCGTGTCGTCACGGCTCGCATGGACTACTTGCCGCGTGACACGCCTGAAGAATGGCAAGCCGTCGAATGGGCCCGGCTCAAGCGCCCGGCCGACGCCGCCATCTCGCTCTACGCCCGGGGCCGCGACTACCACAAGGTCCTGCGCAACCGCCTGCAGAAGCTCGCCGACAGGCTGGCCGACGCCGTCGGCCCCTACGGCCACCGTGTGTTCACCGACTCGGCACCGGTGCTCGAAGTCGAGCTCGCCTCGCGCAGCGGCATCGGCTGGCGGGGAAAGCACACCTTGACCCTGCACCGCGAGGCCGGCTCGACCTTCTTCCTCGGCGAGATCTACGTCGACCTGCCACTGCCCCTGTCAGAGCCCGTCAGCTCCCACTGCGGAAGTTGCAGCGCCTGCATCGACGTCTGCCCCACGCGCGCAATCGTCGCGCCCTACCGGCTCGATGCCCGCCGCTGCATCTCGTACCTGACGATCGAGCATGACGGCCCCATCCCCGAAGACCTGCGCCCGCTGCTCGGCAACCGCATCTACGGCTGCGACGACTGCCAGCTCATCTGCCCGTGGAACAAGTACGCGCAACGCAACGAGCTGCCCGACTTCGACCCCCGGGCGTCGCTCACCGGCGCCACGCTGCTGCAGCTCTGGGCCTGGTCGGAAGACGAGTTCCTGCGCCACACCGAAGGCAGCGCCATCCGCCGCATCGGCCACGCACGTTGGCAGCGCAACATCGCCGTGGCGCTCGGCAATGCGCTGCGCGCTCAGCCTGACCCTGCGATCACCGCAGCCCTGCAATCGGCAAGAGACAGCGCGAGCCCCCTGCTGCGCGAGCACATCGACTGGGCCCTCGCCCAGGGCTAGATCAACGCCAGCCAGATCGGGATGCTGAGCATCCCGAGCAGCGTCGAGGCCGTCACCAGCGCCGCGACGTAGGGGCCGTCACCGCCCATGCGCGAGGCCAGCACGAAGGCGCTCGACGCGGTCGGCATCGCGGCGAAGAGCACCGCGATGTAGCGCTGCTCCGGTGGCAGCGCCAGCAGCAGCGTGAGCCCGAGACCGATCGCCGGCAGCACGGCATGCCGGATGCCCAGCAAGGTGGCGGCGAGCCATGGGCCCTTCATCAATCCCCCCACGCGCAGACCGGCGCCGACCGCCAGCAGGCCAATGGGCAAGGCAGCCACGCCGATGCGCTGCAGCGTGGTGGCCACCGCTTCCGGGAAGCTCACGCCGGCCGCATTGGCCATGAGCCCGGCCACCGTGCTGATGATGAGCGGGTTGCGCGCAATCTCCTTCAGGTAGTTGTGCCCGCCATGGCGCGCGAGCGACCACACCGCCGCCACGTTGGCGAGCGGCACGCCCAGGGCGATCAAGAGGGCCATCGATGCCACGCCCTGCGAGCCACCCAGGCGCTCGGCCAGCGCGAGCGCCACGTAGGAATTGAAGCGAAACGCGATCTGCGCACCCGACGCATGCAGTCGCGCATCGACACCCGGCCAGCGCCGCAGCGAAAACGCCAGCACCACGCCGCACAGGATCACGCCGATACCGGCCCCCGCGAGCCCCAGCGTCTGTGCAGGCTGCAGGGGTGTCTTGACGATGGAGTTGAACAGCAGCACCGGGAACAGCAGGTAGTACACCAGCCGTTCCGCACTTTCCCAGATGGGGCGATCGAGCGCCGTGTAGCGGCAGAGCAGGAAGCCGCAGACGATCAGCAGAAAGTCCGGTAGCAGCAGAAGGCCATTCGACATCGTGCGAGTTTGCAGTACAACGTCCTGCGTAGTTTCCACAGTCGCCAATGCAGGTTCGCAAGGGCAGCATGGTTTCTTCGCCGCACGTCCGCACACCAGAGGAGTACCCATGCATCGCAGACACCTGATCGCCACCGCGCTCGCCCTGTCCGCCACCAGCCCTTTCGCGCTTGCACAGGCGTACCCCACCAAGCCGGTACGGCTGGTCGTTCCCTTCGCACCCGGGGGCACCACCGACATCATCGCGCGCGTGGTGGCCGAGAAGATCACCGGCCCGCTCGGCCAGACCCTCGTGGTCGAGAACAAGGCTGGCGGCGGCGGCTCGATCGGCGCCAACGAGACCTCGAAGTCCGCGCCCGACGGCTATTCGCTCGGCATGGCCACCGTTTCCACCACGGCGGCCAACCCTGCGATCAACCCCAAGATCCCCTACAACCCGCTGACCGACTTCACGCCCATCATCAACGTGGCCGCCACGCCCAACGTGATCGCGGTGCACCCGAGCTTCCCCGCACGCGACTACAAGGGCTTCATCGCCGAAATCAAGAAGAACCCCGGCAAGTACTCTTACGCGAGCTCGGGCACCGGCGGCATCGGCCACCTACAGATGGAGCTCTACAAGAACCTGTCGGGCACCTTCATCACCCACATCCCGTACCGCGGCGCGGGCCCGGCCCTCAACGACACCGTGGCGGGCCAGGTGCCGATCATCTTCGACAACCTGCCCTCGGCCCTGCCCTTCATCAAGGAAGGCCGTCTGATCGCCATCGTGGTGGCCGCGCCCACGCGCCTGTCGGTGCTGCCCAACGTGCCCACCTTCAAGGACGTGGGCCTGGAGCCCGTCAACCGCATGGCCTACTACGGCATCTATGGCCCCAAGGGCCTGCCGAAGGAAGTGGTCGACAAGGTCCACTCCGCGGTCAAGAAGACGGTGGAAGACCCGACCGTGAAGAAGCGCATCGAAGACACCGGCTCGCTGATCGTCGCCAACACGCCCGAGCAGTTCGGCGAGCAGATCAAGGCGGAGTTCGAGGTCTACAAGAAGGTGGTGGCGCAGCAGAAGCTGACGCTGGAGTGACGGCCCCCCAGTCGCTGCGCTCCGACCCCCAAGGGGCCACCCCTTCGGCCCGGGAGACCCGGGCTTCGGGTGGCTTCGCTGCGCTCGCTGGGTGCGATCATCGACGCATGGCCGACTCATCCCTGGCTGCGAGCCAACAGTCCATCGACCGCTTCATTGATGCCCTCTGGATCGAGGATGGGCTGTCGCCCAACTCGCTTGCCGCCTATCGGCGCGACCTGATGCTTTACGCCCAGTGGCTGGCCAAGGCCCACGGCGCCTCGCTCGACGACACCCGTGAAAGCCACCTGCGCGAGCACGCCATCGCGCAGCACGCCGCGAGCAAGGCCACCAGCGCCAACCGGCGGCTGACCGTCTTCAAACGCTACTTTCGCTGGGCGCTGCGCGAGCATCTCGTGCAGGCCGACCCGACGCTCAAGCTGCTGTCGGCCAAGCAGCCGCTGCGTGTGCCCAAGACGCTGAGCGAGGCACAGGTCGAGGCGCTGCTGAACGCGCCCGATGTCGACACCCCGCTCGGGCTGCGTGATCGCACCATGCTCGAGCTGATGTACGCGAGCGGCCTGCGCGTGAGCGAACTCGTGTCGCTCAAGAGCGTGCACCTGAGCCTGTCGGAAGGCGTGCTGCGCGTCACCGGCAAGGGCGCGAAGGAGCGGCTCGTGCCCTTCGGTGAAGAGGCGCACGCGTGGCTCACGCGCTACTTGGCCGAAGCGCGCAGCGACATCCTGCAGGGCCAGGCCAGCGACGCGCTCTTCGTCACCGCCCGCGGCGGCCCGATGACGCGCCAGATGTTCTGGCAGCTCATCAAGAAATATGCGCTGCAGGGCGACGTTCGCGTCCCGCTCTCGCCCCACACGCTGCGCCATGCGTTCGCCACGCATCTGCTTAACCACGGCGCCGACCTGCGCGCGGTGCAGATGCTGCTCGGCCACGCCGACATCTCCACGACCACCATCTACACGCACGTGGCGCGCGAGCGGCTGAAGTCCTTGCACGCGACACATCACCCGCGCGGCTGAGCGTCATTCCCGTGACAGCGGGAAGGACCGGGTGAGCGACGTGTTCCAATCCGGCCCATGGCCACCCTGAAGTTGAAGAAGAAGCCCACTGGCCCCGCAACGCCCGGGCGTGCCCCGGTGCGCGGCAGCGGCGCTGGGGTGAAAAAGCGACCCACCCTCGCACAGGCCCAGACCGAGCGCGAAGAGCGCGAGGCGCGCTACCAGGAGCAGCTGAGGCTGCGCTACGGTGACCGGCCGCCCGCCTCGGCCAAACGCCGCCCCGAGCCTGAAGGCCTGGCCCGCCCACCTCGGCAGGAGCGACAGGATCGCCCGCAGCGGCCGCTGCCACCCGCCCGCCCCGTCAACCCGAACCGTCAAGGCGGCAACACCGCCTTCGGCAAACCCAACACGGCCTTCGGAGGCCCCGCCCGCCCCGCGCATCCGCACTCGGCTCCCAAGCGCCCGCCGATGCCCCGTCACCGTGAGGACGACGACGAAGACGAGGATTTCAAGGTCCACACCGACACCCCAGGCTCGATGCGCCTGTCCAAGCGCATGAGCGAGCTTGGCATCGCCTCGCGCCGCGAGGCCGACGAGTGGATTCCCAAGGGCTGGGTGCGTGTCGACGGCAAGGTCGTCACCGAACTCGGCTCGCGCGTGTTGCCTGGGCAGCTCATCAGCATCGAGGCCAAGGCACGCGACGCGCAGGCGCTGAAGGTGACGGTGCTGCTGCACAAGCCCATCGGCTACGTGAGCGGCCAGGCCGAAGACGGCTATGAGCCCGCTTCGGTGCTCGTCACCCCGCAGAACCAGTGGCGCGAAGACCGCTCCGGCATCCGCTTCCTGCAGTCGCACCACCGCGGCCTGGCACCCGCCGGCCGGCTCGACATCGACTCCACCGGCCTGCTCGTGCTCACCCAAGACGGCCGCATCGCCAAGCAGCTCATCGGCGAAGACAGCGAGATCGACAAGGAATACCTCGTGCGCGTGGAGAGCGTGAACGGCGAACCCTTGTCTCAGGAAAACCTGGCCCTGCTCAACCACGGCCTCGAACTCGACGGCGAGCCGCTCAAGCCGGCGCAGGTGGAGTGGGTCAACGACGACCAGCTCCGCTTCGTGCTGCGCGAAGGCAAGAAGCGGCAGATCCGCCGCATGTGCGAAGCCGTCGGCCTGAAGGTGGTGGGCCTGAAGCGCGTGCGCATCGGCCGGGTGATGCTGGGTGATCTGCCGCCTGGCGCCTGGCGCTACCTGCGCGGCAACGAACGCTTCTGACGTGAAGAACGCCCTCTAGCGTTTACACCGACAAAATCGGCCGCCTAGTTACTTGTTGCGTGATCAGCAAGTTTCTAGACTGGGCGCATGCCCGCGAGTGCCGAACGCCCCGCGTCGAGCGACATTGCGGCGCTCAAACACGCCCTCACGCAACGCCTCGCACCATGACGACTTCGCCCCTGATGCCCGCCTGGGGCGTGGACCACCTGCCCACGCTGCTGGCGCACTGCCGCCGGTGCGGCACCTACACCTTCCCGTCCAACGCCTGGGGCTGCCGCGAGTGCGGCGATGACACGCTCGACAAGGTGCCGATGCCGCAGACACCACGGCTGCGCAACTTCATCACCGTCTACGGCGACGTCGCACCGGGGCTCACGTCGCCGGTCGTCGTGGGCGAAGTCGAGATCGCACCGGGCGTGGTGGAAGAAGCGCTCATTGCTGTGGCCGATGAATCGCAACTCAAACTCGACATGCCAATGGAGGCCATCGGCGCCGACTCGGCCGACACGCAACGCGGCCTGCGCTTTCGTCCCCTGAAGGCACAACGATGAGCCGCCTGCTGCAGGAACGCGCGGTGCATGTCGTCGGCATCGGCATGCACCCGTACCAGTTCCCGAGCGAGACGCCGTACGTGCACCTCGGCCTGACCGCCGTGCGCGAAGCACTGAAGGATGCCGGCCTGCAATGGCCGCAGGTGCAGGCCGCCTTTGTCGGCACCGCGGCGATCGGCATGGCGGCCGGCCGTGTGATGCTGCGCCACCTGGGCTCCACCGGCCTTTCGGTCACGCAGGTCGAGAACGCGTCGGCGTCGGGCTCGTCGGCCTTCCGCCTTGCCTGCCAGGCGGTCGCAAGCGGTGAACACGACGTCGTGCTCGCGGTCGGCGTCGACAAGACCGGCCATGCGCGCCGTGCGTCCGGCAGCGATGGCCTGTCGACGCTGAGCCCGACCAGCAACCTGCCGGTTGCCAAGTTCGCGCTGCTCGCGCGCCGCTACCTGCGCGACGGCGGTCTGAACATCGAAGCGCTCGCCCGCGTCGCGGTGAAGAACCACGGCAACGCGTCGCTCAACCCGTATGCACAGTTCCGCAAGCCGCGCACGCTGGAGCAGGTGCTGGCGTCGCCGAAGGTGGCCGGCGAGTTGACGGTGCAGCAATGCTGCCCGCGCGGCGAAGGTGCCGCCGCGGTGATCGTGGCCTCGGCCGCGGCCATCGCGCGCCTGGGCCTGAGCCGCACGCGCTCGCCGCGCGTGATTGCCTCGGTGTCAATTAGCGAAAAGCTCGGCCGGGGCGACGTGCCGCCCATCGTGCAGATGGTGCGCGACTCGTCACTCGCCGCACTCGAACAAGCCGGCATCGCCGCGAGCGACCTGAACATGGTCGAGCTGCACGACGCCTTCTCCATCGAGGAGATCGTCTATGGCGAGGCCATCGGCGTGAGCAAACCCGGCGAAGGCGCGCACGACCTCGCCCGCGGGGACACCGCCATCGGCGGCCGCTGCGCCGTCAACGCCTCGGGCGGCCTCATCGGCATGGGCCACCCCATCGGCCCGACCGGCGTGGGCCAGATCGCCGAGATCACCCGCCAAATGCGTTCTGAAGCCACTGGCCGCCAGCACCCGAACACGCGGCTCGCGATGGCCCACATGATCGGCCTCGGCTCGGTCGCCATCGCCCACGTGCTGCAGAAGACGGATTGAAGGAGACCACAGATGAAATTCGAGACATTGCTCTATGAGGTGAAGGACGGCGTGGCCGTGATCCGCCTCAACCGCCCCGAGCGCATGAACACGCTGGGCGGCACGATGAAGCCCGACCTGCAGGCGGCCATCCTCGACCTCGCGCGCCACGATGACTCCGTGCGCAGCGTCATCCTCACCGGCGTCGGCGACCGCGCCTTCTGCGCCGGCGCCGACATCAAGGAGCGCGCCGCCACCCAGACGCACCCGGCCGACTACTACGTCAAGCAGAAGGCCACGCACCAGCTCTTCCGCCACATCGAGGAGTTCGAGAAGCCGATCATCGCCGCCATCAACGGCGTGGCGCTGGGCGGCGGCCTCGAGCTCGCGCTCTGCTGCGACATCCGCATCGCCTCCAGCACCGCCCGCTTCGGCCTGCCGGAAGGAAAGATCGGCGTCATCCCCGCCGCCGGCGGCACGCAGCGCCTGCCGCGCGTGGTGGGCGTGGGGATGGCGAAGGAGCTGATCTTCACCAGCGAGATCATCGACGCGCAGCGTGCGCACGAGATCCGCCTCGTCAACCACGTGGTCGCGCCCGAGAAGCTGATGGACGCGGCCTTCGAGATGGCCGCCAAGATCGCCCGCAACGCGCCGCTCGCGCTGCGCTTCGCCAAGCAGTCGATCAACCTGGGCATCGAGGTCGGCATCGAGGCCGGGCTCGAGTTCGAGCGCTATGCCGCGGCGATGGTGGTCGACAGCGAAGACCGCAAGGAAGGCATGCAGTCCTTCATCGAAAAACGCGCCCCGGCCTTCAAGGGCCGCTGAACCTCACCCTCAGGAGACCCCATGGATCTGCATCTCAAGGGCAAGGTCGCCCTCGTCACGGGGGGCGGCCAGGGCGTGGGCCGCCGCATCTGCCTCGACCTCGCGGCCGAAGGCGCCCACGTGCTGGTCAACGACCTTTTTGCCGAACGCGCCACCGCGGTGGCGAAGGAGATCACCGATGCGGGTGGCCAGGCCCGCGCGGCGGTGGCCGACATCACCGACGAAGCGGCGGTCGACAAGATGATCGCAGAGGGCGTGGCCGCCTTCGGCACCATCGACATCCTCGTCAACAACGCCGGCATCATCCCCGAGCGTCGCGAGAAAGGTGGCATCCCGCCGAAGTTTCTGCAGACCGATTCGATCGGCTGGAAAAAGATCGTCGACCTCAACGTCTACGGCATGCTGTACTGCTGCAAGGCGGTGCTGCCCGGCATGGTTGAAAAGCGCGGCGGCAAGATCGTCTCGATCATGTCGGAAGCCGGGCGTGTGGGTGAGGCCAACCTCGCGGTGTATTCCGGCGCCAAGGCCGCCATCCTCGGCTTCTCGAAGGCCATCGCGCAGGAGCACGGCAAGGACTGCATCAACGTCAACGTCATCGCACTCGGCGCCGTCTCGCACGAAGGCATCAAGGACGGTGCGCTCGCGCCAAGCGCGACCCCCGAGAACAACGAGCGCCTGGCCAAGATGCTCAAGGCCTACCCGATCTCGCGCGGGCTCAACCGCCTGTGCAGGCCGGAAGACGTGTCGGGCATGGTGGCCTTCCTCGCGTCCGACCGCGCGGCCTTCATCACCGGCCAGAGCATCGGGGTGAGCGGCGGGTTCACGATGTTGTGAGCGTGAGCTTGTTCAAGACACGCATCACCGAGCTGTTCGGCATCAAGCACCCCATCCTCGCCGGTGGGCTGATGTGGTTGTCGGATGCGCGCTACGTGGCCGGCATCGTCAACGCGGGCGGCATGGGCTTCATCACCCCGCGCTCGTTCGACACGCCAGCTGCGTTTCGCGACCAGCTCCGGCTCTGCCGTGAGCAGGCGCATGGCAAGCCCTTCGGCGTGAACCTCACGCTCTCATCCCGCAACGCCCACAACGAGCTCGTGCCGCGCCACATCGAGATGGCGCTCGAAGAAGGCGTGCGCCATTTCGAGACCGTGGCCGCCAACCCCGAGCCTCTCTTCAAGGCCATCCACGATGGCGGTGGCATCGTGGTGCACAAGGCCTCGCGCATCCGCTACGCGCAAAAGGCCGAAGCGCTCGGCGCCGATGCGGTGTGCCTCGTCGGCATGGAAGCCGGCGGCCACCCCGGCATGAACGAGCTGCCGGCCTTCGTGATGGGCGCCTATGCCGTCGACCGCCTGAAGGTCCCGCTCGTCATCGGCGGCGGCATCGGCAGCGGGCGCCAGATCGTGTCGGCCCTCGCGCTCGGCGCCGATGGCGTGCTGATGGGCACCCGCTTCCTCACCTGCCACGAGGTCTGGGCGCACGAGAACTACAAGAACCACCTGCTGGCCTGCAACGAAGACGACTCGACCACCGCGATGCGCACGCTCAAGGACACCTGGCGCGTGCTTGCCAACGACAACGCGCGCATCGTGCAGCAGATGGAAGCGGATGGCGCACGCAGCTACCCCGAGTTCGGCAAGCGCATCAAGGGCACGACCACGCGCGACCTCTGCTACCGCGGGGGTGACGTGCAGCAGGGCATGGTCTCGATGGGCCCGTCGATCGGCTTCGCGACGAAGCGCGAATCCATCGCCGAGACGATCGACGCCCTCATGGCCGACGCCGCCACCTCCCTGAACCGATTGAAGACGCTGGAGACCCCTTCTTGAACCCCGACACCCAAGTGCTGATCTGCGGCGGGCGCCGCATGAGCGGCAGCACCCTGCGCCTGAACGCAGCCCGCGCGGCCGCGGGCTTCGCGGCGCTCGGCGTGGGCCAGGGCGATGCGGTCGCGGTGATGATGCGCAACGACCTCGCCTACCTGGAGGCCATGCTCGCGGTGAACCGCCTGGGGGCCTACCTCGTGGCGGTGAACTGGCACTTCCAGGCCGACGAGGCCGGCTTCCTGCTCGCGGACAGCGGCGCGAAGGTGCTGGTGATCCATGCCGACCTGTGGCCGCAAGTGGCGGCGGTGGTGCCACCTCACGTGATGGTCATCACAGTGGAGACGCCGGCCGAGATCGGCAGCGCCTACGGCGTGGCCAGTGGCGAGCCGGCCTTGCCCGAGGGCATGCTGCGCTGGGCCGATTGGCGAGATCGCCACGAGCCGTGGCGCGCCGCGCCCGTGCCCTCGCTCGGGTCGCTGCTCTACACCTCGGGCACCACCGGCCGGCCCAAGGGCGTGATGCGACTGCCCGGCACGCCTGCCCAGCATGCGGGGCAGCTGCGCGTGCGCGCCCTCGTCAACCGCGCGAGGGAAGGCATGCGCACCGCCATCGTCGGCCCGCTGTACCACGCCGGCCCCAACGCCGGCGCACGCCTCGCGCTGGAGATGGCCGACGTGATCGTGGTGATGCCGCGCTTCGAGGCCGAGCCGCTGCTGCAGGCCATCGAGCACTACCGGCTCACGCACCTCTCGCTGGTGCCGGTGATGCTGGTGCGCCTGCTCAAGCTGAGCCGGGCCGTGCGCGAGCGGTACGACGTGTCGTCGCTCGAGAACGCCACCCACGGCGGCTCGCCCTGCCCGCCCGAGGTGCGCCGCGCGATGATCGACTGGTGGGGCCCCATCCTCACCGAAACCTACGGCTCCACCGAAGCCGGCCTGGTGACGCTCGGCACCAGCGAATCGTGGCTGCGCTTTCCCGGCACGGTGGGCAAGCCGGTCGACGGTTTCTCGTTGCGCATCGTCGATGGCGAAGGCCGCGTCCTGCCGCCTGGCGAAGTGGGCGAGATCTACGTCCACCCCGGCGACAACGCGCTGCCCTTCACCTACAAGAACGACCCCGAGCTTCGCCAGAGCATCGAGCGCGACGGCCACATCACCAACGGCGACATGGGCTACCTCAACGCCGAGGGCTACCTCTTCATCACCGATCGCAAGCGCGACATGGTGATCTCGGGCGGCGTCAACATCTACCCGGCCGAGATCGAGCATGTGCTGCTGGCCCACCCCGAGGTGCTCGACGCGGCGGTGTTCGGCATTCCCGACGCCGAGTACGGCGAGGCGCTGGCGGCCGCGGTGGTGGCGGCGCCGGGCCGCACGCCGACGCAAGACAGCATCCGCCAATGGGTGCGTGAGCGCCTGGCCGGCTACAAGGTGCCGAAGGTGGTCGACTTCCACGCCTCGCTGCCGCGCGAAGGCATGGGCAAGCTCTTCAAGAACCAACTGCGCGCGCCGTACTGGGCAGACGCCGGTCGGAAGATCTGAGGCCGTGCTTCGGCATCGCGTGGCGTCGAGTCCCCGGGCCGGCGCCGGAGTTCGGGCAATTGGGCGGTGATTCACCGAGTTCGTAACCCGCCGTAACCGCTTTTCCAGGGCAAACCCGGACCGGGATCCGTGAACTTTCCCCCTTAAACGCGGGGGTCCACCCCCTTGCGGCGCCAAAACCCGTGCAACAAGAAGACACGCCGTAACACCCCGAATGAGCGGCTAATGCGCACCTCTCGTCAGACACACAGGGGTGCTTCAAATGAATCGCAGAAATCTGATCGTTGGGGGTGTGGCGGGTGCTCTGGGCACCGGATGGGCGGGCCGCGCATTGGCGCAGGCCAACGTCATCAAGTTCGGCCAGTCGGCCGCCATGACGGGCCTCGGCGCCGAACATGCGCGAGACGTGCGCGCCGGCATCGTGGCCGCATTCGAAGCGGCCTCCAAAGCGGGCGGCACGCGCTTCGAGCTGATCACCCTCGACGACGCCGGCTCGCCCGAGCGCTGCGTGCAGAACGTGAACACCCTGCTCGGCTCCAACGTGGCGGCCCTCGTCGGCCTGACCAGCGGCCCCGGGACCGAGGCCGCGATGGGCGCCATCGAGCAGCAGCAGATGGCCCTCGTGGGACCGGCCAGCGGCACCATGGGCTTGCGCCACGAGAAGGTGCACTCGGCCTTCCATGTGCGTGCCGGCCACGACCTCGAGTTCAAGCGCATGGTCACCTATGCCCACGAGCGCGCGCTGCTGCGCGTGGGCCTGGTGCACCAGGTCGGCATCACTGCGGCCAACCTGGGCGCGATGACGGGCGCCCTCGCCGGCGCCGGCATCGCGCCGCGTGAGGTGATCGCCGTCGACCAGAGCCCGGCGTCCTTCCAGGCCGCGGCCACCAGGCTCGCCGGCGCCAACCTCGACTGCGTGCTCTTCGTGACCGGCGCCGCCCCGGTGGCCGCGATCATCGACCAGATGCATGCGGCCCGGTACAAGGGCCTCTTCTACGCGTCGTCGATGGCGGGGCAAGGCCTGATCGAGACCCTGACCGCGCGGGGCCAGAGCGCCATCCTGAGCGTCGTCGTGCCGCGCCCGTCGGCGATGGGCCTGCAGGTGGTGAGCCGTTGCCAGCAGGACCTCGCCGCGATCAAGAGCGACGAGAAGGTGAACGTGGCCACGCTCGAGGGCTACATCAGCGGCCGCATCGCAGTGGAGGCCGCGCGTGTGGCCCTGCGTGGCGCCGGCGCCAACAAGCGCGGCATCAAGGACGCGCTCTCCAACCTGCGCGCCGACCTCGGCGGCTACACCGTGCAGTTCACGCCGGGCAGCACGCAAGGCTCGAAGTACGTGGAGCTCGTGGCACTCGACCGTTACGGTCGGATGGTCGGCTGAGCCAGGAACGATTGCGCCTGCGCGGCCCACAGCGGGTCGCGCAGCGCGCGTCGCGCAGAGGCGATCGCCTCGTCGCGCTGTCCTTCTGACTGCAGCAGCCGCGCCAGGTTGAGCCACGCAGCGCCGCTGCCGTGCTGCTCGCCCGCGCGGCGGAACACCGCCTTCGCTTTCGCCGTGTCACCGGTCGCGTGCGCGCTCGTGCCAAGGCCGATGGCCAAGGGCAGGCTCTCGGGCCAGCGCGCCGACCCTGTCTCGTAGACCTTCAAGGCCTGCGCCGGCGAGGCTGTTCGCTCGAAGCCGATCGCGGCCTCGACCGCGGCCTCTGCGCGCGCCGTCACTGGCCAGCGCCCCGGCGGCACCACGACAAAAGCCCAGTGCCCGGCGCGCGCCCAGGTGTGCTCGAAGGTGCGCAGCGCCATGCGGTCGCGCTCGGTGGTGCCCGATCGCATCAACAGTTCGCGCTGCTCGAGCTCGTAGCCGACCACCACCGCGTAGTGCCAGCGCGGCGCGATGGCCAGTCCCAGGTTGAGCAGCACCACGACCACTTCGCCGGCAGCCACTTCGCGCAGCAAGGACGCCACCGTGCCCGGAATGCGCACCGCCACTGCGCCATGACGGCGCGGGCCAGCGAGCATCTCGGTTTGCAGGCTGCCTCCGCGCGCGGGCAGGAAGACTTCTCGACCGAGCGTTTCAGGCGAGGCCGCAATGCCCACCGCGCCCAAGGCCGTGGCCAGCGCGGCCGGGCCGCAGTGCCAATCGGTCTGAGGGAAAAAGGGCGTGCGCGACAGCTCCACGCGCGCGGGCAGACCCGCCGGCGCCTCGGCCAGCCAGGCGTCGGCCTGCACCGCGCACCCGGCCAGCGGCGCGAAGGTCAGCGCAAGGCAGGCACGCCGCTGCACACCAGCTCAGCGGGCCGGCCGCAGGAACGGAAAGATGCGCGTGAAGCCCAGGATGTCGCTGAACACCAGGATGAAGAGCACGAGGATCAGCGTGCCGATCAGTTCGCCGGACGCACCTGCGGGCGCCTCGTCGATCTCGGCGAGCAGCATCGCAGCCTCAGCATCACTGAGGGCTGCGACGCGACGACTCGCTTCCTCACTGCTCACCCCACGCTCCATCAGGGCGGAGGCCACGTCAGCACGATTCAACCTGGCCTGCAGTTGCGCCCGCACATCCAGGGTGGACGCATCCAGTGACTGGCGCTGAACGACCTGTTCTGCGGTGATCAACTCGTTGGCCATGACGGGTTGAACAAACCCGGTCCAACTGAGACACGCCGATACGACAAAGACAATGAGACGCTTGGTTCTGGCCATGAACTTTCCTATTCCGAATCGAGCGATCGTAGCAATCCGGGACCGCCCTCAACCCTCCGTTGGGGGGGCAAGGGTCGGATAGGGCACCCCTAAACTTTCGGCCACTCCCGGCACGCGGGAGCACCAAGAACTCAGGGAGAAACTCATGATGATCCGATCCGCTGTGGCGTTGAGCGCCGCAATTGCGTTCTGTCAGCCGGCGAGCGCGCAGCCCGCGCGATTCGAAGTTCCTTCGGCCTACCCCACCATCCAGAGCGCCATCAACGCGGCCACGTCCGGGTCAACGATCGTCGTCGCACCCGGGACCTATCGCGAAAACCTGGTGATCGACAAGGCGCTGGTTCTCCAGTCGTCCGCCGGCCCCAACGCAACTGTCATCGATGGTGGAGCCCTCGCCAGCGTGATTTCGGCAAGAGGCACTGGCCAGGAGGCTGTCACCATCTCCGGCTTCAGGATTACCAACGGCGCGAGCCTGTTCTCCAACGGAGGCGGGAGCGGGGGCGGCATCTATCTCGATTCGGTGCAGGCAACCGTCATGAACAACATCATCGAGCGCAATGTGTCGTGTCTCGGGACGGGCATCGGCACGACAACCGCGGCCGTACGAATCAAAGGCAACAAGATCCGCCACAACATCCAGGACCCGAGCTGCTCAGGAGCGAACGGCGGAGGGATTTTTCTGAATGGCGGAGGAGCCTCTCCGTCCAGCATCACCGACAACGTGATCTCGGGCCACCAGGTGGGTGGTTATGGCGGCGGATTGGCCATCAACGCTGTCAACGGAATCACCATCGCTTCCAACGTCATCAGCGACAACCGGGGCGCTGACTACGGTGGTGGTCTCTTCTTCAACGCGTCGTCGGGCACGATCTCGTCCAATGTGCTGACCAACAACACGGCGACGGGCTGGGGTGGCGGAATGGCGCTGCTCGCGACCGATCCGGCAGACAAGATCAGGGTGCGCGAGAACCTGCTCCAGGGCAATCAGGCAGGCGACGGCGCAGCGGCCTTGCTGCTGTCTTACTACGACAAGGGCATCGTGTTCTCGGGCAACGTGGCGACCGGCTTCCGCTCGTCGGCACTCGTTCGTTGCGAGTCACAACCCCTGGCCGTGGGAAAGAGCAACCTGCTGACCAACATCGGCGGGCCGGAACTGAGCGGCACCTGTCTGCTTGGCAACGAATGACGCCGTAGAACGCAAAGCGCCCTGTGTTCACTGGGCCGCCGCTGTGAGCCTCGCCGCGATGCGGTAGGCTCACACGATGATCCCGACCCCGGCTGCCCCTGCGGCCCACCGTGTGGCCATGAGCCCTGCCACGGTGGTGCTTCTGCTGACCCTCCTGATGGGCATCCAGCCCGTCACCACCGACCTCTATCTCCCCGCCCTGCCGGCGCTCACGCGCGACCTCGGGGCCAACATCGCCTCGGCGCAGCTCACGCTGTCGGCCCTCATCATCTGCTTCGGCTTCGGCCAGCTGGTGTGCGGGCCGCTCGCCGATCGCTTCGGGCGCCGGCCGGTGCTCATCACCGGGCTGTCGCTGTACACGCTCGCCAGCGTGCTGAGCGCTGCGGCGCCAGCCATCGAGTGGCTGGTGCTGTGGCGCGCGCTGCAAGGCGCGGCGATGGCGGCGGCGGTGACCTGCGGGCGTTCGATCGTGCGTGACCTCTATGCGCCGCACGACGGCGCGCGGGTGATGTCGCGTGCGCTCACCGGCCTTGGCACCATCGCGATGGCGAGCCCGCTGCTCGGCGGCGTGCTGGTCGAATACTTCAACTGGCATGCGGCGCTCACCGTGCTCGCCGTCTTCGGTGCGGTGGCGCTCGGCCTCGTGCTGTGGCGCTTCGAAGAGACCGTGCCGGCACGCAACCCGAGCGCGACGCGCATCGTGCCGATGCTGCGCAACTGGCGCAGCGTTGCGTCGCACCCGACCTTCCTGGCGTGGGCCGCGCTGTCGGCGCTGACCTATGGCGGCCTCTTCGTGACGCTGGCCGGCTCGTCCTTCGTGGTGATCGAGGTGCTGGGCATCTCGCGCGCCGGCTATGGCCTCTTCCTGTTGTCGAGCTCCATCGCCTACACCGCGGGCACCTTCCTCTGCCGGCGCCTGCTGCTGTCGCATGGGCTGCGTGGCGCGGTCGCGATCGGCGGTGGCCTGTCGCTGGCCGGTGGCGTGAGCATGGCGGGCCTGAGCCTTTTCGGCGTGCACAACGTCTGGGCCATCGCGGTGCCTCAGTGGCTCTATGCGCTGGGCCACGGCATCCACCAGCCCTGCGGGCAGGCTGGTGCCGTCGGCCCCTTCCCCGAGAAGGCGGGCACGGCTGCGTCGCTGTCGGGCTTCGGCATGTCGGTCAGTGCCTTCCTCGTGAGCTTCTGGCTCGGCAAGCACCTCGACGGCACGGTGTACCCGTTGACGCTCGGCGTGGGCGTCTTCGGTTTGGGCATCGCCCTCGTGGCCTGGACGCTGGTGCAGCGCCACGGCGAGCCGCAGTGGCCGGCGGCCGCCACCTCGTCGGCATGAGCAAACCGCACGGCTACCTCTGCCTCGCCGGCCCCACGGCCTCGGGCAAGACGGCGACGGCGCTGGCCATCGCCGAGTCGCTGCGAGCCACTCGTGCGGTGGAGATCATCAGCGTCGACTCGGCGCTCGTCTACCGCGGCATGGACATCGGCACCGCCAAGCCCAGCGCCGCCGAGCGCGCGCAGGTGCCGCACCACCTGATCGACATCATCGAACCCACCGAGGCCTACTCGGCTGCGCGCTTCGTCGCCGATGCGCGCATGCGGATTGCCGAGATCCACTCGCGCGGCGCGCTGGCGCTGCTGGTGGGAGGCACGATGCTGTACTTCAAGGCGCTGTTCGAAGGGCTCGACGAGATGCCCGCCGCCGATGCGGCGGTGCGTGCCGCGCTCAACGAGACGCTCGCACGCGAAGGCCTGCCGGCCCTCTATGACGAGCTGCAGCGTGTCGACCCGGTGACGGCCGCGCGCCTCGCGCCCGGCGACTCGCAGCGCATCCAGCGGGCCCTGGAGGTGTACCGGGTGAGCGGCCAGCCATTGTCGGCCTTCCACCGCGAGAAGCAGGTGGACAAACCGCCGCCCCTCATCTCGCTCGAGCCGAACGACCGCGCCTGGCTGCACCAGCGCATCGCCCAGCGCTTCGAGGCAATGCTGGCCGCAGGCTTCCTCGATGAAGTGAAGCAGCTGCGCGCGCGTGGCGACCTGCACGCCGACCTGCCCTCGATGCGCTGCGTCGGCTACCGCCAGGCCTGGGAAGCCCTCGACAGCGGCGACCTCGCCTCGCTGCCCGAGCGCGGCATCGCCGCCACGCGCCAGCTCGCCAAGCGGCAGGTCACCTGGCTGCGCGGCATGCCCTACCGCCACGTGGTGGCCTGCGACAGGCCGGGCCCCGTGCCTGAAGTCGAGGCGATCGCCCTTGCGCAGCGCCTGATCGCGGAGCAGGTCGATGCCTGAGCTGCTGGCGGTGCGCGCGCTCGCCAAGCGCTATGGCGAGAGCACCGTCTTCAGCGGCGTCGACCTCACGCTGGCCGCGGGCGAGTTCGTCGCGATCCTCGGCGAGTCGGGCGTCGGCAAGTCGACCTTCCTCAATTGCCTCGCCGGGCTCGACAGCGTCGACGGCGGAGACGTGCACATCGCCGGCACGAACATCACCACCTTGCCCGAAGCGGAGCAGGCCCTCTTCCGGCGCATACAACTCGGCTTCGTGTTCCAGGCCTTCCACGTGCTGCCGCACCTGAGCGTGGCGCACAACGTGGGCCTGCCGCTCCTGTTGCAAGGCCGGCCTGATGATGCGCGCGTGCGCGCAATGCTGGAAGCGGTGGGGCTGGCCGACCTGGGCGAGCGGCTGCCGAAGACGCTCTCCGGCGGCCAGCTGCAGCGCGTGGCGCTGGCACGTGCGCTGGTGCATTCGCCCAAGCTCATCCTCGCCGACGAGCCCACCGGCAACCTCGACCCCGAGACCGCCGAGAAGATGATGACGCTGCTTGCGGCGCAGGTGCGCGAGCACGGCGCGGCGTGCGTGCTGGTCACGCACTCGTCGCATGCCGCGGCCCATGCCGACCGCGTGCTCACGCTGCGCCGCGACGGCTTGCACGAGGGCGCATGAGCGCCAGTCCGATCACCGGCCTGCTGCGCCAGTTCTCCTGGCCGGCGTGGCGGCGGCAGCCCGGGCGGCTGCTCACCGCGCTGCTCTCGATCACGCTGGGCGTGGCACTCGCGTTCTCGGTGCAACTCATCAACCAGTCGGCGCTCGCCGAGTTCGGCGCGGCGGTCCGCTCGGTCAATGGCCAGCCCGACTTCGAGCTGCGCGCGCAACGCGGCGGCTTCGACGAGTCGCTCTACGCGCGCGTGGCGCAGCACCCGCAGGTGGCCGTGGCGAGCCCGGTGATCGAGGTCGACACGCAGGTGCAGGCGGCCTCGGGCGAACGGGTGCCCGTCAAGCTGCTCGGGCTCGACGTGCTGACTGCCGCGCCGGTCGCCCCTTCGCTGCTGCCGCAAGTGAACGACGACGCCGACCGGCTCGCACCGCTCTCGCCGGACGCAGCCTTCCTCAACGGCGCGGCACAGCAGCGCTTCGCCAATGCCACCAGCTTGCAGCTGCGCTCACCCGCGGGGTGGGTGCCGGTCACGGTGCAAGGCCGCGTCGGTGCGGGTGGGCCGCCGCTGGTGGTGATGGACATCGCCGCCGTGCAGGCCTCCTTCGGCTGGCTCGGCCGCCTGAGCCGCATCGACGTGCGCCTGCAGCCCGGCGCCGACCGCGCCGCGGTGCTGCGCTCGCTCGCATTGCCCGAAGGCGTGCGCGCTGCCTCGCCGGATGAGTCGGCCGAGCGCGCGTCCAACATGTCGCGCGCCTACCGCGTCAACCTCACCGTGCTCGCGCTGGTGGCGCTCTTCACCGGCGCGTTCCTCGTGTTCTCGATCCTCTCGCTGTCGGTCGCGCAACGGCAGCCGCAGTTCGCGCTGCTCGGCGTGCTGGGGCTCTCGGCGCGCGAGCGGCTGCGGCTCGTGATGCTGGAAGCGCTGCTGCTCGGCCTCGTGGGCAGCGCACTCGGGCTGCTGCTGGGCACGGGGCTCGCGGCCCTCGCGCTGCGCCTGCTGGCGGGCGACCTGGGCGGCGGCTACTTTCCAGGCGTCGCACCGCGCCTGCAGTTCAGCCTGGCGGCCGCGGCGGTCTACGGTGCGCTCGGCGTGATCGCCGCGGTCGTCGGTGCCTGGACGCCGGCACGAGCGGCGCAGCAGATGGCACCGGCCCAGGCGCTGAAAGGCCTGAGCGCCGCGCACGGCTCGGCGGGCGCCGCGTGGTTCGGCCCCGCGATGCTCGCCGCCGCAGGCGTGCTCGCACTGCTGCCACCGGTCGCGGAGCTGCCCTTGCCCGCCTATGCATCCGTCGCCTGCCTGCTGCTGGGCGGCATCGCCTGCGTACCGGCGGGCGTCGGCTGGCTGCTGAAGCTGCTGCCGGCGCCGCGCCACGCGCTCGCGCTGCTCGCGATCGAGCGCGCGCGGCACGAGCGCCACACCGCCACCATCGCGGTCGCCGGCGTGGTGGCCAGCCTGAGCCTCTCGGTCGCCCTCACCGTGATGGTCACGAGCTTCCGCGATTCGATGGTCGAGTGGCTGGACCAGGTGCTGCCGGCCGACCTGTATGTGCGCGTGCCCTCGGGCGAGGCGGCGAGCCTGCCGCCGGCGCTCGTCGAACAAGCGCCGCGCCTGCCGGGCGTGCGGCGCATGGCCACCCTGCACTCGGCAAGC
Organism: Piscinibacter sp. HJYY11; assembly: GCF_016735515.1. Lineage (NCBI taxonomy): Bacteria > Pseudomonadati > Pseudomonadota > Betaproteobacteria > Burkholderiales > Sphaerotilaceae > Piscinibacter > Piscinibacter sp. HJYY11. The sequence continues at coordinate 197,521 of NZ_JAERQZ010000002.1, read as the reverse complement.
GTGCAGCTCGCCCCCGAGCGCCCACCGGTCGCGCTGATGGTGCGTGACATGGTCGACCCGGCGCAGTCGCTGCCGCTCGTCGGCACGCTGCAGCCGCTGCCGGCGGGCGAGACCGCAGCCTATGTGAGCGAAGGTGCGGCACGCCTCTACGACTTGCGACCCGGCATGCGCACCGCGCTGCCCATGCCCGATGGAAAGCGGGTGAACGTGTTTGTGCGCGGCGTGTGGCGCGACTACGCCCACCAGCACGGCGCCGTGGTGCTGCACGCCGAGGATTACCGCCGCCTCACCGGCGACACCCGCATCACCGACCTCGCGCTGTGGCTGCAGCCCGGCAGCGACATCGGCGCCCTGCAGCGCACGCTGCGCACGCTGGCGGGCCCGAGCGCCGATGCGCTGCAGTGCGCCACCGCCGGCGAGCTGCGAGCGGTGTCGCTGCGCATCTTCGATCGCAGCTTCGCCGTCACCTACTGGCTGCAGGCGGTCGCCATCGGCATCGGGCTCTTCGGCATCGCGGCCAGCTTCTCAGCCCAGGTGCTCGCGCGCCGCAAGGAGTTCGGCCTGCTCGCGCACCTGGGCTTCACCCGCCGCCAGGTGCTCGCCGTGGTGGCCGGCGAAGGTGCGGTGTGGACCTGCGCCGGCGCCCTGCTCGGCCTGCTGCTGGGCCTCGCGGTGAGCGTGGTGCTGGTGAAGGTGGTCAACCCGCAGAGCTTCCACTGGACGATGGAGATGGCCCTGCCCGGCGGGCGGCTCGCGCTGCTGTGCGCGGCAGTGGTCGCCGCCGGCACGCTCACCGCGTGGCTGGCGGCGCGCAGCGCAGCGTCTCGGCAGATGGCGCTGGCGGTGAAGGAGGATTGGTAGGCGGCGGGCGCAGGGTCAAAAGAGGCTCTCGCGCACGTAGACGACGTCACCGGGCCGGAGGACGTCGTCCATCGACGGCTTCAGGACCTGGATCTCTCCCGAGGGGTCGCGCCGGTGCACGCGCATCCCGCGCTCGGTGCCGCGCTGCGTGAGACCGCCGCCGCTGGCCACGGCCTGCATCAGCGTCATGTCGGGCGAGAGCGGGATGGGGCCGGGGCGCTGCACCTCGCCATAGATGTAGACGTTGGGCAGGCGGTCGATGTAGAGCGTGTCGCCGTTGCGCACCATGGGGTTGCCGTTTTGCGCGCCGTTAGTGAAGAGTGCGTTGATGTCGACCCGCTGGCGAAACTGCTTGCCGTTGCGGATGCCGCTCAGCGTGACGATCTCGCTGCCGCCCGCAGCCACGCCGCCGGCCAGCGCCAGCAGCTCGCTCAGCAGCATGCCGTTCACCTCGATCGGGTAGCGGCCCGGCCGGTTGGCCATGCCCAGCACCGAGACCTGGTTCGAGCGCACCTCCATCAGCAACACGGCCACCTGCGGCTGCTTGAGGAAGTTGCCGTTGCGCAGCCCGTTGGCGATGGTGGCCTCCACTTGAGAGATGGACTGGCCTCCCACGGACACCTGCCCGAGCAGCGGATAGGAGATCGTGCCGCTCTCCGACACGCGCGCATCGAGCGACAGATCCGGGCTCTGGTAGACGGAAATGCGAAGCACGTCGCCGCCGCCGACCGCGTAGTCGCGGCGCGTTTCGGGAGCCGCCGGCTCTGCCGGGGCCGCAAGCGCCGCCGTCACCGTGGGCGCATCGCTGGAGGCCGGGGACGCGACCGCCACGGACTCCGCGGTCCGGGCGGGCACGGTGGGTTCGGGGGTTGCGGCTTTCGCCGCCGCAGCGGCCCTCGCGGCGGCTTCGGATCGTGCCGCAGCCACGGCTCGGGCTTCAGCGTTGGCCCTCGCGGCCGCCTCGGCTTTGGCGGTGGCCTCGGCTCTTGCCGCTGCCTCGGCCTTCGCTGCTGCCTCGGCCTTCGCCGCGGCGGCAGCCTTTTCTGCTTCGACCCTCGCTGCCGCCTCGGCCCTCGCGTTGGCCTCCGCCTTCGCGGTCGCCTCGGCCCTGGCCTTCGCCACGGCCCTCGCGACAGACTCGGCCCTTGCTGCCGCAGCGGCTCGTTCCAGCTCGGCCTTTTGCGCGGCTTCGGCTCGCGCTGCTGCCTCGGCCCTCGCGGCGGCCGCCGCTTTCGCTGCCGCGGCTTTCTCTGCAGCGGCGATCCTCGCCGCCTCGGCTTTGGCCTCCGCGGCAGCTTTCGCGGCCGCCGCCCGCTCTGCGGCGGCAGCCTTCGCCGCGGCAGCCCGTTCTTCGGCAGCCGCCTTCGCCGCTGCGGCTTTCTCTGCCTTGGCAGCCTTGGCCGACTTGGCCGTGTTCGTTGCCGGCGTCTTGCTCGCCGCCGCGCCCGAGAGGACGTTGCCCGCAGCCGGGCGCCCCGATTTCGGGTTGGACGACGTGGTCGCCTGCTGGGTCGCACAGGCGCCCAGCGCCAACGGCAGGATCAGACACAGGGCACGAAAGACACGGCGCATCGCGAAACTCATGGCTGGCAAGCAATGTTGTTGGAAGAAGACTGCGGGCAAACCCTCGACTGAGCGTGGGCAAATTCGATGCCGCGCTGGCCTGCGTGCCGGTGCTTCCAAACGCCGCGCCACGAAGGGGCCGATGGCAAAAGATGCCTGGCGAGGGCCCTTCGTCGTAAGACTTGCACGACCTGTCATCATCACGGCCCACCGTGAACACGCCCCACGCCCCCACCGTCATCGCCGAAACCCGTGCCTGGCTCGAGCACGCGGTGATCGGCCTCAACCTCTGCCCCTTCGCGAAGGCGGTGCACGCCAAAGGCCAGGTGCGCTACGTGGTGAGCGACGCCACTGAGCCCGAGGCGCTGCTGGCCCAGCTGGTCGACGAGATGCAGTCGCTGGCCGACGCCGACCCGGCGCAGGTCGACACCACGCTCCTGATCCACCCGCAGATGCTCGGCGACTTCTACGACTTCAACGATTTCCTCGGCCTCGCCGAAGAGGCGCTGGCCGATGCGGGCCACGAGGGCGTGCTGCAGATCGCAAGCTTCCACCCTGAGTTCCAGTTCGCCGGCACCGACGCCGACGACATCACCAACGCGACCAACCGCTCGCCCTACCCCACGCTGCACCTGCTGCGCGAGGCGAGCGTCGAGCGTGCTGTCGCAGCCTTCCCCGAGGCCGAGGCCATCTACGAAGCCAACATCGAGACGATGGAAACGCTGGGCGCCGAAGGCTGGGCCGAGCTTCAGGCACGCATCAAGACCGCCCGCTGATCAAACTAGCCGCTGATCAGGCTGCTCGCATGGAGGCCGGCTGCGATGCGGCCCAGCTCGCGCAGACCTTGCTGCGCCTCTGCCGTGACCGCGTAGCCGCTGCTGATGCGCAGGCAGTTGTCGTAACGCTTCGAGTTCGAGAACAGCGGCCCCGGCACCACGCGGATGCCGCGCTCCAGCGCCGCGTCGCTCACGCGCTGCGCTTCACAGCCCTCGGGCAGCTGCACCCACAGCAGCAGGCTGCCGGCCGGCACGTTGAAGCGCGTGCCTTCCGGGAAGCTCGCGCCGATGCACTCGGCCACCTGCTCGCGCTGCGTCTTCAGCAGACGGCGCAGGCGTGCCAAGTGCCGGTCGTATGCGCTGCTGCCGATGAACTCGGCCGCGGTCATCTGCGAGAGCGCTTCGTTGGCGCGGCTCTGTGCGTACTTGAGCATCTGGATGCGCGCATGCCAGCGCCCGCCGCTCACCCAGCCCAGGCGCAGCCCGGGTGCGAGCGTCTTGCGCAGCGAGGCGCAGTGGATCACGCCGCCGTCACGGTCCCAGGCCTTCACGGCCTTGAGCGGCACACCGTCGTCGCACAGGGCGCTGTAGGTGTCGTCTTCGATGATCGGCAGCTCGAAGCGGCTGCACAGCTCGACCAGGCGCTGCTTGTGCGCATCGGGCATCACGCAGCCGAGCGGGTTCTGGAAATTGGGCACCACGACCACGGCCTGGATGCGCTCGTGTGTCTGCAGCGCGAGCTCCAGCGCCTCGATCGACAGGCCCGTGCTCGGGCTCGTGGGGATCTCGAGCGCGCGCAGGCTCAGGCTTTCGAGCACCTGCAGCAGGCCGTAGTAGGCGGGCGACTCGACGGCCACCGTGTCGCCCGGCTGGCACACCGCACGCAACGCGACGTTGAGCGACTCCACGCAGCCCTGCGTGACCACGATGTCGTGTGCGGTGAGCTGCATGCCGGCATCGAGCGCGCGGCGCGCGAGCACGGCGCGCAGGCCGGCATCGCCGGGGGAGTTGACGGGCTTGACCAGCAGGTCGGGGTGGTGGCGTAGCGCGCGCATCGCGGCACGCTGAAGCGCCTCGCCGGGGTAGGACTCGGGCGACGCATAAGCCGCGGCGAAGTCGTGACGCACCAGGCTGCGCTCGCCCTGGGCGACGAAGGCCGACACGCGGTCGTGGATGCCGACGTAGCGCGCCGCATCCACCGCCTCGGCCGCATCGGGCTCGCGCGCCGGCGGCATGGCGAGCCGCCGCGGCAACCGCACGAAATAGCCCGAGCGAGGCCGCGCTTCGAGCAGGCCTTCGTCTTCGAGGCTGCGGCAGGCGAGCAGCGCGGTCGAGAGGCTCACCTGGTGCAGCCGCGTCATCGAGCGCACCGAGGGCATGCGGGCGCCGGGTGCCAGGGTGCCGGCGCGGATGGCGCCACGGTAGTGATGCGCCACGCGCTGGTAGAGGGGTTCGGCAGAAGGGTTCGTGTCCACGGTGTCCATGATGCGTGCGACTCCTGCGGCGAGACCGGAACAGATGCCAGCTTACTGCGCCATAACAGGTTTGGCGAATCGCATCTGATGCGGAACACAAGGCCGCCGGCTGTGCCTGTTCGGCATGCGGCGCGGTCCCTAGGCTAGGAGCCATCGCATCGACAAAGGTCCACCATGTGCATCGACCCCCCACAACGCTGGCTGCACCCCGGCCAGCCGCAGCAGCTCTGGATGGAGCGCGGCAGCCATGTGCTCGCCGAACGCGGCAGCGTCTCGCTCACGCTGCCACCCGACGGCTGGCTGGGCTTCGGTTCGCAGGTGACGGTCACCTTGCCGGCCGGCAGCGCGCAGCTCGTGCGCCGCGCCGGCTGGGTGCGGCTCGAAGCCGCGGGCCGGCGCGCCGCGGAGGTGAGGCTCATCGCCTCACTCGGCACGAGTCGCCAATCTCATGCCGCTTGGGACGGCGCCCTGGGCCAGCATGCGGTCGCGCAGCGCGGGGCTCTTGAGCGCATTGGCCGTGCCCTGCTGCACGCGGCTCACCACATCGGGTGGGGTGCCGGCCGGCGCCAGCAGGCCGAACCATGAGGTGGCCTCGTCACCCTTGAGCGACGGGCCGCCCGCCTCTTCGACGGTGGGCAGGTCCAGCATGGTGAGCGATCAGGTGCTGCCCGTCACGGCCAGCGCCTTCAGCCAGATCGGCCACGCTGCTGATCCTGGCCGAGGCCGCCTTGGCCGGGTTGCGTTGGCGCGGCGCCTCGGCGGGAGGCCGGCGCGGAGTGCGGCTCACCATGCGTGGCGATCCGTACACTGCCCAGACGGGAATGCCCTATCCGCCGTTCTGCGCAGCGGGCGCCCTCACGTCCCAGAGACCTACCCGGACAAGTACGCACAAGGAGAGCTCCATGCTGGTCGCCGCATCACTCGTCGTTCTCGTGGCCTTGCTCCACGCCTACTTCCTGGTGCTGGAGATGTTCCTGTGGGACAAGCCCACGGGCCGAAAAGTCTTCGGCAACACGGCCGAGTTCGCCACCGCCTCCAAGGTGCTCGCGGCCAACCAGGGCCTCTACAACGGCTTCCTCGCCGCGGGCCTGCTGTGGAGCCTGTGGATGGGACTCGGCGGCGCGGGCCGCCCGATCGCGCTCTTCTTCCTGGGCTGCGTGGTGGTCGCCGGCATCTATGGCGCGATGACCGCCAGCCGCAAGATCCTTTTCGTGCAGGCGCTGCCCGGGGCCATCGCGATCGGGGCAGTGTTGCTTTTGACCTGAAGGCGCCGCCCCGCCAGGGCAACGCAGGTACATTGCTCGCCAAATGGCCGCAGCCACACCGACTGACATCCGCACGCGGGTCCGTGTCGCCCAGATGGCGATGGTCTTCGACCAGACCTCCGTGGCCGTGTTCGCGGCCACCGGTTTCGCGGTGGCGATGGCGCTGTACCTGCAGGACATCGTCGGTCGCGACACGGTGTACCTGTGGCTCGCGATCAAGATCGCGGTGGTGGTGCCGCGGGTGGCGCACGGCCTGCTCTTCCGCCGGCGCAAGAACGACTCGCTGCGCTGGCTCGAATGGGGCCGCGCGATGCTCTTCATCGACGGTGCCGCCTGGGGCCTGGCCGGCCTCATGTTCACCGGCGTCGAGGACCACGCCACGCTGACGCTCGTGGTGGCCACGCTGGCCGGCGTGAGCACCATCGCCGCCTTCGTGCTGCATGCCGACTGGCCCTCGTGCGTGGCGTACACCGCGCCCATGCAGGCGCCCGGCGTCGTGATGATGCTCGCGCGTGGCGACGCGATCGGCGTCTACGGGGCCTTCGCCATCCTCACCTTCTACGCGCTGCTGCTCGTGTCCACCCGCCGCTCGGAACGGCAGGTGGTGGAGATGCTGACGCTGCGCTACACCAACGAGCAGCTCACCACGCAGCTGAGCTCGGCGCTCGAGATGGCCCGCCTGGAAAACCAGGCGAAGAACGAGTTCGTGGCCAACATGAGCCACGAGCTGCGCACGCCGCTGCACGGCATCCTCGGCGTCTCGAACATGCTGCTCTCCGGCCCGTCGGGCGCGAGCCCGCGCGAAGGGCTGGGCGTGATCCGCCGCTGCGGCGAGCACCTGCTCGGCCTCATCAACAACATCCTCGAGTACTCGCGCTTCGGCGTGCAGGGGGTGAAGCTGCACCCGCAGGTGGTCGACCTCGCGCAGATCGTCGACGACAGCGTGGCGATGTGCAAGCCGGGCGCCGCCGAGAAGGGCCTGCCCATCCACGGCAGCGTGGACCTGCCGCGCCCCTGCGTGGCGATGGCCGACCCGTTCCGCCTGCGGCAGATCCTCCTCAACCTGATCGGCAACTCGGTCAAGTTCACCGAGACAGGCTCGATCCGCGTGCACGCGGCCGCCACCGAAGGCGGCCGGCAGCTGCGCATCCGCGTCGAAGACACCGGCGTGGGCATCGCGCCCTCGGCGCTCGACAGCATCTTCGAGCCCTTCGTGCAGGTCGACAGCTCCAACACCCGACGCTTCGGCGGCACCGGCCTCGGGCTCTCGATCACGCGTTCGCTGTGCGAAGCGATGGGTGGGCGCATCACCTGCCGGAGCCAGCTGGGCCAGGGCTCCACCTTCGAGGTGTTCCTGCCCATCGACCTGCCGCCCACGCCGGCGCAGAGCCCGGCAGCCGCGCCCGCGGGTCACAGCCCGTCGCATGCGCGCCTGCGCGGCAAGGTGCTGTTGGCCGAAGACAACGAGGTGAATGCGATCGTGGCCGAGTCGTCGCTGGTGCGCCTGGGGCTGCTCGTCGACCGTGTGCCGAGCGGCGTGGGCGTGGTGGCGCAGGTGTGCCAGACCGATGGCCCGCGGCCCGACCTGGTGCTGCTCGACTGCCAGATGCCCGAGATGGACGGCTTCGAGGCGGCACGCCGCATCCGTGCGCACGAGGCCGAGCACCACTTGCCGCGCCTGCCGGTGATCGCGCTCACCGCCAACGTCTTCCCCGAAGACCGCGAGCAGTGCCGCGCCGCCGGCATGGACGACTACCTCGCCAAGCCCTTCGACATCGAGCAGCTGCGGGCCGTGCTGGCGCCCTACCTCGAAGACACCGTCGCCGCGCAGGCCTGAGCACGCAGCTCAGTGCGGCCGGCTGGGCACCGCGCGGCCACTCAAGCCGAAGCTCACCGCCGCAGCGATCGAATCGAAGACCTCGATGTCGGGGTGGAAGTCGCGGTACACGAACTCGTAGTCCTGTGGGCGCCAGCTGCGCACCGGCGCGTCGGTCTGCAGCATGTCGCGGAACAGCACGCGGTGCGGCAGGCCACCGGCGTGCTGCAGGGGGCACATGCGCTCGTCGCCAAACAGATCGGTGAAGCCGAGGCTGAGGTAGGTGCGCAGCAGCGAGCGGCGAGAGCCCGCGACCACGCCGCCGATCTGCATCGCGATGCAGTACAGGTAGAGCGCCTTCAGCAGCGCGAGCCGCACCTGGTGCTCGTAGCCCGGCCGCACGCACAGGCGGGTGATCTCGGCCAGCTGGCGCCCCTGGTGCAAGGGCGGCAGCTCGATGCTGCTTTCGATCTGCAGGGGCGCGTGCCGGTTGCTCTGGGCGCGCACCGAGCCGACCAGCTCGCCGCTCGCCTTGTCTTCGGCATAGAAGATGACGGTGCCCGGCGTGCGGTCTTGCGCGTCAGCGCTGCCGAAGGCTTCGGCCTGGCCCGGCAGGTGGCGGCCGTAGGCCAGTTGCCGCAAGGCCTGCACCCGCAGCAGCTGGCGCTCGTCGCAGACCAGCTTCACCTTGAAGGGCAGGCCGAACCCGACGGCGGCGGCTGCCGGGCGCGGCGACGTGTGAACCGCTGCGGTGATGACCGCATCCGGACCGGTGGTGCTCCCGCCCAACGCAGGCGCACGCGACACCGGCAACAGCGTTGCCGGAGAAAAGTCTTCCCTGTACATGATGGTCCCTGTTCAACCCGTGGCGTATCGCTCTGTCGGGCTCCCGGGGGAAGCATCTCAAGGCGCGGCGCATGCACATAGAGGGGACATGCGCATGAGTTGTTGCGAGTTGTTTGCACACGCGCGGCACAGCCGCACTTGGTGACAACTCGGGGTGCTAACCCCCAAGAGCAAGGGATGGTCAGCGCGACGTCGGCCACCACACGGTGTGCAGGTCGCCGGTGGTGTCCGGCGCGCGCATGTCGCTCACCGAGAAGAACACGCGGCTGGGCGGCGACGCCTCCACGCCGCGCTCGCGGGCCACGAGGCTCGCGCCGGCCAGGTCGAGCCAGCTGTTCTCGGCGCGCACGGCCACGCGGCCTGTCAGGCGCACATGCGTCGCGCTGAGCTCGCTGTCGGTGGCGGTGAGCGCCACGTCGTCGGACTCCACCACCACGTCGTCGAGCGTGGCGGCCGCGTTCCTGAGCACCAGCCGCTTGATGCGCGCCGTGTGGATGCGCACCCCGATGCAGTTGTCGAGCGTGAGGGTGTCGAAGCGGCCGGTGTACACCCGGCCCGCCTGCGCGCTGCAGGTCACGTCGCCTTGCGATGCGTCCGGCACGCTCGCCGCCTGGCGCGGCGCCAGTTGCGGCACGGTCAGGGCCTCCAGCAGCAGCGCACGAAAGGCCTCGGGGCTCTCGAGCATCGGCGTGTGGCCCACACCTTCCATGACCTTGAGCCGCGCATCGGGCAGGCGTGCGGCCAGCAGCCGGCCGGTGCGCGGCGGCGCGATCGGGTCGTCGCCGCCCCAGAGGATGGTGGTGGGCGCGGTGGTCTCGCGGATGGCGCGGGTGAAGTCGTGCTCGACGAGGCCGAGGCCCGCGTCCACCTGCGTGTGGCGGCCGAGCAGCGCAATGCGCACAGGCGGGTTCTGCGCGAGCCAGCGGCTGAAGTCGAAGCGGTCGTCGAGCCGGAAGAAGAGCCCGCGCTTGACGCTGCCCAGGCGCTCGCTGAAGCCCTTGAGGATCTGGTCCACCGGCGCGATGCCCACCTGCGGCGTGCGCAGGCCGGCGATGTGCTGCACGAACACGTTCTTCAGCAGGATGCCTGCGGCATCGACCAGCACCAGCCGCTCCACCCGTTCGCCATACGCATGCGCGAAGAAGAGGCTCACCGCGCCGCCCAGCGAATGGCCGACCACGTGCGCCTTCTGCCCCGGCGCCAGCTGGTCCAGCACCTGCGACAGCACGCGCCCGAGCCCGATGAACGAATAGCCTTCGCCGCTGCCGGGCGAGGCGCCGAAGCCCGGCAGGTCGACCGTGATCACGTGGAACTGCGCAGCCAGCGGGCGAATCACCGGCGCCCAGTCGCGGTGGGCGTTGTTGCCCAGCCCATGGACCAGCAGCACCGGCGGCGCTTTTGCATCGCCGGCCTCGCCCACCAGCACGCGCTGGCCGCCGTTCAGCTTGAGGCACTTGTACTGAAGCTGCTGCAGGCGCGGGGGCGGCAGCTGGGGGGCTGCACCCGACGCTGCAGGCGGCACCGGCTCCACGCACGGGGCGGTGTTCGTGTTCTGTGCCATCGCCAGAGCCCCTGTGAAGAACAGGGCCGCGGCACATGTGAGCATCCGTACTCGGCGGATCATTGGCAGGTGGGTCGTCACAGGCCGGCATTCTGGCCGATGACCCCGCTGATTGATCTCCAGAGGACCCCGTAATCGATGATGAAGTTGAAGACAACACTCGCCGCCCTGCTCTGCATCGGCACCGCACACGCCCAGACCCAGCCCGGCCCCCGCATCGAGGCCGGCCTGTGGGAAATCAACATGTCGCTCAAGAGCCAGAGCGGCAAGGCCGAGATGGCGATGCGCGAGGCGCAGGCCTACATCGCACGGCTGCCGCCCGACCAGCGCAAGCAGGTCGAGCAGATGATGGCGCAGCAGGGCGTGAAGCTCGGCGACAAGACCAGCAGCGTGCAGGCCTGCATCAGCAAGGAAGACGCCGAGCGCGGCCAGATACCGCAGCAGGCGGGCGACTGCACGCAGCAGGTGCTGGACAAGAGCGCCAGCTCGATGAAGGTGAAGTTCAGCTGCGCCACCAACCCGCCGGCCGCGGGCGAAGCGCTGGTCGAATTCCAGAGCCCGACCGCCTACACCAGCCGCGGCATCGTCGACACCGTCGTGATGGGCCAGAACGAGCGCGTGACCGTCGACCAGACCGGCCGGTGGCTGAGTGCCGACTGCGGCAGCGTCAGGCCCCTGGGGAAGTGACCTTGGCGCGCAGCGGCTCGTGCATCACAGGCGCTTGAAGAAGATCGTGGTGCCGCACAGCGAGCCATCGGGCATCAGCGCGTAGTCGGGGATCGTGCCGCAGCGCGACCAGCCTTCGCGCTCGTAAAGCCGCTCGGCTTCGGGCGTGGACGTGTCGAGCACGAGCACGGTGCGGCCGATGCGCCGCGCCACGGCCTCGGCTTCGCGCATCAGCAAGGCGCCCACCCCGAGGCGGCGTGCGCGCCGGTGCACCAGCAGCTTCGACACCTCGGCACGGTGCGGCTGGTTTTCCTTCAGCGCGAGCACGAGCTGCACCGTGCCCGCGACGCGGCCATCGCCATCGCGTGCCACGAGCAGCACCGTCTCTTCGCGGGCCACGGAGGCCGCCACGCCTTCCCAGAAACGCTGCGCCTTGGCGGTGGACATCGGCTGCACGAAGCCGACCGAAGCGCCCCCGGCGACGCAATCCATCAGCAGGTCGCACAGCGCCGGCATGTGCGCACGCGTGGCCTCGGCGTCGAGCTGCTGCAAGGCGAGACCCATCACATGCTCCTGGAAGTGGGTGGCCCGGAGAAGGCCACGAGGTAATGCGCCGCCTGGCGCGAAGGGTTGTGGAAGGAGATCGGCTGGTCGATCGGGTGCACGAGGCAGTCGCCCGCGGCGAGCTTGTGGCGCTCGCCGCCCACGGTGACGACGACGCTGCCGCTCATCACCCACACCTGCTGCTGGAAGCCCGCACGGTGGACGCCGACCTCGTAGTTCACACGCGCACCGGGCGGGAAGTTCACCTCCACCAGCTGCAGCGTCGCGGCGATGCCCGGCGGCGTGAGCGCGCGCCGCACGTAGCCGGAATCGGGGTCCTGCCACTCGGGCTGGTCGGCGCGGCGCGCCACGGGTGAAGGCGGCGCCTCGTCGCGCGGCGCTTCGAAGAGTGCGTTGAGGCTGGTGCCGAGGCCGGCGCTCAGCTTGTCGAGCAACGCGGCGGTGGGGCTGCTCTCGCCACGCTCGACGACCGAGATCATCGAGCGGCTCACGCCCGAGCGCGCCGCCAGCTGCTCCAGCGTGAGCCCTTGCGCAGCGCGCAGCTCGCGCACGCGGCGGGCGATGCGCTGGTCGAGCGTGTCTCGGGTGTCTGACGCGCTTTCCTTCATGATGGAACAGAAATCTACTTTGATGGATTGACCTCGTCAACACCCGCACCGTGTCGCAAACAGATACCGCGTCTTTGCAGACCGGCAACACAAGGCCGGCGCGCGACCCGACAGAATGGCTGCACAAAAACCAACACCCCGAGGGACCTCATGCTCGACCGCTGGCCTGCACTCACCGTGCTCTTCGCGACCGTGGCGCTCAGCGCCTGCGGCGGCAACTCCGATTCGCCGGCACCGCCACCGCCGAGCAGCCCCGACCTGGCGCAGCGCATCGGGGCCGCCACGACCACCGCGCAGAGCAGCAGCAACCTGTGCGCGCCGATCCGCCCGTTCTACTGGGAGGTGGGCGACGGCACGGCGCTTCGCGCCAGCGGCTCGGTCAACGAGGCCGGCAACGCCACCACTTACACCGCCGCCACGGTGATGAACATCGCCTCGGCCTCGAAGTGGCTCTACGGCGCCTACGTCGTCGAGCGCCGCGGCGGCGCGCTCACCGCCGAAGACATCCGCCACCTCAACTTCACCGCCGGCTACACGAGCTTCGGCTTCTCGGGCTGCGAGCCCAGCGACACCGTGGCCTCGTGCGTGGCGCGGGGCAACAACGGCGTGCAGACGCCGGCCCACGTCGACCGTTTCTCGTACGGCGGCGGCCACATGCAGGTGCACGCGAACATCGCCGCGCCCGGCATGGGGCTCGGCGCGCTCGACAACGCCACGCTCGCCGCAGAAATGACCCGCGTGCTCGGCATGAGCCTCAGCTACACACAGCCGCAACTGGCCGGCGGCGCGCGCACCACGCCATCGCAGTACGCCGTCTTCCTGCGCAGGCTGCTCAACAACGAACTGCAGCTCTCCACACGCCTCGGCGCCCACGCCGTGTGCACCAACCCCGCCACCTGCCCCACCGCCGTCAACACGCCGGTGCCCGCGTCGCAAAGCTTCCACTACTCGCTCGGCCATTGGGTCGAGACGAGCGGCGACGGTGCCTTCTCGAGCGCCGGCGCCTTCGGCTTCTACCCCTGGATCGACGTCAACAAGACGCACTACGGCATCGTGGCGCGCGTGGCGCTGGCGGGTGGCGGCAACGAATCGGCCGATTGCGGCGGGCTGATCCGCCGGGCGTGGCTCACCGGGGTGGCGCAGTAGTAGGCGCGCCGTTCAGGAACTGCGGATCCAGTTCTCGACCCGCAGCCCCTCGACGCGCTTGAAGTGCCGCACGCTGTCGGTCACGAGCACCGCGCCGAGCGCGAGCGCATGGGCCGCGATCATCTCGTCGAAGTCGCCGAGCGTGTGCCCCTTGGCGCGCAGGCGCGCACGCAGGTGGCCATGGAACTCGGCGCAGGCTTCGTCCCACGGCTCGGTGCGCACGACCGACAGGAAGGCGTCGACATAGCGCTCCAGCTGGATGGCCTGCGGCTTGAGTGCCACGCCATAGCGCATCTCGGCGTTGGTCACGGCGGAAATGCACCACTCGTCGGGCTGCAGGCGCGAGAGGCGGCTGTCGAGGCCGGCGGTGCCGCGCATCGCGGCGGTGGCGGTGTTGGTGTCGAGCAGGTAGAGCACTGTGGTCACTCCACCCAGGTGTCGAAGGGGTCGCGGCGCTGCGTGCTCTGCGCACGGTCGGAGAGCGCATCGGCGGGCAGCTCGCCCAGCTGGTGGCGCAGCGCGATGAACTCCACCCACGACAGCTCGGGCCGCGCCGACAGGATGACGTTGCCGGTGCGCGGGTCGCGGCGGATGTAGACCTCGTCGCCTTCGAAGCGGAACTCGGCCGGCAGGCGCACGGCCTGGCTGCCTCCGTTGGTGAAGAGCTTGGCGGTCTTGTAGGTGCTCATGGCGGGCGTCTCGCTGGGGTATCTACTTCAGTATAGACACCTCAGCCGCCCGCAGCGGGCTATGACAGGAGGCCCGGTCGGGTATCGGTGGGCGCGGCCAGCGCGCCGTGCTCGAGGTCGCTCATCAGCGTGTCGGCCCAGGCCGATTCGCTGTCGGTCGCGTAGAACCGCGACTCGCCGGTGGAGCGGCGCTTCACCACGAGCACGCCGCCGGCCAGGCGGAACAACTGGGCCAGCGGCGAGGAGCGGTCGGCCTGGATCTCGAAGTCATCGGCGTCGTAGCCGGCCGACGACAGCATCTGGCCCACGGCCTGGACCTGGCGCTGGAAACGGGGAAGGTCTGACATGGAACCCCCTTCAAGGTGCGTTCGACAAGACACCATGATCGAAGGATGTTCCAGCGCGGCCTGTAGGAAAAATCCGCGTCGGGCCGTCGGCCCGCGGCGGGTCTATTCCTGCTCTCCGCCCAGGGGTTTGAAGAGTTCGTCGAAGTCCTGCGCGGTCAGCGCCGCGTCGCTCGCCACGCCCGAGAGCAGCGAGTCGGCGAGGCCCGCCTTGCGTGCCTGCAGCTCGAGCATCTTGTCTTCCACGGTGCCGCTGGCGAGCAGCTTGTAGACGAAGACCGGCTTGTCCTGCCCGATCCGATAGGCGCGGTCGATGGCCTGCTGCTCCACGGCCGGGTTCCACCAGGGGTCGTAGAGGATCACGGTGTCGGCCGCGGTGAGGTTCAGCCCCACGCCACCGGCCTTCAGGCTGATGAGGAAGAGCGGCGTGTCGCCCTGCTGGAATTTCTCGACCAGGGCGCCGCGGTCCTTGGTCTCGCCGGTGAGAAGCAGGTAGGGCAGCTTCAGGCGCACGAGCTCCGCCTCGATGAGCGCGAGCATCTCGGTGAACTGCGAGAAGAGCAGCACCCGGCGCCCGTCTTCCACCAGCGTGGGCAGCAGGTCGAGCAGCAGCTCCATCTTGGCCGACGGGTGGTGCGCTCGCGTGGCTGTCGCCTCGCCGTCGTCGCCGGTCTTGAGCAGGCGCGGGTCGCAACACACCTGGCGCAGCCGCAGCAGCGCGTCGAGCACCATGATCTGGCTGCGCGCGAGGCCCTGCTGGGCGATCACCTCGCGCAGCTTGCTGTCCATCGTGGCGCGCACGGTCTCGTAGAGGTCGCGCTGCGTGCCGCTCAGCTCCACGCGCAGCAGCGTCTCGGTCTTCTCGGGCAGCTCGCGTGCGACCTGCTGCTTGGTCCGCCGCAGCAGGAAAGGCTTGACGCGCCGCGCCAGCTGCTGCGCGCGGAAGGTGTCCTGCCGGCGCTCGATGGGCGTGCGGTAGTGCTCGCGGAACTGCGCCTCGCTGCCGAGCAGCCCGGGGCAGACGAAGTCCATCAGGCTCCACAGTTCGCCCAGGTGGTTCTCGAGCGGCGTGCCCGAGAGGCAGAGCCGGTGTCGCGCGTTGAGCTCCTTCACCGACAGCGCGGCTTGGCTGCGCGAGTTCTTGATGCGCTGTGCTTCGTCGAGCATCACGTAGTGCCACTCCTGCGCGCCGTGGGTGGCCATGTCGCGCATGGCGAGCGGGTAGCTGGTGATGACGAGGTGGGCGCCGGCGATGTGCTTGAAGTGCTTGGCGCGCTGCGCACCGTGCAGCACCACGAGCTTCAGGCCCGGGGTGAAGCGCCGCGCCTCGGCCTCCCAGTTGCCGATGAGGCTGGTGGGCACGATCACGAGGCTCGGGCGGTCGAGCCGGCCGGCGTCGAGCTCGGCCTGCAGCAGCGCGAGCGCCTGCAGCGTCTTGCCCAGGCCCATGTCGTCGGCGAGGACACCGCCCAGGCGCGAGCGGCGCAGGAAATCCATCCACGCCAGGCCATCGAGCTGGTAGTGGCGCAGCGTGGCCTGCACGTTGGGCGAGGCCTCGATGGCGGGCAGACCGCCTTCGCCGTTGAGCAGCTTCACCTGCTCCATCAGCTCGGTGTAGCTGGGCGGCGCGGTGACCTTGCCGGCCTGGCCCAGCGATTCGAGCGTGCCCAGGTCGAAGCGCGAGAGTCGCAGCGCGTTGGAGCGCTCGCCCACGCGGAACACGCTGCGCAGCCACTCCATCAGCGGCAGCACGCGCGCGATGGGCAGCCGCAGCAGGCGCTGGCGCGGCGCGGTGCCGGGCGCCGGCGCGCTCTCGACCGACCACGGCACCAGCACCTCGCTGCCTTCGGTGCGGCTCAGCGCCGACTCGCCGTTGAGCCAGCCGTTCTGCACCAGGCTCACGAGCAGCGGCACCAGGTTCACCGGCTCGCCGTCGACCGTGACGCGCAGGCCCACGCTGAACCAGTGGCCGCCGGGCTCTTCGCCGATGTCGACCGACCAGTCGTCGGCCTGGTGCAGCTCGTAGGGGAAGTCGTCGGCCAGCTCCACCACCCAGCCGCGGCGTTCGAGCTCGGGGATGTGGTGCGCCAGCAGCTCGGGCCAGCGGTCGCGCCGCTGCGGCACGAGCAGCATGGGCGTGTGCGACTCGGGGCTGGCCGGCGCACTGGCCGGCTGGCGGATCATCTGCTGGCGCGTGACACGCTCGACCGCCAGGCCGGCCGAGAGGCTCCACGGTCGCAGCTCCAGCTCGCCCACCAGCGAGCGCAGCGCAGCGGCTTCGGCCAGCGACTGGCGCTGGAAGTGCCCCATCGCGATGCGGCCCGGCCGCGCCGGGTCGTTCACCTCGGCGAGCGTCGTCGTCGCGTTGCCGGCGGGGAAGTGATAGTCGAGCGCCTTGCCGGTGGCCGGCTGATAACGGTAGAAGAGCTGCGCCGCGCCCTGGCGCAGCGTCGACGAACGGGCCTGCGCCGAGCCGTAGCGGTGGTGCAGCAGCGCCTCGGAGGCCACGTCGACGCAGGTGGTGAGCCGCAGCACCGGCACGAGGGCCAGCGCGCCCAGCTCGATCATCTCGGGTGCCGGCGGCGGCGCCGGGCGGGCGACGGGGGTGGCCACGCCGGGCTTTTCGGGCAGGCCTTTCTTGATACGGATCTGCTGCGCCTCGAAGGCCATCAGCGCCGCGGCCACGTGCTGGCAGTTGTGGCCGGCGGGGCAGGAGCAACGGCCTTCGAGCCTGGGGCCGAGGCGGCGGTCCTGCACCCACTGGATGTGCTGCTGGTAGGCATTGGGGCCGGCACCCTGCACGCGGCTCACGAGTCGCGGCCCGTCCACCTGGAGCGCCGTCACGGCCTGCTGGGGCTTGAGCTCCATGGCGCGGATGAGGGTGCGGTGGTCGAAGTGTTCGCCCAGGTCGAAGTCTTCGGGTAGCGAGAAGGAGCTCATCGGCAACGTAATCTGCGGAACCCTGCATTGTCATCCGGCTGGCTATGCTTGGCCGCATGAAACGCCGCGAATTGCTGGGGGTTCTGACCGTCTTGGCCCCGTTGTCTGCCGTGCGGCCGGCGCACGCCGGGGTGGCCCCGCGGGCGCTCACCTTCCCGGCCGACTTCGGCGCCCACCCCGACACCCGCACCGAATGGTGGTACCTGACGGGGGTGCTGCAGGCCACCGTCTCGGGCGCCCCGCACGAGTTCGGCTTCCAGGTCACCTTCTTCCGCAGCCGCACCGGCGTCGGGGCCGGCTCGCCCAGCCGCTTCGCGCCCACGCAGCTCGTGTTCGCCCATGCCGCACTCGGCGACCCGGCGCAGCAGCGCCAGCGGCACGACCAGTGCATCGCGCGCGCCGGCTTCGGCATCGCCGAGGCGGCCAGCGGCGACACCGACGTGCGCCTGCGCGGCTGGTCACTGGTGCGCAGCGGCGCCCCCGATCGCAGCGTGTACCGCGCCACCATCGCGAGCGACCGCGCCGCCTTTGCGCTCGACCTGCAGTGCGCCACCACCCAGCCGGTGCTGCTGCAGGGCCAGGCCGGTTTCTCGGCCAAGGCGCCCCAGCCCGGCCCGGCCAGCCACTACTACAGCCAGCCGCAGCTGCAGGCGCAGGGGCAGCTCACGCTCGACGGCCAGGCGCTGCCCGTGCAGGGCCGGGCCTGGCTCGACCACGAGTGGAGCGACGCCCTGCTCCACCCCGAGGTCGTCGGCTGGGACTGGATCGGCATGAACCTCGATGACGGCAGCGCGCTCACCGCCTTCCGCCTGCGCCGCACCGATGGGTCGGCGCTCTACGCCGGGGGCAGCCTGCGCAACGCGGCGGGCCAGCAGCGCAACTTCGCGCCCGACGAGGTGCGCTTCACGCCCGGCCGGCAATGGCAGAGCCCGGCGTCGCAGGCCCGCTACCCGGTCGAGTGGACGATCGACACCCCCGCCGGCCGCCACCGCGTGCAGGCCCGCTTCGACGCCCAGGAGCTCGACAGCCGCGCCAGCACCGGCGCCTGGTACTGGGAAGGCCTGTGCGACCTGCGGGGCGCCGGCGACGCACGGGTGGGCCGCGGCTACCTCGAGATGACGGGTTACGCGGGGCGGCTCGTGCTCTGAGGGCGCGTCCGGGGCGTCGTCTCGATCTGCTGAAAAAAGAGGCACAAACGTGCCTTATTCCCCAGACAGCGAATTGCGCCGAGGCTCACAATGAAAGCGCCCGCCTCTGTCTGCACCATGCGCCCGACCGACCCGACCACCGATGCAACGACTGCCCGCCTGCCGGCGCGGCCGGCCTTGCTCGCCTGGGCGGTCACGGCAGCACAGGCGCCGTTTGCGGCCTGGGCCTGGTTCTCCTGCTTTGCGCTGGGCCTCGTGACCCGCCGCACGCCAACGCGCCCCGTGGTGCCCCGCTCGGTGCGCGCGCCCGAGCGCCCGCGGCAGACGCCCGTCCAACCCACACGCCGCCGCACCGACGCCTTTGGCCAGCCGGCCAAGCCTTCGGTGCCCCTGCTCACCGCGCACCACGATGCCCTCACCGACCTCTCGGCCCTGAAGGCACTCGGCGACGCCGACACCGCCTGGTCCGACGACCTCGAACAGCGTGGCCTGCGCCTGTGCGTGCTGCACGTCGGCCTCGACCGCGTGAGCCAGATCACCGAGCGTTACGGCGCAGAGGCCGGCGAACAGGTGCTGCGCCAGGTGGCGCGCCGCCTGCGCCAGCTCGTGCGCGAGGAAGACCGCGTGCTGCGCGTCGAGGAGCACGAGTTCGTGCTGCTGCTCGCCGCCCCGCACACCGAGTGCCTGAACTTCACGCGCAGCATGTCGGCACGCATCAAGGCCGAGCTGCAGCGCCCGCTGGCCTACCGCACGCTCAGCACGTTGCAGATCGGCTGCAGCGTCGGACTGGCCATCTGGCCGATGCACGGCGACACGCTCGAAGAGGTGCTGGCGCACGCGGCCGACATGCTCGCGAGCGTGCGCCCCCGCCAGGCCGACGTGCTGGAAACGGCCTGAGCTCGCGTTTCAGGCGAGCGTCTTCATGGCCAGCCACGCCGGCAGGCCGAGGTAGAGCAAGGCGAGCCCGCCCCGCTCGAGCCACCAGCGCGCATCGATCGCTGCACCGGGCCGCAGCCACAGGCTGGCCAGCGTGCCGGCTTCGGTGAGCGCGCGCAGCACCGCCGCACAGACCACCACCGCGATCGTCCACGCCGCCCACCAGATGGCAAACGCCTGCAGGTAGGCCACGAGCCCGTATGCATGGTATTCGCCGAAGCTGCTGCCGAACATGATGTGCTGGTGCACCCGGAACGCCGGGATGGCGAGCAGCAAGGGGAAGAGCACGAACTTGAGCACCGGGTGCTCCAGGCGCCCGCGGCGGATGGCAAGGCGCACCTGCTCGTAGGTGCGTGCGCGCAAGGTGGGACGATCGGCCACCGCGGGGCCACCTGCGGCCTCAATGGCACGCGCCAGCCCCGCCGGGTCGGCATGCAGCAGGCCGTGACGCTGGCCCGAGCGAAGGCGAAGCCAAGCGCCCGCCGCCGGGACCGGGAGCCGCCACGGCTCGACGGACACGATGTCGGCCAGAGGCAACTCGAGCCGCCGCGCACCGCGCGCCAGCCGCAGCACCGCCCCTTCGAGGCTGAGCTGCGCCGCATAGGCGCGCAGCATCAGCCACGCCAGCAGCTCCGGGACCAGGAAGCAGGCCGTGAACGCCCGGATCTGCGCCAGGCTGTTGGAGCGGAACGGACCGTCACCGAAGAGGAACACCAGCGCCATCACGAGCAGGCTCAGGCGCGCGACGCTGCGGAGCGCTCCCGCCACGACGCGAAGCGCAGGCGGCAGCACCACCCCCTCGGCGGGCCACGCCGCGGGTGCCGTTGCCAGGCCGGCCAGCCGCCCGCGCCAGCGGCGCACGAGCGACACGGCCGCGAGCACGACGAGAAAGACCGCCGCCGTGCGGCCCACCCAGTCGCCCCACAGGACCATCAGCGTGACCGGCGGCTCGGCGACGGACAGGTCGCCGATCACCAGGGTGCGCTCGCCCATGCGGGTGCTGGCGAGAACCGCACCGGTGGGGTCGATGGCAGCGCTGAAGCCGGTGGTGGTCACGCGGTACTGCGGCAGGCGTGTCTCGATGCTGCGAAAGGCAGCCGCGGCCTGGTGCAGCTCGGCACCTTGCGGCCAGGTGGTGAACCAGGCGTCGTTCGACATCGTGACGAGCGCCTGCGCGCCGAGCCGGGCGCCGTCGATCGCGAGGCCCGGGTCCACATCGTCGCGGCAGATGAGCGGCTGCACGGGGATCTCGCGCCCGTCGGCCAGGCGCAGCGGAAACACCCGAGCGCCAGTGCCGGGGAGCCAGGCGCCCGTCCACGGCAGCAGGCGGCGCAGCCAGGCGCTGTCGAGCCAGCCCGGGACGTATTCGGTCAGCGGGAAGAGCCGTGTCTTGCGGTAGAAGCCCAGCAGGCCGGTGCCCGGGTTCACGAAGGCGGCCGCGTTGTACTCGCCGGCGTCGTCACGGTCGTAGGTGCCGAAGACAAACGGCACGCGGGCGGTGTCGATCACGCCCTGGATCTCGCGATCGAGCTCCGCGCCGCCTTCGCTCTTGGGGTGGGCGAAGGTGGTGGGGTAGACCGTCTCCGACCACAGCACCGCATCGACGCGATGCTGGCCCACCGCGGCCAGCGACATCTCGTAGTGCGTGTCGAGCACCTCGCGCACGACCGCGTCGACGCCCTTCTCCTGGCGCAGGCGCTCGTAGTCGGCGATGTTCGATTGCACGAGGCCGATGCGCAGCGGCTTGGCCGTTGCGGCAGGAAGATTGGCGAGCGCCGCCCAGCCGTAGGCGGCCAGCGCGAGCGGCACGAGGAAGGCGAGGCCCAGCGGCTTGAGCATCGCGCGAGCACCCTCTGCCCGGCGCGACCACGCGAGCGCCACCGCCTCGTTCACGAGCAGCAGCAGGACGCTCAGCCCGGCCGTGCCGCCCAGGTCGGCAGCCTGCCGCAGCAGATGGGAGGGATAGAGCCCGTAGCCGTAGGTGTCACCCAGCATCTTGGGCACGAGCCATTCGGTCGCCACCCACGCGGCCGCACCGACCAGGGCCGCGAACGCCACGCCGCGCGGGCGTGCCAGATGGCGCAGCAATGCGAACGCGAGGAGCTGCGGCTGGAAGAGCGGCGCCGCGACCAGCAGCACCAGCAGGCCGGCGGCCGTGCCGAGCTGCGCATAGTGGCCGATGGCAGCACCGAACCAGGGGAAGGCCGCCAGGGTGAAGGCGACCGACATCGCCCAGCCGTTGAGCAAGGCCACGCGCCACGTCGGCGTGGCATCGAGCGTGCGCAGCCACGGCACCAGTGCCACGAAGCCGAGCCACCAGCCCGCGCCACCGCGTGCGTAGAGGAACACGAGCGCCGCACTCGCGAGGATGCCCACCCACGCGCGGCCGCCGTGGCGGGAGAACCAGGCGGCGGGTTTCAACTTCCGGCCTTGTCGGGCTCGACCGGCGCCGGGACCACCACCCGCCGCAGCGGCAAGCCGGGCGGGGCCTGCTCGGGCGGCACCACACGGTCGCGGGCGCTTCCGATGGGCTGGCGCGACGCGTCGACAAAGCGCGGGTGGTCGGGCGCGTACATCAGGATGGGCTCGACGGCCTGCCCGTCATCGGTTGTCTGGTGGTGGCGCACGTAGCCGGGCGGCAGCGCGAAGTCTTCGGGCACCGCCAGCCCGACGAGCACCGGCTTCGTGCCGGGCGGGTTGAAAGCGGCCACGCCGGTGGTGACACCGGCACGCCGCAGCCGGTCGATCACCTCGTTCATCGTCGGCTTCTCGCCAGGATTGAGGTAGTCGGTGAGGTCGGGCGACGGGTCTTCGTCGGCACCGCGCACCCGCACCAACGGGCGCGTCGGCAGCGAGGCGCTCTGCGCCACCCCCTTCACCGGCGCCGAGGCCACGTGCGTGGATTCGGTTGCCGGATGGTGGGTCGCGATCCACGCGGCGGCGGCGGGGTCCAGCGCGACGGCTTCTTCCTGCGAAGGCGCCGTCAGCCAGTAGGCCACGCCACCGGCCACGAGCACCGCGGCGACCAGGTACCCGAACGACGGGCCGAAGGCCCCGCTCTCGGTCCCCGTCTGCCGGCTGTTACTGCCCGGCTCTTTCACGTCAGGCCTCGACCCGGCTCAAGGCGTCGCGGGGTTGCTCGTCGCCATCGACCAGCCCGAGCGCTCGTGCGCGTAGCGGTCCCAGATCGGGCTCTTGCCGCCGGTGAACGCGGTGTAGCGCGGTGCCGCAGAGCCGGTGCCCGTGCCGAAACTCAGCGACACGTTGCCGCCGGTGTAGGTGGGGTGGATGTCGTCAGACTGGATGTAGTCGTAGGTCGTGCCGGCGGTGACGCGCTTCACGTTGGCATCACGGATGGTCGAACGGTAGGTCGTGGTGATGCGGGTCACATAGGCCGCTTCGGTGTCGCCCGGGCGGTACTTGATGGCCTCGGAGTCGATGAGGCCGTCGCCGTTGCTGTCGTAGTCGGCCGCGTGGTACTGCGCGAAGTTGTCGACGCAGACGAAGCCCTTCTGGCGCGCGTATTCGCACATCCAGTAGTTCGCGCGCGCCGCCACGCCGAGCATCATCTCGGTGATGTTGACGCCACGGCCGGTGCTCGCGTCGCGGCAGCTGCTGGTCTTGTTGTACGCATCCATGCCCGGCATGTGCAGGTTGCCGATGATCTTGAGCTTGACGCCCGAATAGGCGTTGGCGTTGATGTAGTCCATCGCGCGGGCGACGTAGGTCTTGCAGGTCTCGACGCCCTGGTTCAGCTTGGTGTAGCTGCAGGTGCCGGTCTGGCCATCGAAATCGGCCCGGTTCTGCAGGCCATCGTTGCCGCACATCTCGAAGGCGACCACGCGGGTGGCGCTGTTCTGCATGTAGGCACGTTCGGCGACGATCTTGCTCTCGTAGATCTCCTGCGCCACCGCGCCCGACTTGGTGCGGCGGATGCTCTCGATGTCGGCATTCCACGCGGCCGACAGGTACTCGGCCTGCACGGTCGGGGCCGAGTAGCGGGCCACGCTGGTCAGCGAGGTGTTGTAGCCCGCGAAGATGGAGTCACCGTAGGCGACGACGCGGTACTTGGTTGTCGTGCTGGCGCGGTTGACCGTCCACGACGCGTTCTGGGTGATGCCCGAGGCCGCCACCTCGGCGCCGAAGCTCAGCAGGGCCAGAGCGGGCAGCAACGCGCGCAGCGTGGCGCTGGTACGGAAGGTCATCGCAGGTCTCCTTGGGGTTGTGATTGCCTTCCGAAAATGTAGACGGTCGTCTACTTTTACGGCATCAGGAGAATCCCCGCACCCCGTTGTACCGGCCTGCTACCTCTGTGTACTGACTTGCCGAAAGTGCTGACTGAGCCGGGTGAACGTGGTCGCCGCGCTTAAATTGCATCATCGTCCATTAAATGGCCGCACGGACCTCAATGGGCGCCACCGGCATCGGCCCCAGCCGCATTCATCTGCGGCCGCGTGAGCCACACCAGGCCGATCAAGGCCACGAACAGCAAGGACGACATCCAGAAGAGATCGGTCGCCGCCATCGTGAAGGCCTGCTGGTCGATCATGCGGTTGACCTGCGCGAGCGCCTGCTCGTAGCTCAAGCCGCCCGCCTGCAGCTGCGAGAGCGTCTGCATCGCGGCACTGTTGCCCCGGTTGATGCTTTCCGCGAGCTGTGCGTGGTGGAGCGTGGCGCGGCTGTCCCACGCGGTGGTGAAGAGCGAGGTGCCGACGGCACCCGCCGTGATGCGCACGAAGTTGCTCAGGCCCGCCGCCGCCGGCATCTCGTGCGGCTGCAGGCCCGAGAAGGTGATCGCCTGCAGCGGGATGAAGAAGAACGCCATCGCCGCGCCCTGCAGCACCGTCGGGATCAGGATGGCCTGGAAGTCGGCCTGCGTGTTGAAGTGCGAACGCATCCACAGCACGAGGCCGAAGCCGAGGAAGGCCACCGTGGAGAGCTTGCGCGGGTCGATCACCCGCACGTTCTTGCCCACCCATGGCGAGAGCACGATGGCGAGCAGGCCGACCGGCGCCACCGCGATGCCGGCCCAGGTGGCGGTGTAGCCCATGTACTGCTGCAGCCACAGCGGCATCAGCACCACGTTGCCGAAGAAGACGCCATAGGCCACCGACAGCGACACCGTGCCCAGCCAGAAGTTGCGCCGTGCGAAGAGCTGCAGGTCGACGATCGGGTGTTTCTCGGTCAGCTCCCAGGCGATGAAGAACATGAAGCTCACCACCGACACCACCGCGAGCGCGATGATCTCGTTGCTCTCGAACCAGTCGAGCTCCTTGCCCTTGTCGACCATGATCTGCATCGCGCCGATGAAGAGCACCAGCAGCACGAGACCCACGGTGTCGAGCGGCACACGCCTCGGCCCCGGGTCGCGGGTGCGGTAGATCGACCAGGTGAAGGCGGCCGCCACCAGGCCCACGGGGATGTTGATGTAGAAGATCCAGGGCCATGAGATCGTGTCGGTGATCCACCCGCCGAGCAGGGGGCCCACCACCGGCGCCACCAGCACCGTCATCGCCCACATCGCCATCGCGATGCCGGCCTTGGCGGGCGGGTAGCTGGCCAGCAGCAGCGTCTGCGACAGCGGGATCATCGGCCCGGCCACCAGGCCCTGCAGCACGCGGAAGGCGATCAGCAGCTCGATGCTCGGCGCGAGGCCGCACAGCCACGAGGCCAGCACGAAGAGCAGGATGCTCGCGGCGAAGAGTCGCACCTGGCCGAACCGCTGCGTGAGCCAGCCGGTGAGCGGCACGCTGATCGCGTTGGCCACGCCGAAGGAGGTGATGACCCAGGTGCCCTGCGCCGGGCTCACGCCCATGTCGCCCGAGATCGCGGGGATCGAGACGTTGGCGATCGAGCTGTCGAGCACGTTCATGAAGGTCGCGAGCGACAGCGCGACCGTGCCCAGCACGAGCTGGCCACCGGTGAGCGGCGGATAGGCCGGCGGGCGATTGGCAGGCGCCGCGGGCGGCGGCGACGGCAGCTCAGCCGTGGTGGTGGAAGACGACATGGGCCGGCTCCCGCCTCACTTGCCGGCCACGACCGAGGCGCGCACCGCAGCCGAGGCGACGTGCCCGCCGGGCGCCGGCGACGAGCTCACAGCCGGCGCCGCCACACGCGGCGCGGCACGGCCGGTGTTGACCGCGATGATCCGGCGCACCTCGGCATCGGCCTCGGCGCTGCTGGCTTCGATTGCGGCGGCATGGCCCACCGCCGTGCTGCGCGGCGCATCGGCGAGCGCCTTGCCGCTGGTGTCGGCCACGTCGACCTTGGCTTCCATCGAGAGGCCCACGCGCAGCGGGTGTTCGGCGAGCTCCTTCGGGTCGAGCGACACGCGCACCGGCAGGCGCTGCACGACCTTGATCCAGTTGCCGGTCGCGTTCTGCGCCGGCAGCAACGCGAAGGCGGCACCGGTGCCCGCGCCCAGGCCTTCGATCTTGCCGTGGTACTCCACCTTGCTGCCGTACATGTCGGCGGTGAGCGTGACGGGCTGGCCGATGCGCAAGGCCTTCAGCTGGCTTTCCTTGAAGTTGGCGTCGACCCAGACCTGGTTGAGCGCGATCACCGACATTAGCGGCGTGCCGGCCTGCACCCGCTGGCCGAGCTGCACGCTGCGCTTGGCGACGTGGCCATCGACCGGCGCCACGAGCTCGGAGCGCTTGACGGCGAGGTAGGCCTCGCGCACGCGGGCGGCGGCGCGCTGCACGTTGGGATGCTGCTCGACCGAGGTGTTGTCGGTGAGCGACTGGTTGGAAGCGAGCTGCTCGCGCGCGGCGAGCGCGGCCGACTGCGCCGACGCGACCGCAGCCCTGGCCGCGTTGAGCTGGGCGGTGGCGTGCTCGTACTCTTCCTTGCCGACGGCGCCGGTGGCGAGCAGCGGCGTGCGGCGGTTCACGTCTTCCTGCGCACGCGCCACGTCGCTCTGCACCCGCGCGAGCTCGGCCTCGCGCAGCGCGATCTGCGCCTTGTAGGTGGCGTTGTTGGCGTACAGCGTGCGCACCTCCCGCACGGTCTGCGCGAGCTGGGCTTCGGCCTGGTCGAGCGCCACTTGCGCATCAGCCGGGTCGAGCTTCACCAGCACCTGGCCGGCCTTGACGAAGTCGGTGTCGTCTGCGTTGATCGCGAGCACGGTGCCGCCGACCTGCGGCGTGAGCTGCACCACGTTGCCCTGCACGTAGGCGTTGTCGGTGTGCTCGTAGTGGCTGAGCACGAGGCCGTAGTAGGCACCGTAGCCGATGCCGGCAAGCGCAACGACGAGGGCCACGGCGGTGAGCGCCTTCCGGCGCTTGGGGTTGCCGGCAGGGGCCTGGACTTGAGGAGCGTTCATGAGGTTTCTCCGGGACTTCTTGGGTGGTGTTGTTCAGTGGCCGGCGGCGGTGCCAACCGGCGTGGTGTCGGCATAACCGCCGCCGAGCGAGCGGATCAGCGCGACCTGCGTGTCGAGCGCACGCGCCTGCAGGTCGGCCGCGGCCCGGCGCTGCGCGAGCACGCCGTTCTCGGCATTGAGCACGACGAGGTAGGTGCCGAGGCCGGCCTTGTAGCGCTGCACCGCGATGTCGTAGGCCGACTCGGCGGCGTCGCGCGCTGCGGCCTGCTCGGCCTGCTGGCGGGTGATGGACTGCAGCGAGGCAATCTGGTCGGCCACGTCGCGCACGGCATCGACGAGCGTGGCGTTGTAGCTCTCGACCGCGGCGTCGAGATCGGCCGACTTGCCCCGCAGGTTGGCGCGCAGGCGGCCCGCGTCGAAGATCGGCAGGCGGATCGCCGGGCCCGCGCCGTATTGCTCGCTGCTGCTCTTGAGCAAGCGGTCGAGGCCGATGCTCGAGAAGCCGACGAAGGCGGTGAGGTTGACGTTGGGATAGAACTGGGCACGTGCGGCCTGCACGTCGCCGGTGGCCGCTTCGACGCGCCAGCGCGCGGCGCTGATGTCGGCCCGGCGGCCCAGCAGGTCAGCCGGCACGGCGGTCGGCAGCGGCTGGGCTTGGAGCGTGGCGAGGCGCGGCGCCAGCGCATCGAGCGCATTCGGCGGCTGCACGGTGAGCGCGGCCAGCGCATGGCGGGTCAGGGTGATCTGCTCGGCCAGCGCTTCGAGCTGCGCGCGCGTCTCGGGCAAGGCGCCCTCGCCCTGGCGCAGCTCCACCTTCGTGTCGAGTCCGGCGTCCACCCGCTGGCGGATCAGCGCCAGCACGCTGTCACGCTGTTGCAGCGAGGCCTTGGCCACCTCGCGCTGCTCGATCAGGCGGGCCAGTTGCAGGTAGCTGCGCGCCACGTTGCTCGCCAGCAGCACGCGCGCGGCTTGTGCATCGGCCTCGGCCGCACGCTGTGCGCCCACCGCGGCATCGAGCGCGGCGCGGTTGCGGCCGAAGAAATCGATCTCCCACGAGGCTGTCGCCTGCAGCGTGCCGGTCTCGCGCGTGGTGCCCGCGATCGGCGGGGGCACGAGGCCGTTGGCGGTGTAGCGCTGGCGCTGCGCGTCGAAGCCGGCGTTGACCTGCGGCCACTCGGCCGAGCGCGCGACATCGGCGCCGGCTTGCGCCCGCTGGAGGCGCGCCTGCGCCACCTTGAGATTCGGGCTGCCGGCGAGCGCCTTGTCGACGAGGCCGGAGAGCGTGTCGTCGCCGAAGCGGCGCCACCATTGCGCGTCCAACTGCAGCGCGGCGTCCGCGGTGGCCGCTTGCGGGGTGTCGAGGCCGAGCGCGCCCGGCTCCATCTTCCGGGCGGCGGGCGCGATGCCGTTCGTGCTGGCACAGCCGGTGAGCGTGAGCACGATCGCCGAGGCGAGCGCGACGACGAGGGCCGTGAGGACGGGGGCCACCCTGACCGGTGCATCGGGCGCGGCCGGCGGCGGGTGGTCGAGCGTGTCTTGTGGCGTCATGGCGGTCATGTGAATTTGTTGTCAGGTCTTTATTTGCTTAGGCAACTATCTGGGCGGAGGACAGGGCATTGCGGCCCTGGGTCTACTTCTCCGTGTTGTCGCGCATCGCTTCGGCGTTGGCCATGATGCGGCGCAGGTAGCCCAGCAGCGCCTGCCATTCGGTCTTGGAAAAGCCGGCGAGGTGCGCATTCATCACCGCCGCCAATGCCGGCGGCACCATCGCGGCCGCTGCCTCGCCCTCGGGCGTGAGCTCGACGTTGACCACGCGGCGGTCGGCCGTGGAGCGCACGCGCTTGCACAGGCCCTTGGCTTCCAGGCGATCGAGCATGCGGGTGGTGGCGCCGGGGTCGGTCTGCATCTCGCGCGCGAGCTCGGCGACCGTCGCGTTCTGGATCTTCTTCAGCTTGAAGAGCGGCTCCCACTGCGCATTGGTCAGGCCGTGGGGCTCCAGGCGCTTGTCGGTTTCGCTCTTGAGCGAGGTGAGGATGCGGCGAATCAGGTAACCGACGCTGTCGTCGGCGGGGTACTCGTTCGGCCGATAGAAATCCGCAGGTGGGGGTGTGCGAGGCATGCCAAGAATTTAGTTGCCTAAGCAAATACTGTCAAGGCTGCGAAATTCGAAATGATCCCTTGCCAGGATTGAAGGGGATCGCCGCCTGTTCTCGCCGCCGCCCCACCTAGACTCGACGCCCATGCCCGACACCACCCCCGCACCCGCGCGCAACGTCAAATCCCTGAGCGGCCTCGCCCCGTTCCTGCGCCCCTATCGGCTGCACATCTCGCTGGCCGGGCTTTTCCTCGTGCTCGCGGCGGTCACGACGCTCGTGTTCCCCGTCGCACTCAAGTCGCTGATCGACCAGGGCCTGGTCTCTGCCGACCCCGGCCAGCGTGTGATGGCCCTGCGCGAGCACTTCTTCGCCCTCTTCGCCGTGGGCGCGGCGCTCGGCCTCTTCTCGGCGGCACGCTTCTACGCCGTCACCTGGCTCGGCGAGCGTGTCACGGCCGACCTGCGCAACGCGGTCTATGCCCACGTGGTGAAGCAGAGCCCCGAGTTCTTCGAGACCACGCAGACCGGCGAGGTGCTCTCGCGCCTGACCACCGACACCACGCTCGTGCAGACGGTCGTCGGCTCGAGCCTCTCGATGGGCCTGCGCAATGCCGTGATGGGCCTGGGCGCCCTGCTCATGCTCGTGATCACCAACCCGTACGTGATGTCGCAGGTGCTCGGCATCCTGGTGCTGGTGGTGCTGCCGTCGATCTACGCCGGCCGCCGCGTGCGCAAGCTCAGCCGCGCGAGCCAGGACCGCGTGGCCGATTCGGCGGCCATCGCCGCCGAGGTGCTCAACGCCATCCCCGTGGTGCAGAGCTACACGCAGGAGCAGCGCGAGGCCGCACGCTTCGGCCAGTCGACGGAGAACGCCTTCCACACCGCGATCAAGCGCACCCGCGTGCGCTCGCTGCTGGTCGCCTTCATCATCACCGCCACCTTCGGCGCGCTCCTGTGGGGCCTGTACCAGGGCACGCAGGCGGTGATGCGCGGCGTCATCTCGCCGGGGCACCTGGGGCAGACGGTGGTGTACGTGATCATCTTCGTGAGCAGCGTGGCGGTGCTGTCCGAGGTGTATGGCGACCTGCTGCGCGCGGCCGGCGCAACCGAGCGGCTGATGGAGCTACTCGCGGCCCACTCGCCCATCCAGTCACCCGCACGCCCCACCCCGCTGCCGCCCACCGCGGCCGGCTCGTCGGTGGAACTGCGCGATGTCCGCTTCCACTACCCCTCTCGGCCGCAGCTTGCCTCGCTGTCGCAGGTGAACCTGCGCGTGCAGCCCGGCGAGACGGTGGCCCTCGTCGGCCCGAGCGGCGCCGGCAAGAGCACCGTCTTCCAGCTCCTGCTGCGCTACTACGACGCGAGTGCGGGCGAGGTGCTGATCGACGGCGTGCCGGTGCGCGAGGTGGACCTGCACGCGCTGCGCCAGCGCATCGGCATCGTGCCGCAAGACAGCGTGATCTTCTCGGCCAACGCGATGGAGAACATCCGCTACGGCAAGCCCGACGCCAGCGACGAGGAGGTGATCGCCGCGGCCCGCGCGGCCTTCGCCGACGACTTCATCCGCGCCCTGCCCGAGGGCTACGGCACCTTCCTCGGCGAGCGCGGCGTGCGCCTGTCGGGCGGCCAGCGCCAGCGCATCAGCATCGCCCGCGCCATGCTCAAGAACCCCCCACTGCTGTTGCTCGACGAGGCCACCAGCGCGCTCGACGCCGAAAGCGAGCGCATGGTGCAGGCCGCGCTCGAATCGGCGATGCAGGGCCGCACCACGCTCGTCATTGCGCACCGGCTGGCCACCATCCAGCGCGCCGACCGCATCGTGGTGATGGAGCACGGCCACATCGTCGAGACCGGCACGCACGCGAGCCTGATTGCCAGCAACGGCCTGTACGCGCGGCTTGCGGCTTTGCAATTTGAGCAATGAGATGTTGCCGGTGTAGGCAACGTCCGACAGACAGCTCACGCCGCGCTCCGACAGACAGCCCCAAGGGCGCCGCAGAAACTCCTTCGGCATCGGTGCCTGCTGAGGCATCGCTCTAGAAGGAGTCATTCCATGAACAGAAAAGCCGCATCCCCTCTGGTGCCCCGCATCACCCTCGTCGCCATCGCTTCCGCCGCCGTGGCGCTGGCCGGTTGTGAAAGCATGACCCCCACCCAGAAAGGCACCGCCGTCGGTGCCGGCGTGGGCGCTGCAGGCGGTGCCGTGATCGGCAAGGCCGCCGGTGACCGTGCGGGCGTGGGTGCCGTGGTCGGTGGCGCGGTCGGCGCGATCGCCGGCAACATCTGGTCGAAGCGGCAGGAGGAGCGCAAGCGCCAGATGGAGCAGGCCACGCAGGGCACCGGCATCGACGTGACGCGCACAGCCGACAACCAGTTGAAGCTCAACGTGCCGAACGATGTGTCGTTCGACGTGAACAGCGCCAACATCAAGCCCGAGTTGCGCTCCGTGCTCGACACCTTTGCCAACAGCCTGCGCGGCGACCAGAGCGCCCAGCTCACCATCGTCGGCCACACCGACAGCACCGGCTCCGACGCCATCAACAACCCGCTGTCGCTGGAGCGCGCCCGCAGCGTGCGCGACTACCTGGCCGCGCGTGGCGTGTCGGCCAACCGCATCGAGACCGCCGGCCGCGGCGAGCGCGAACCAGTGGCCGACAACAGCACCGATGCGGGCCGTGCCCGCAACCGCCGCGTCGAGATGTATTTGCGCGAACCGGCGCAACAAGGGTGATTCATTCCATCGCGTGAATCACCGCACGAGAAGGGGCGCCCACGAGGCGCCCTTTTTCATGCTCGCGGATAATCCGTCGGCCGCTTTCGAGGAGCCCCCGACGTGACCCGCCCCATCCGTTCCCAGTACGAAGATTTCATGCGTCACGTGCACGAGCACGGCGTCTTCAAGGCCGACCGCACCGGCACCGGCACCAAGAGCGTGTTCGGCTACCAGATGCGCTTCGACCTGAACGAAGGTTTCCCGCTGGTCACCACCAAGAAGATCTTCACCAAGGCGGTGATCCTCGAGCTGCTGTGGTTCCTGCGCGGCGACAGCAACGCCAAGTGGCTGCAGGAGCGCGGCGTGACCATCTGGGACGAATGGGCCGCACCCAACGGCGATCTCGGCCCCGTCTACGGCGTGCAGTGGCGCTCGTGGCCCACGCCCGACGGCGGCCACATCGACCAGATCGCCGAAGTCGTCAACACACTCAAGACCAACCCCGACTCGCGCCGCATCATCGTGAGCGCGTGGAACGTGGCCGAGCTGTCGAAGATGGCGCTGATGCCCTGCCATGCGTTCTTCCAGTTCTACGTGGCGAACGGCAAGTTGAGCTGCCAGCTCTATCAACGAAGCGCCGACATCTTCCTCGGCGTGCCGTTCAACATCGCGAGCTACGCGCTGCTCACCCACATGCTGGCCCAGCAGTGCAACCTCGATGTCGGCGACTTCATCTGGACCGGCGGCGACTGCCACATCTACAGCAACCACACCGAGCAGGTCGCGCTGCAGCTGTCGCGCACGCCCTACCCCTACCCCACGCTTCGCATCAAGCGCAAGCCCGAGTCGATCTTCGACTACCAGTACGAAGACTTCGAGTTCGCGGACTACCAGCACCACGAGACGATCAAGGCGCCGGTGGCGGTCTAGCCCCGCGCACCCCACGCCTGACCCGGCCTTTCTCGACGGCCCGCATGGGCTGTGCTTTCATCGGCGCTCCTCGTTTCTGGAGCCACCGATGACCGTCCCGCGTTTCGTCCTCAGCCTTGCAATCGCCGTCATGCTGCCTGCGGCACATGCGGCATCGGTCGCGCCCGTCGCGGCCGAGAACGGCATGGTCGTCACCGCCCAGCACCTGGCAACGCACGTGGGCGTCGACGTGCTGAAGGACGGCGGCAACGCCGTCGATGCGGCGGTGGCAGTGGGCTATGCGCTCGCGGTCGTCTACCCGGCGGCCGGCAACCTGGGTGGCGGCGGGTTCATGACCATCCAGTTCGCCGACGGCCGCAAGACCTTCCTCGACTTCCGCGAGAAGGCGCCGCTCGCCGCCAAGCCCGACATGTACCTCGGTCCCGACGGCAACGTCGTCAAGGGCCTGAGCACCAAGGGCTACCTCGCGGCCGGCGTGCCCGGCACGGTGCACGGGCTCGAATACGCGCTGAAGAAATACGGCACGATGAAACGCGCCGCCCTCATCGACCCGGCCATCCGCTATGCGCAACGCGGCTTCGTGCTCGACCAGGGCGACATCGACATGCTGAAGACCGCGACCGAGGACTTCCGCCAGGACGCCCCCTCGGCCGCCATCTTCCTGAACAAGGGCGAGGCCTTCGAGGTCGGCCAGAAGCTGGTGCAGAAGGACCTGGCCGCCACGCTCAGGCTCATCCGCGACAAAGGTGCCGACGGCTTCTACAAAGGCCGCACCGCCGCCGAACTCGTGGCCGCGAGCCAGGCCGGCAAGGGCCTCTTCACGCAGACTGACTTCGACCAGTACAGCACCCGCGAGATGGCGCCCATCGAGTGCGACTACCGCGGCTACCGCGTCGTCTCAGCGCCGCCGCCGAGCTCGGGCGGCGTGATCATCTGCGAGATGCTCAACATCCTCGAGGGCTACCCGCTGAAGGACCTGGGCTTCCGCTCGGCGCAGGCGGTGCATTACCAGATCGAGGCGATGCGCCACGCGTATGCCGACCGCAACGCCTACCTCGGCGACCCCGACTTCGTGAAGAACCCGATCGAGCGCCTGCTCGACAAGAACTACGCCGCGAAGATCCGCGCGGTGATCGACCCCGCCAAGGCGGGTGTGTCGCAGGAGATCAAGCCCGGCGTGCCGCCACACGAGGGCAGCAACACCACGCACTACTCCATCGTCGACAAGTGGGGCAACGCCGTCTCGGTGACCTACACGCTCAACGACTGGTTCGGCGCGCGCGTGACGGCCGGCAAGACCGGTGTGCTGCTCAACAACGAGATGGACGACTTCACCGCCAAGGTGGGCGTGCCCAACATCTACGGCCTCGTGCAGGGCGAGGCCAACAAGATCGAGCCCGGCAAGCGCCCGCTCAGCTCGATGAGCCCGACCATCGTGTCGAAGGACGGCAAGCCGGTGCTGGTGGTCGGCACGCCGGGCGGCAGCCGCATCATCACCGTGGTGCTGCACACCATCCTCAACGTCGTCGACTACGGCATGAACATCCAGGAGGCGGTCGACGCGCCGCGCTTCCACCAGCAGTGGCTGCCCGAGGCGACGAACTTCGAGCGCTTCGCGATCAGCCCCGACACGCAGAAGCTGCTCGAAGGCATGGGCCACAAGGTGGGCAATCCGCAGCCCGCCAACCACGTGGCTGCGATCCTCATCGGCGCGCCCTCGCTCGGCGGCAAGCCGGTGGGCAAGAACCGCTATTACGGGTCCAATGACCCCCGGCGCAACTCGGGCCTCGCGAAAGGCTACTGAACGTTCAGGCCGCCGCGGGCTTGGTCACCGCGGCGCGCGGCGGGCCCCAGGGCGTGACGTAGATCGCGATCACCGACGCGATGCCGTAGACCACCATCGCGCCGCCGACCAGCAGGAACATCGCGGTGTCGCTGGCGCCATTCGCGCCCAGCCACAGGCCGAAGCCCAGCACCACCAGGAAACGCGCGGTGCCGGCCAGCACCGTGCCCAGCACCTTGCCGGAGCCCTGCGAGGCGAAGTACAGCGTGAGCCCGAGGCCGAAGAACGGGAACGCCGGCCCGGCCGAGCGCAGGTAGCGCGCGGCGGCGTCGAGCACACCTTGTTGCTGCGTGAACATGCCACTCCACAGGTTGGGCGCCACCGTCACCACCAAGCCCACCACGGCCAGCATCACCGCCGACACCGCGCCCGAGGTCCACGCCACGCGCCGCGCCCGCGTCACGTCGCCGGCGCCGATCGCCATGCCCACCATCGGCACCGCCGCAACGCCGATGCCGAAGGCGATCGGGATGAGCAGGAACTCCAGCCGCGATCCGATGGCATAGCCCGCCAGCGCCTCGACACCGGTGCGTGCCACGAGTGCCGTGATGAGGATGACGGTCGCAACAGACTGCAGCGGCGACAGGCAGGCCAGGCCGCCGACCTTCAGGATGTCGAAGAACATCGCCTTCTGGAGCTTCACGCCGCGCCAGTGCAGTCGCACG
The DNA here is from genome assembly GCF_016735515.1 of Piscinibacter sp. HJYY11. NCBI lineage: Bacteria > Pseudomonadati > Pseudomonadota > Betaproteobacteria > Burkholderiales > Sphaerotilaceae > Piscinibacter > Piscinibacter sp. HJYY11. The sequence goes on along the minus strand of NZ_JAERQZ010000002.1, from coordinate 162,747 downwards.
CGTGCGTCGGCTCGCATCAGCCGGTGCGCCAGGTAGATCGCCGCACCGGTGAAGGCCAGCACGCTGCCCAAGGCCACCCCTGGCATGCCCAGCCGGGGGAACGGCCCGAGGCCCAGCCCCAGGCACGCACCCAGCACGATCTGCATCGCCGAGGCGGCGAGGATCACGGTCGAGGGCGTGCGCATGTCACCGCTGCCGCGCAGCACCGACGAGAACGAGTTGGTGAGCCACACGCCCACCACTCCGACGAAGAGCACCATGCCATAGCGGGTGGCCTCGGCCAGCACCGCCCCCTGGCCGCCCAGCGCCGCGTAGAACACGTGGCCGAAGGCGATGAAGAGCACCATGAAGAAGAGCCCGCAGCTGCCGCCGATCAGCGCGGCGTGCAAGGCGAGCGTCTCGGCACGCGCCTGGTCCTTCGCCCCGAGCGCCCGTGAGATGGCCGACGAGATGCCGCCGCCCATCGCGCCGGCAGAAAACATCTGCATCAACATCGCGAAGGGAAACACCAGCGCCATCGCGGCCAGCGGTGTGAGGCCGAGCTGGCCGATGTAGGCCGTCTCGGCAATGCCCACCGCCGTGGCCGAGGCCATGGCAAGCACGTTGGGCAAGGCCAGGCGCAGCAGCGTCGGCAGGATGGGGCCGGTCAGCATGGACATCGAGGTCTCCTCCGGGATGCGGGCAGCTTCGCACCATGCGCCAGCTGCCGTCTGTCACCAAGGCGCCTTTATGCCATGACGATCGTCATTCCATTACGAAAGGGCTTTGATGACCTCTTCCGGCGCCTGCACCAGCTCGATCAGCACGCCCTCGCCTGCAATGGGAAACTCGTCGTTGGCCTTCGGGTGCAGGAAGCAGATGTCGTAGCCCGCCGCACCCTTGCGGATGCCGCCGGGCGCGAAACGCACGCCCTGGGCGGTGAGCCATTCCACCGCCTTGGGCAGGTCGTCGATCCACAGGCCGATGTGGTTGAGCGGCGTGGTGTGCACTGCGGGCTTCTTGTCAGGGTCGAGCGGCTGCATCAGGTCGACCTCGACCTTGAACGCGCCCTTGCCCATGGCGCAGATGTCTTCGTCGACGTTCTCGCGCTCGCTGACGAAGTTGCCCGTCACCTCGAGCCCCAGCGTGTCGACCCACAGCGTGCGCAGACGATCCTTGCTGGGCCCGCCGATCGCCACCTGCTGGATGCCCAGCACCTTGAACGGTCTTGTCGTGCTCATTCCCTGGCTCACTCGAACTTCAGGATGATCTGATCGACCGAGAGGCTTTCGCCTTTGCTCGCCGCCACTTCGGCCACCACGCAGTCCTGCGTGGCGGTGAGGATGTTCTCCATCTTCATCGCCTCGATGACCGCGAGCTTCTCGCCGGCCATCACCTTCTGCCCCTTGGTCACCGCCACGTCGACCAGCAGGCCCGGCATCGGCGACAGCAGGAGCTTCGACAGGTCGGGCGGCGCCTTGAAGAGCATCAGCGCGTTGAGCTCGGCGGCACGCGGCGTGAGTACCTTGGCCTCGATCTGCGTGCCGTTGTGCGCCACGCGGTAGGCGAGGCCCATGCGCTCGATCTGCGCGCAGAAGGGCTCACCGTCGAGCGTGCCGCGGATCACGATGTCGCGCAGCGGCGTGACGAAAGCGATGCGGCTGGTCTTGCCATTGATCGTCACTTCGAAGCCACCGCCCTGCTTTTCCACCTTCACCGGCACCTGCTCGGTCTTGCCAAGGCCCAGGTCGGTCACCACCACGAACTCGGTGCCGATCTCCATTTCGTGCCCCGGCAGCTGGCCGGTGATGCGGCTTGCGCGCTCGAGGTGCTTGCGGTTGGCCACCGCCGCGAGCGCGCGCAGGAACATCGGGTCGTCGTGCGGCACCGCTTCGGCCGTGAAGCCCTTGCCGTAGTGCTCGGCAATGAAGCCGGTGTTGAACTGGCCGGCCACGAACTTCGGGTGCGCCAGCAGCGCCGCCTGGAACGGGATGTTGGAGTTGATGCCGCGGATGGCGAAGCCGTTGAGCGCCTCGCGCATCTTGCGGATCGCGTCGAGCCGGTCGCGCCCGTGCACGATGAGCTTGGCGATCATCGAGTCGTAGTACATCGGGATCTCGCCGCCTTCATAGACGCCGGTGTCCACACGCACAGCGTTCTCTTCCTTGGGCGGCGCGTACTTCACGAGGCGGCCGGTCGAGGGCAGGAAGTTGCGGAACGGGTCTTCCGCGTTGATGCGGCATTCCATCGCCCAGCCTTCGCGCTTGATCTCGTCTTGCGTGAAGGGCAGCGTCTCGCCGGCCGCCACGCGGATCATCAGCTCCACCAGGTCGAGCCCGGTGATGCACTCGGTGACCGGGTGTTCCACCTGCAGGCGGGTGTTCATCTCGAGGAAGTAGAAGCTCTTGTCCTTGCCGACGACGAACTCCACCGTACCGGCCGACTGGTAGTTCACCGCCTTCGCGAGCGCCACGGCCTGCTCGCCCATGGCCTTGCGCGTGGCGTCGTCGAGGAAGGGGCTGGGAGCCTCTTCGATCACCTTCTGGTGTCGGCGCTGGATGGAGCACTCGCGCTCCCACAGATAGACGGTGTTGCCGTGGCCATCGCCCAGCACCTGGATCTCGATGTGGCGCGGCTCCTCGACGAACTTCTCGATGAACACGCGGTCGTCGCCAAAGCTGTTGCGGGCCTCGTTCTGGCAGGCGGTGAAGCCTTCGAAGGCCTCCTTGTCGCTGTAGGCCACCCGCAGACCCTTGCCACCCCCGCCGGCGCTCGCCTTGATCATCACCGGGTAGCCGATCTTCTTGGCGATCTCGACCGCCTCTTTCGCACCGGCAATCGCCGCGTTGTGGCCCGGGATCGTGTTGACACGCGCCTCGGCCGCCAGCTTCTTCGAGGCGATCTTGTCGCCCATGGCGGCGATGGAGGCGTGCTTCGGGCCGATGAAGACGATGCCCTCTTCTTCCACCCTGCGCGCGAACTCCTCGTTCTCGCTCAGGAAGCCATAGCCGGGGTGCACGGCCTGCGCGCCGGTCTGCTTGCAGGCCGCGATGATCTTGTCCATCACGAGATACGACTCGCGCGACGGCGGCGCACCGATGTGCACCGCCTCGTCGGCCATCTCCACGTGGCGGGCATCGCGGTCGGCATCGGAGTAGACGGCGACCGTCTTGATGCCCATCTTCTTGGCTGTCTTGATGACGCGGCAGGCGATTTCGCCGCGGTTGGCGATGAGAATTTTTGTGAACATGGTCGTCTCGCTCAGAGAGGAATGTTCCCGTGCTTGCGCCACGGGTTTTCCACTTTCTTGTTTCTCAACATCACCAGCGACCGGCAGATGCGCTTGCGCGTCTCGTGCGGCTGGATCACGTCGTCGATGAAGCCGCGCGCGCCGGCCACGAAGGGGTTGGCGAACTTGGCCTTGTATTCGGCTTCACGGGCGGCGAGCTTCGCCGGGTCGCTCTTTTCCTCACGGAAGATGATCTCCACCGCGCCCTTGGCGCCCATCACCGCGATCTCGGCGTTGGGCCAGGCGAAGTTGACGTCGCCTCTGAGGTGCTTGGAGGCCATCACGTCGTACGCCCCGCCGTAGGCCTTGCGGGTGATGACGGTGATCTTGGGCACCGTGCACTCGGCATACGCGTAGAGCAGCTTGGCGCCGTGCTTGATGATGCCGCCGTACTCTTGAGAAGTGCCCGGCATGAAGCCCGGCACGTCTACATACGTGACGATGGGAATGTTGAACGCATCGCAGAAGCGCACGAAGCGTGCGGCCTTGATGCTGCTCTTGATGTCGAGACACCCCGCGAGCACCAGCGGCTGGTTGGCCACCACGCCGACCGTCTGGCCCTCCATTCGGCAGAAGCCGATCACGATGTTCTGCGCGTAGCCCGGCTGCAGCTCGAAGAACTCAGCGTCGTCGGCACATTTGACGATCAGTTCCTTGATGTCGTACGGCTTGTTGGGGTTGTCGGGCACCAGCGTGTCGAGCGAGAGGTCGATTCGGTCGGCCGGGTCGTGGCTCGGGCGCACCGGCGCCTTCTCGCGGTTGTTGAGCGGCAGGTAGTTGTAGAAGCGGCGCAGCATCAGGAGCGCGTCCACGTCGTTGTCGAACGCCAGGTCGGCCACGCCGCTCTTCGTCGTGTGCGTGGTCGCACCACCCAGCTCTTCGGAGGTCACCTCCTCGTGCGTCACCGTCTTCACGACCTCGGGGCCGGTGACGAACATGTAGCTGCTGTCCTTCACCATGAAGATGAAGTCGGTCATCGCCGGCGAGTACACCGCGCCCCCGGCGCTCGGGCCCATGATCATGCTGATCTGCGGCACCACGCCAGAGGCCAAGACGTTGCGTTGGAAGACCTCGGCATAACCGCCGAGCGAGGCCACGCCTTCCTGGATGCGCGCACCGCCCGAGTCGTTGAGGCCGATGACCGGGGCACCGACCTTCATCGCCTGGTCCATCACCTTGCAGATCTTCTCGGCGTGCGCTTCGGAGAGCGCGCCGCCGAAGACGGTGAAGTCCTGGCTGTAGACGAAGACGAGGCGGCCGTTGATCATGCCGTAGCCGGTCACGACGCCGTCGCCGGGGATCTTGTTGTCCTGCATGCCGAAGTCGTGGCAACGGTGCTCGACGAACATGTCCCATTCCTCGAAGGTGCCTTCGTCGAGCAGCAGCTCGATGCGCTCGCGCGCGGTGAGCTTGCCCTTGCCGTGCTGCGCGGCGATGCGTTTCTCGCCGCCGCCCAGGCGCGCCGCGGCGCGCTTCTTTTCGAGCTGTTCGATGATGTCGTGCATGTGGTGGTCTCTCAGGTTCGGGTGAACAGTTGGAGAAGCGATCGCGCCGCGGCCGAGGGCGCGACGCGGGATTCGTTGACGCTCTTCAGCACCTCGGGCAAGGCCTGGCGCACGTCGGGGTGGCGGCGGAAGTCGCCGAGCAGCGCGGCATGGATCAGGTCCCACATCCAGGCGCGGCCCTGGTGCTGGCGGCGCTGCGCGAACTCGCCGCTCTCGCGGCGATGCGACACAAGGCCCTGCACCTTCTGCCAGAAGGTGTCGACACCCTCGGCCTTGAGCGCACTCAGCTTCAGCACGCGCGAGGGCGCGCCGTCGCCGTGGCCCGCCTGGCCCAGCAGGCGCAGCGAGCTCGCGATCATGGCTTCGGCGCGCGTGGCGGCATCGACGTCGAGGTCAGCCTTGTTGATGACGACGAGGTCGGCCAGCTCCATCACGCCGCGCTTGATGGCCTGCAGGTCGTCGCCCGCATTGGGCAACTGCATCAGCACGAAGAGGTCGGTCATGCCGGCCACCGCGGTCTCGCTCTGGCCGACACCGACTGTCTCGACGATCACCACGTCGTAGCCCGCCGCTTCGAAGACCAGCATCGCCTCGCGCGTCTTCTCGGCCACACCCCCAAGCGTGCCCGACGAAGGGCTGGGGCGGATGTAGGCCTCTTCTCGCGCTGAGAGCTGCTCCATGCGCGTCTTGTCGCCAAGGATGGAGCCGCCGGAGAGGCTGGACGATGGGTCGACCGCCAGCACCGCCACGCGGTGGCCTTGCGCGATCAGGTGGAGGCCGAGCGCCTCGATGAAGGTCGACTTGCCAACGCCCGGTACGCCTGAAATGCCGAGGCGCAACGCCTGGCCGGTGTGCGGCAGCAGTGCGTTGAGCAACTCGTCGGCCCGCACACGGTGGTCGGAGCGGGTCGATTCCAGCAGCGTGATGGCCTTGGCGAGCGCGCGCCGGTCGGCGCTGCGCACACCCTCCATCAGCTGCTGGTCGGTGGCGTCCAAAGGGCTCACGCTTTCGCGATCTGCGCCTTGATCTTCTCGAGCACGTCCTTCGCGCTCGCCGGGATGGGCGTGCCCGGGCCGTAGATGCCCTTCACGCCGGCTTCGTACAGAAACTCGTAGTCCTGCCGCGGAATCACGCCACCGACGAAGACGACGATGTCGTCGGCGCCCTGGGCCTTGAGCGCTTCGATGATGGCGGGCACCAGCGTCTTGTGTCCGGCTGCGAGCGTGGAGACGCCCACTGCGTGCACGTCGTTCTCGATCGCCTGGCGCGCGCACTCTTCAGCGGTCTGGAAGAGCGGGCCCATGTCGACGTCGTAACCGAGGTCGGCGAACGCGGTGGCGACGACCTTCGCGCCCCGGTCATGCCCGTCCTGCCCCAGCTTGGCGATCATCACGCGCGGGCGGCGGCCCTGCTCTTCGGCGAAGGCCGCAATCTCCTGCTGGAGCTTTTCCCAACCTTCGGCGCTGTCGTAGGCGGCTGCATACACCCCGGTCACCTTTTGTGTGTCGGCGCGGTGGCGCCCCCAGACTTTTTCGAGTGCATCGCTCACCTCGCCCACCGTCGCGCGCAGGCGGATGGCCTTGATGGAGAGGTCGAGCAGGTTGCCCGAGCCACTGTCGGCGCATTGCGTGAGCGCGTCAAGCGCCGCCTGCACCGCCTTGGGGTCACGCGTGGCGCGGATCTTCTGCAAGCGCGCCACCTGCGCATCGCGCACCGCGTGGTTGTCGATGTCGCGCGCCTCGATTGGGTCTTCTTCTTTCAGCTTGTACTTGTTGACGCCCACGATCACGTCCTTGCCCGAGTCGATGCGCGCCTGCTTCTCGGCGGCACTCGCCTCGATCTTCAGCTTGGCCCAGCCGCTCTGCACGGCTTTCGTCATGCCGCCCATCGCCTCGACTTCCTCGATGATGGCCCAGGCGGTATCGGCCATGTCCTGCGTCAACTTCTCCATCATGTAGCTGCCGGCCCAGGGGTCGACCACGTTCGTGATGTGCGTCTCTTCCTGGATGATGAGCTGCGTGTTGCGCGCGATGCGGGCCGAGAAGTCGGTGGGCAGTGCGATGGCTTCGTCGAAGGAGTTGGTGTGCAGCGACTGCGTGCCGCCGAACACCGCGGCCATTGCCTCGATGGTGGTGCGCACGATGTTGTTGTACGGGTCCTGCTCGGTCAGGCTCCAGCCGGAGGTCTGGCAGTGCGTGCGCAGCATCAGGCTCTTGTCGTTCTTCGGGTTGAACTCCTTCATGATGCGCCACCACAGCAGGCGCGCAGCACGCATCTTGGCGACTTCCAGATAGAAGTTCATGCCGATGGCCCAGAAGAAGCTCAGCCGGCCCGCGAAGTCGTCGACGTTCAGGCCCTTGGCGAGCGCCGTCTTCACGTACTCGCGGCCGTCGGCCAGCGTGAAGGCGAGCTCCAGCGCCTGGTTCGCGCCCGCCTCCTGCATGTGATAACCCGAGATCGAGATCGAGTTGAACTTCGGCATGTGCTTCGCCGTGTACTCGATGATGTCGCCGATGGCCCGCATGCTCGGCTCGGGCGGGTAGATGTAGGTGTTGCGGACCATGAACTCCTTGAGGATGTCGTTCTGGATGGTCCCACTCAACTTGTCTTGCGGCACGCCCTGCTCTTCGGCCGCGACCACGTAGCCCGCGAGCACCGGCAGCACCGCACCGTTCATCGTCATGGACACGCTCACCTTGTCGAGCGGGATGCCGTCGAAGAGGATCTTCATGTCCTCCACCGAATCGATGGCAACACCGGCCTTGCCCACGTCGCCGGTCACGCGCGGGTGGTCGCTGTCGTAGCCGCGATGGGTGGCGAGGTCGAAGGCCACGCTCACGCCCTGCCCGCCGGCGGCGAGTGCGCGGCGGTAGAAGGCGTTGCTCTCCTCGGCGGTCGAGAAGCCGGCGTACTGGCGGATGGTCCATGGCCGCACCGCGTACATCGTGGCCTGCGGGCCGCGCACGAAGGGCGCGAAGCCGGGCAGCGTGTCGGCGTAGGGCAGACCTTGGGTGTCGTCTGCGGTGTAGAGCGGCTTGACGGTGATGCCTTCGGGCGTCACCCAGTTGAGCGCGTCGACCTGGCCGCCAGGCGCCGACTTGGCCGCGGCCTTGTGCCAGGCGGCCAGCGCCTCGGGTGTGAGCTTGTGTTCAGACATGAGGAGAACCCGGTGTGACGTCTCTCGGGGCGGACGCGGGTCACTGTGAACCTAAAAATCTTGCCGCGCCACCGTAATTCAAAATTGAATTATATCTACAATACCGCGTCGCATTCGTTTTTGTGGCGCCGCACCAAACCATCCCTCACCTTCATGCCGAGCAACCCCCTCACCACCAGCCCGGGCACGGCCGCCGCATCGCCACGCCTGCGCGAAAGCGCGCTTTACGAGCAGGTGGCCGAGCGGCTGCGCGCCCGCATCCTGGCGCATACCCTGGCGCCCGGCAGCTGGATCGACGAGCAGGCCCTGGCGAACGAGTTCGGCATCAGCCGCACACCGCTGCGCGAAGCGCTCAAGGTGCTGGCCGCCGAGGGCCTAGTGACGATGAAGCTGCGCCGCGGGGCCTATGTCACCGAAGTCTCCGAGCGCGACCTGTCCGAGGTCTACCACCTGCTGGCGCTGCTCGAGAGCGATGCGGCCGCGACGGTGGCTCAAAGCGCGACCGATGCGCAGCTCGCCGAGCTGCAGGCCCTGCACGACCAGCTCGAGCGCTGCGTCGACGACCGCGACGCCTTCTTCCGCGCCAACGAGCAGTTCCACCTCAAGCTGCTGCACATCGCCGACAACCGCTGGACGCAGGAGATGGTCGGCGACCTGCGGCGCGTGATGAAGCTCAACCGACACCAGTCGCTGTTCAAGCAGGGCCGCATCGAGGCCTCGCTCGACGAGCACCGCAAGATCATGCAGGCCATCGCCGTGCGCGATGCGGCCAAGGTCAAGCGCCTGATGGAGCTGCACATCCGCCACGGACGCGAGGCCGCCGCGCTGTCCTGACAGAATCGCGGGCCATGCCAAACGCGCCCCGCCCCCCGCTCACGCTGATCGCTGCCGTCGCCCGCAATGGCGCCATCGGCCGCGACAACCAGCTGCTCTTCCGCATCCCTGGCGACCTGCCGCGCCTCAAGCGCCTCACGCTCGGCCACCCGGTCATCATGGGCCGCAAGACCTGGGACTCGCTGCCGCCGAAGAACAGGCCGCTGCCCGGGCGGCTCAACATCGTCGTCACCCGCAACCGCGACTGGCAAGCCGAGGGCGCCGTCGTCGCGCACGGCCTCGAAGACGCGCTGGCGCACACGCGCGGCGCGCAGCAGGCGTTCGTGATCGGCGGCGCCGAGCTGTATGCGCTCGCCCTGCCCCATGCCGACCGGCTCGACCTGACCGAAGTGGATCAAGAGGCCGAGGGCGACGCGTTCTTCCCCGTGTGGGCGCGAAGCGACTACGAGGAAATCGAGCGCGAGTCACACCGCGCCAGCGAGTCGGCACCGTTCGACTACGCCTTTGTCACCTACCAACGAAAACGCTGAGGAGAACACGATGTCTGGAGGAGGTTTCCACGTCCATGGTCCGCACGACCACGAGCTGGAGCATGCGGCGCAACACGAGCCGAGCGGCATGGCTGGCCAGCTGGCGGTGATCACCGCCATCCTCGCCACGGTGGGCGCGATGTTCGCGTACATGGGCGGCGCCACGCAGGCCAATGCGGGCCTCTACAAGAACATGGCGGCCATCAAGAAGACCGAGGCCTCCAACCAGTGGAATTTCTTCCAGGCCAAGAGCACGAAGCAGTCGCTCGCCGAGGTGTCGCGCGACCTGTCGACCGTGCCGGCCGACCGCGAGAAGTACCAGGCCAAGATCGACCGCTACGAGAAGGAAAAGAAGGACATCCAGGCCGAGGCCGAGAAGATCGAGGCCGAGTCGAAGGACTGGGACAGGAAGAGCGACGCCCAGATGCACGAGCACCACCGCTGGGCCCAGGCCACGACGGCGCTGCAGATCGCCATCGCACTCGCTGCGATCGCGCTGCTCACCAAGAAGCGCTGGCTCGAATACGCGGTGCTCGGCGTGAGCGCGGTCGGCGTGGCCCTCGGCGGGATGGCCTGGTTCCACTTCTGACGTCGCCGGGCGGGCGCAGACGCCCACGACAGAAGACACAAAAGAACAAGGCCCGCTTGCGCGGGCCTTGTTCGTCGTCAGCGCTGCAGTCGATCAGGACTTGCCGCTCTGGGCCTTGGCGCTGGACATGCAGGCGTCCTTGGCGTCGCCCGACAGTGCATCGCACTTTTCCTTGGCGACCTTGTAGGTGGCATCGCGCTTGTCGTCCGCAGCATCGGAGCGGGCGCTCTGCGACTTCTTCGCGGCCTTGATGTCGGCCAGCGCCTTGTCCTTCGCGGCCTTGGCTTCCTTCACGCACACGTCCTTGTCGTTGCCGGACTTGTCGTCGCACTTTTCCTTGGCGACGTCATAGGTGGTGTCGGCCTTCACCTTGGCGAGCTTCTCCTGGTCCTGCGGTTTGCCGCTCAGGCTGGCATCCAGCTCGGCCTTGGCGACCTTTTCCTTCGCCTTCGCTTCCTTTTCGCAGACGTCCTTGGCGTTGTCCTTCAGGGCATCGCAGGCCGCCTTGTCGGCCTTGTAGGCGGCCTCGACACGCTCCTTCTCGGCCTTGTGCTGGGCCTTGTCGAGCGCGAGGGCAGAGCCCATTGGCAGCGCCAGCACGGCAGCGGCCACCAGCGAACACTTGAATTGAGAGATTTTGGTCATGGGGTGCTCCTCATGGCTGTTGAAAAGTGGACCGGAGTATCAGCAGCCGGTCAGCGCACGCCCACCAGACAGCGCCGAAAGCGCCTGTAGTGCGAGTCCTACGCCGTTAGGCACGCCACAACGCCGTCAATCGAATAACTGGAAGTCTGCTTGTAGGCATCGTCCGACAGCGCGTTGAGGTTCACGCACATGGCGTTGCAGTCCGATACGTCAGACACTCAGGTGAACATGCAAGCTTTATCTCCCGTCAGCAGCGGTGAAATGTCCGCCCAGGCTCCTGACACACAACAAGGTTCGCCGTCCATGCAGCCGCTGAGGGCCTACATCGTCGAAGACAGTCAGGTCATCCGTGACAACCTGATCGCCACGCTCGAGGAGCTGGTGCCTGTCGAGGTGGTGGGTCACGCGGAAGACGAGGCCTCGGCCATCCAGTGGCTGAAGCGCGCCGACAACATGGCCGACCTCGTCATCGTCGACATCTTCCTGAAGTCCGGCTCGGGCCTCGGGGTGCTCAAGGTCACGCACGACATGCACGCGCGCTGCAACGTGGTGGTGCTCAGCAACTACGCCACGCAGGACATCCGCCGCAAGTGCCTGGAGCTGGGGGCCGACAAGGTGTTCGACAAGTCGAACGAGATCGATGCGCTCATCCAGTACTGCACACGACTGGCCGGTGGCGAAACCGGCCACGGCGCCTTGATGTGACGTGAACGGAGGCAGCGGGCCGAGCGCCGAGCCGCTCCCAAGCCGGCCCGCATTCCCTCGGGGGATGGGCCGACGTAGCCGTCGGCCGAGGGGCGGTCATTTCACTGGATGAGGCCGTTCTTCAGAGCGTAGTAAGTCAAGTCGCTGTTCGACTCGAGCTTCATCTTCTCCATCACCCGCGTCCGGTAGGTGCTGACCGTCTTCACGCTGAGCGACATGCTGTCGGCCATGTGGCTGATGGTCTCGCCCTTGGCCAGGCGCAGGAAGACCTGCAGTTCACGCTCGGAGAGCTGCTCATGCGGCGGCTTGTCGCCCCCGCCGTTGAGCCCGTCGGCCAGGCGCTCGGCCACGCCGGCGGTGATGTACTTGCGGCCGCGCGCCACCGTGCGGATCGCCTTGACGATCTCTTCCGGGTCGCAGTCCTTGTTGAGATAACCGCTCGCACCCTGGCGCAGCAGGGTCGTTGCGTAGTGCTCTTCGGGAAAGCCGCTCAAAATCAGCACCGGCAGGTCGGGCGCGCGCGCCTTGATGCCGGCGAGTGCATCGACACCGCTCTGGTCGGGCATGGAGATGTCGAGCACGATCACGTCGACTTCCCCACCCCGCACGATGTCGAGGGCCTCGCGGCCGTTGTTCGCTTCGGCGACCACGGAGAAATCGGGTTGGTCGGAGAAGAACTGCTTCAACCCTGCGCGAATCATGGCATGGTCATCAACGATGGCAATTCGAATCATGGTGTGCCTCTGTTGTTCCTCAACGATGATCACATGTTATCGGACGAAAACAAAACATGAGCGTTTACAAGGTCCTCAAGCGAAACCCCGTCGTCTTCCCGCTCGCCTGCCTGGCCGTGCTGGCCATCGTGGCCGTGAGCGAAACCTCCTACTGGCGCTCTTCCGCCAAGCTCAACACCCTGACCCAGTTCGGCGCAGCGCGCACGGCGGTGCAGGACCTGGCACAGGCCATCCTCGACGCCGAAGCGAGCCAGCGAAGCTACCTCGTCACCCACCGGGACGAATACCTGCGGCCGTATGAGCAGGCGCTGAAGCAGATCGACCATTCCTTCAGGTTCCTCGACCAGTACTACCAGAAAGACGAAAACTCGACCGCCGTGCTGTCCAAGCTGCACACGGTCGTCGAGGGCAAGCTCTCGGAACTGTCCGAAACCCTGCGCCTCCAACGTGAGGGCAAAAATGATGCCGCGATGGCGCTGATGCTGTCCGACATCGGCCGCGAGAAGATGGACGCGGTGCGCCAGCTGACGCAGGAGCTCTTTGCCCGCGAAAGCGCCAACGTGGCCGCCGGCCGCGAAGAGGTCACCCAGACGCTCTGGCTGGCCCGCCTGGGCGTGATGGTCCTGAGCGTGCTCGGGCTGCTGTCGCTTTTCATGTACCTGCGCCAGACCTCCAGGCTGGAGGCCCAGCGCGAGGAGCAGCAGCGCCTCGTGCAGGGTGAGCGCGACCGGCTGGAAGAAGAGGTCGCGCAGCGCACCGCCCAGCTTGTCGAATTGACCGATCACCTGCAGACGGCCCGCGAGGACGAGCGCAACCGGCTCGCGCGCAACCTGCACGACGAGCTGGGCGCCCTGCTCACCTCGGCCAAGCTCGATGCGGCGCGCATCCGCTCCCGGCTGGCCGGCGCCGCCCCCGAGGCACTCGACCGGCTGAACCACCTGGTGGAGACGCTCAACAGCAGCATCGCGCTGGGCCGCCGCATCATCGAAGACCTGCGTCCCTCGACCCTGAGCAACCTCGGCCTCGTGCCCACGCTCGAGATCCTCGGGCGCGATTTCGCCAGCCACTCCGGCGTGCAGGTGCACTCGCAGCTCGAGGCGGTGAAGCTGCCGTCCGATGCCCAGCTGGTGGTCTACCGGCTGGTGCAGGAGGCCATCACCAACATCACCAAGCACGCACGGGCCAGGCAGGTGTGGATCAGCCTGCAGGCGCGCGACGGCCAGGCCCACGTGTCGGTGCGCGACGACGGTGTGGGTTTCGACCTCGCCCAGCAGCCCCGATCGAGCTTCGGGCTCATCGGCATGCGCTACCGCGTGGCAGCCGAAGGCGGCGAGTTCAAGCTCAGCTCCGCCCCCGGCGAAGGCACCTGCGTCGAGGCGGTGCTGCCCGAAACCGAGACCGCGCCGGCCTGATCGCCCACAGGCAAGACCCACGCGTTTTGCCTGTCAGCGGCCTCCTACGCCGCGTTGCTCGCTCCCCCGACAGTGCCTAGGCGGTGCCGCCTATCGCCTGCGCGTGGGCGCGCACCCACACTGCCTCCCATTCGCAGCCACCCTGCGAACCCGAGAAGACCAACTCTTTCACAAGGAGCACCTCATGCTGCACTACGCCGTCGTTTTCTTCGTGATCGCTCTGATCGCGGCACTGTTCGGTTTCGGCGGCATTGCCGCCGGCGCCGTGGGCATCGCCAAGATCCTGTTCATCGTATTCGCTGTGCTCGCCGTCGCGAGCTTCCTCTTCGGCCTGCTGAGAAAAGGCTGACCGGCCTTCATCCGCACCACTCACCCCCCTCGATCGATCGAACGAAAGGACACCATCATGTACACGAAGAACCCCGCTGATCCCACCGCTTCCACCGTCGCTGACCAAGCCGCAGGCAAGGCCGACCAGGCCATCCGCTCGACGCAGCGCCTGGCCAACGACGCGCTCGACGGCCTGTCCGAGAGCGTGAACAGCGCCTCCAGCCGCGTCGCGCCGATGATCAACCGCGCCACCGAGCAGGCCAGCGCCCTGGCTCAGCGCAGCATGGAAGCCGTGCGCCAGACCTCGCAGCAACTGCGCGACAAGGCCAGCCACGCCTCCGACGCCACCGCGAGCTACATCCGCAACGACCCGATCAAGTCGGTGCTGATCGCCGCCGCCACCGGTGCTGCCCTGATGGCGCTCGTGAGCCTGCTCAGCCGCTCGCGCCACCACGACTGAGAACGTCACAAGCCCCTCGCCGCCCGACTGAAAAGCGGGCGGCTTTCTCTCGTCTCAGGAGCCACCCGCCATGCACCCGCTGCTGCACCTCGCCGTCCGTGAACCCTCCCTGCTGGCCGACCACGCCGGCGCCTATGCCGAACTGCTGGGTGAAGAGATCGGCGTGGCGTCTGCCCACTGGAAGCGCAAGGCCCTGCTGAGCGCCGTGGCGCTGTGCGCAGCAGGCGTGGGCGCGGTGCTCGCCGGCGTGGCGCTGATGCTCTGGGCGGTGGTGCCGCCCGAGAACATGAACGCGCCCTGGGCGCTGCTGGTCTCGCCGCTGGTGCCGCTCGGTCTCGCCGTCGGGTGCTGGGTCGCGGCTCAAAGCAAGGACGGGCCCAAGGCCTTCGAACAGGTGCGGCGCCAGCTGCGCGAAGACGCCGCGATGTTCAAGGAGGTCACCGCATCATGAGCACCGAACTCGACCCCCGCCTGTCTGCTGTCGAGCGCCTCGCCCTCTCGCGCGAGCGCCTGCGCGGTGCCCTGCAGGAGCTGTCGCCGCCCCGGCACGACGGCGACGACGGCGGCCCCTCGGTGCTGATGACCGCGCTGATGGCCATCCCTGGCGTCAACACGGTGGTCGAGTCGGTGCGCAACTGGTGGTCGCAGCACCCGCTGCACCTGGCCACGCTCGTCGCGGGCAACACCGCGCGCAGTGCGGTGGAGCCGGTGGCGCGTCGCAGCCCCTTCGGGCTGATCCTCGTGGCCGCCGCGATCGGCGGCCTGCTGTACTGGGTGAAGCCGTGGCGTGGCCTGCTGAAGCCCGCGCTGCTGGCAGGCATGGTGCCCCACCTCGTCTCGCGTGTGATGGACCATGTGCCGCTCGAGTCGTGGATGTCGGCCGTGTCGACCTTCGTCAACGAGCGCATGCATGGCGGCAACTCACCCGACACGAAGCCCGAGGCCGCTCCGCCCGGCAACGGTGCAGCCCCGTCCGCGTCCGCGCAGACCGGCGTGAAGCCGGGCACCGCCTCGTCCGACCCGGCACCGCCGATTCCGTCCACCGGCACCCTGCACTGACGACCGGCCCGGCCCGGTCGTCAGAGCCAGTACTCCCAGATCCCGGCGAAGGTTTCCTTCAGGCGGTCCTTCATGGGCCGCTTCTTCCATTGCGTCAGCGTGACCGGCTGCGAGGCCTCCAGGTCCTTCTTGAACATCGCCTCCATCTGCTGGCCGAAGTCGGCCCCCAGCACGACGGCGTTGAGCTCGTCGTTGTGCAGGAAGCTGCGCCAGTCGAGGTTGGTCGAGCCCACCGTGGCCCACACGCCGTCGATCACTGCCGTCTTCGAATGGAGGATCACACCCCGGCGCTCGTGGATCTTCACGCCCGCCTTCAGGAGCTGCGAGTAGAAGCGCCGCCCGGCATGGAAGATGAGCCAGGCGTCGGTCTGGCTCGGCAGGATGAGCGTCACGTCGACCCCGCGCCGCGCGGCGGCTTCGAGCGACGCGAGCAGCTGCGGATCGGGCGCGAAGTAGGCCATCGTGATGTGCACGCTGGTCTCGGCCGCGCCGATGGCCGACAGCAAGGTGGCGTAGATCAGGCTGTAGGGCTCGTCGGGCGAGCTGCCGATGGCACGCACCACCTGGTTGCCCACGTGCTGCAGCGGCGTGAAGTACTGGCGCTCCGGCAACGGCTCGCCCTTCTGCTTCTTCCAGGTGTTGAGGAAGAGCCGCTGGTACTCGGCGACAACCGGCCCCTGCAGGCGCACGTGCGTGTCGCGCCAGGCATGCCCGTCCTTGCCGGGGGCCACGCCGCCCGAGCCCGAGCTGCCCGAGGAGCCCGATCCCCCCGAGCGGCTGAACGAGCCGCTCGAATAGACGCTGCTGATGTTGATGCCGCCGAGGAAGGCCACCTTGCCGTCCACGATCAGCAGCTTGCGGTGGTCGCGCTGGTTGATGTCCCAGCCCTTGCGTGCGTTCTTCGGGTTGACCGGGTTGAACTCCAGCACCTTGATGCCGACGTCGGTCATGCGCTTGAAGAATTCCTTCGGCGTGAAGAGGGTGCCCACGCTGTCGTGGATCACGTTCACCTGCACGCCCTTCTTCTGCTTGGCGATCAGTGCATCGGCGAAGCGGCGCCCCACCTCGTCGTCGTCGAGGATGTAGGTCTCGAGGTTGATGTGGTCGCGCGCCGCCTCGATGGCGGCGAACATCGCGCTGTAGGTGGCCGGGCCGTCCTGCAGCAGGGTGGCCTGGTTGCCGATGGTGAGCGGGCTGCCGACCACCGCCTCCTCGATGGCCAGGTGCCGCTCGAAGATACCGGTCTCGGGCGCACGCGCCGCCAGCTTGGCGAGCACCGCCTTGCTCTGCTCGGGCGTGAGCGGGCCGCGGGCGCTTTCGAGTTGAGGCTTGGCCGGCGCCGTGGCCAGCACTTTCTCGGGCTCGGGCAGCGTGCTGCAGGCGCTCACCCCGCTCAGGCCCACCAGTGCGGCCAGGACGATGCAGTTGAGTTGGTGGGGCCTGCCGGTGCGCATCGCCATCATGGCTGGGCCGCGCTCACGCGCCACACCACGTTGCCCACATCGTCGGCCACCAGCAGCGCGCCCTTGGTGTCGAGGGCCACGCCGACCGGCCGCCCACGTGCCTTGCCGCTCCCTTCATCGAGAAAGCCGCTTAGCACGTCGACCGGCGCCCCCGAGGGCTTGCCGTTCTGGAAGGGCACGAAGACCACCTTGTAGCCGCTGTGCGGCTTGCGGTTCCACGAGCCGTGCTGGCCGATGAACATGCCTTGTGCAAAGGGTGCCGGCAGCGTCGTGCCGCCCGACCACGCGAGGCCGAGCGAGGCGGTGTGCGGCCCCAGCGCGTAGTCGGGCACCAGCGCGGTGGCCACGAGGTCGGGGCGCGGCGGCTTCACGCGCTCGTCCACGTGCGAGCCGAAGTAGCTGTAGGGCCAGCCATAGAAGCCACCGTCGCGCACCGAGGTCATGTAGTCGGGCACGAGGTCGCTGCCGATCTCGTCGCGCTCGTTGACCACCGTCCACAGCACGTTGGTCGACGGCTCCCAGGCCATGCCGTTCGGGTTGCGCAGGCCGGTGGCGAAGAGGCGCTTGGCACCCGTCTTCGCGTCGACCTCCCAGATGGCCGCGCGGCCCTCTTCCACCGCCATGCCTTTCTCGGCGACGTTGCTGTTGGAGCCGACGGTCGCGTAGAGCTTGCTGCCGTCGCGGCTGGCGATGAGGGCCTTGGTCCAGTGATGGTTGAGCGTGCCGCCGGGCAGGTCGGCCACGCGCAAGGGCGCGGTCTCGATGCGCGTGCTTCCGGTCGGGTAGGTGAAGCGGACGATGGCGTCGGTGTTGGCGACGAAGAACTGGTCGCCCACCAGCGCCATGCCGAAGGGCGAGTTCAGGTTTTCGAGGAAGGGCGATCGCACGTCGGCCACGCCGTCGCCATTGGTGTCGCGCAGCAGGGTGATGCGGTTGGCGCTGGGCGTTGCCGCACCGGCCTTCTTCTGCATCAGGCCCATTACCCAGCCGCGCACGCCCTTGTTGGCGTCGGGCCTCGGCGGTGCGTTGCTCTCGGCCACGAGCACGTCGCCGTTGGGCAGCACATGCACCCAACGCGGGTGGTCCAGGCCCGAGGCAAACACGTTGACCTTCGTGCCCGGCGCCGCTTGAGGGCCCTGGCCGGCCGGGAAGGGCTCGGCCTTGGCCACGTTGACGGTCGGGATCAGTGTCTTGTTGGGCGCCGGCAATTCAGGCGTCGGGCCGGTGCCGGCCGAGACGGGGAGCTTTGCGGTGTCGCCACACCCGGCGAGCACCGACAGCATCAGCGCCGCCAGCGTCAGCTGCCACATGGTCAGATCCGTCCCATCAACAGCAGCACGATCACGATGATCAGCAGGAGGCCGACGCCGCTCGTCGGACCGTAGCCCCAGCCGCGGCTGTGCGGCCAGCTGGGAAAGGCGCCGATCAGCAACAGGATCAGCACGATGAGCAGGATGGTCCCGAGGGTCATGTCGTTCCTCCGTCAAAGAGTTGGTATCAGGATGTTGCGCATCGTCCGTGGCGGGCACCCCGCTTGCCATCAGCCCGCGGCGGCTTTCGCTGTGGGCCGCCGCCTACAGCAGACTCCGCGCACCTTCGCGTGTAGGCCTCGTCCGACACCGCGTGCAGGGCTCGTCTTATGTGCCTTCAAACGCGCTGAAGCCACCATCGCGGCATGACGCAACGCCACCCCGCCACGCCTTTCTGGAGCACCGCTTCCTTCGGTGACAGCCCGGACACCACGCCCGCGGAGCTGTCGGGGCTCAGCGAGCACTTCACGTCCTGCAAGAGCCTGCATGGCCGCTGGTTCACCTTGCAGTGCCTGGCCGAAGCAACCGACCGATTCATCGCCGGCCGGCTTGTCACGACCCTCGTGGTGGCCGCCTTTCTGATAGGGGTCACTTCACTGGTCGTGTGATGGCCACGCGCCCGCTGGAGCGTCTGCTGCCGGAGGCGCCCCGGCCCCTCTTGAAGATCCTCGATGGCGAGCGCGGCCCCGTGCTGGCGCCGGTGCGTGCCGAGCTCTACGGCGCCGAGCGCTTCGCCCAGCATGCGAGAAGCCTGGCCGACAGCCACCGCGCCGAGCGCGGGCACTGGCGCTCGGCCACCTTCTTCCCGCGCTTGCGCCACAACATCACCGCGCTGCGCGAAGCGCACCAGTACATCGGCCTGCAGGCCGAGAGCGGCTACGACATCAGCCCTGCCGGCGAATGGCTGCTCGACAACTTCCACGTGATCGAGGCGCAGCTCAAGGCCATCCACGAGGACCTGCCACGCCGCTACTACCGCCACCTGCCGGTGCTCGTGGAGGAGCCGCTCGCCGGCCTGCCGCGCGTGTACGGCCTCGCCTGGGCGTTCGTGGCCCATACCGACGGCGCCTTCGACGAAGACCTCGCGCTGCGTTTCCTCACCGCCTACCAGCAGGCCCGCGAGCTGCAGCTGGCCGAGCTGTGGGCGCTGCCCACCACGCTGCGCGTCGTGCTGATCGAGAACCTGCGGCGGCTGGCCGAACGCGTGGCCACCACGAAGGCGGCGCGCGAGCTGGCCAACCTGTGCAGCGACCGCCTGCACACCTTCTCGATCGAATCGCTCGACGAACTGCTGGCCGAGCTGAACCGGCGCGGCGTGGGCCGCACCTTCCTCGGCCAGATGACGCAGCGCATGGCCGACCTGCAGCGCACCAGCGACCCGCTCGCCCTGCTGCCCTACCAGCACTGGCTGCAGGCCGCCCTGCCCGACGTGGCCACGCTGCGCGCCCAGCAGGCCGCCGACCAGGCCGCCGACAACCTCAGCGTGAGCAACGCCGTCACCTCGCTGCGCACCATCGGCGATGCCGACTGGCCCGACATCATTGCGAAAAGCTCCACGCTGATGCAGCTGATGCTCGGCTCGCCGATCTTTGCCGCCGAGCACACCGCCACGCGCGACCAGACGCTGCACGGCATCGAGCGCCTGGCCCGCCGCTGTGGCCGCAGCGAGACCGACGTCGGCCGCACCCTGCTCTCGCTGATGAGAAGCGGCGACCCCGACGAGCCCGACACCCAGGTCGCCCTGTACTGGCTCGAAGGCGGTGGCCGCGCACGCCTGCTCGAAGCGCTGAAGCTGCGCGAAGACACCGGCACCGCGTGCGCCGTACAGGCCCGCGTCAACGCGCTGCCGATCTACCTGGGCGCGTTGCTCGCGGTCACGGTGGCCGTGGTGATGCTGATGTTCGCGCTGGCGCCGCCCACCCCGAACAAGACACCGGTGCTGCTCGCCGCCCTGGCCACGCTGCTGATGTTCTTCCCGGCCTCCGAGGCGGTGGTCGCGGTGATCAACAGGCTGGTGAGCGAATCGGTGCGGCCGCAGCACCTGCCGCGGCTCGCGCTGCACGAGGGCATCCCGCCCGAGCACCGGGTGATGGTGGTGATCCCGTGCATGCTGACCAGCGACGACGGCATCGCCGCGCTCGTGCACCGCCTGCTGCTCCACCACCTCGCCAACCCCGAGCGGCATGCGCAGTTCGCCCTGCTCAGCGACTGGGCCGACGCCGAGGCGGCGCACATGCCCACCGACACGCCGCTGCTGCGCGATGCGGTGGCCGAGGTGCGTGCGCTCAACAAGCGCCACCCGGTGGCCGAGGGCGAGCCGCCGCGTTTCATCATCCTGCACCGCGAGCGCGAGTTCAGCAGCACCGAGCAGTGCTGGATCGGCTGGGAGCGCAAGCGCGGCAAGCTCGAGCAACTGATCGCCGCACTCGCGCGCGGCGAGCGCGGGCCCTTCCTCGACCTCGGGCCCGAGTCGCACATGGCCGCGGGCACGCGCTACATCCTCACGCTCGACAGCGACACCGAGCTCCCGCCCGGTCGCCTGCGCGAGCTGGTGGGCGTGGCGGCCCACCCGCACAACCGGCCGCAGGTCGATGACAACGGCCTGCAGGTCACGCGCGGCTACAGCATCTTCCAGCCGCGCATCGCCACGCCGCTGCCGCAGCCGCACGAGGCCACGCCCTTCCACTGGCTCTACGCCGGCCAGCCGGGGCTCGACCCCTACAGCACCCCAAGCTCCGAGATCTACCAGGACGTCTTCGGCGAAGGCACCTACACCGGCAAGGCGCTGCTCGACGTGCAGGCCATGCACACCGTGCTGCACGAGCGCCTGCCCGAAGGCCTGGTGCTGAGCCACGACCTGGTCGAAGGCTCGATCGCCCGCTGCGCCGCCGTCACCGACCTCGCGCTGATCGAAGACGCACCGGTGCATGCCGACGCCGCCGCCGCGCGCATCCACCGCTGGATGCGCGGCGACTGGCAGCTGCTGCCCATCTTCGCGAGCCCTCGGCTCTACCCGATGCGCGGCGTGAACCGCTGGAAGGTGTTCGACAACCTGCGCCGCTCGCTGGTGCCGCCGGCCGCCTTGCTGCTGCTCGTGCTGGCGCTCATGCGGCCGGTGGTGTCGCCGTGGGCGGCGCTGGTGCTCGTGTTCGCCGCCTTCGGTGCGGGGCCGCTGCTCGGCGCCATCGCCGGCTTCGCGCCCAGCCGCGACAACATCGCCGTGCGCCACTTCTACCGCGGCGCTGCGCTCGACCTCGCGCGGGCACTGCTCGGCGCGCTGTGGCACGTGGCGCAGCTGCTGCAGCACGCACTGCTGGCGGTGGATGCGATCGTGCGCTCGCTGCACCGCATGTTCGTGAGCCGGCGCCTGCTGATGCAGTGGACCACCTCCGCCAGCGCCCGGGCCACGGCGGAGACCGAGCTGCGCGCGCTCGCCCAGGTCCACTGGCGCACGACCACCGCCGCCACCGTGCTGCTCGCGCTGCTGCTCATCGCCCGCACGCCCTACCCCTGGCTCGCGGCCCTGCTGTGCGCGACCTGGGGCGCCTCGCCGGTGTGGACGTGGTGGGTGAGCCGCCCCCGCCCCGCCCGCGAAGACCAGGCCCTGCCGTTCGACGACCGCATGCGGCTCGAGCGCATCGCGCGCGACACCTGGCGGCTCTTCGAGCGCTGCGTCGGCCCGGGCGACCGCCACCTGCCGCCCGACAACCTGCAGACGCTGCCGCACGACATGGTGGCGCACCGCACCTCGCCCACCAACATCGGCCTGTACCTGCTCTCGGCCTGCTGCGCGCGGGCCTTCGGCTGGATCGGCAGCCGCGAGCTTGCGCAGCGACTGGAGGCCACGCTCGGCACGCTCGACACCCTGCAGCGCCACCGCGGCCACTTCCTGAACTGGTACGACACGCAGAGCGGCGCCACGCTGCTGCCGCTGTACGTGTCGACGGTGGACAGCGGCAACCTCTGCGGCCACCTGCTCGCCGTGGCGCAGGCCTGCCGCGAGCTCGCACCCCGCCCGCTCGACCTCCACGCCGCCCAGGCCGCGGCACACGCCTCGCGCGCACGGCTCTCGCCGCTGCTCCAGCAGCTGCCCGAGCTCTTCCCCGACAACGGCCACCCGAGCCGGCCGCTCGCGCGACTGCTCGCCATGCCCAGCCCGCTCGACGAGGCCGAGCACCGCCCGGCCGAGTTCGGCCTGCTGCTGCGCGATGCGCGCGAGGAGCTGCGCGCCTGGATGCCCGAGGTGGTGGACGCCTTGACCGTGCCGACCAAGGCCACGCTGCGCGAGGAGCTCGCCTGGCAACTTGGCGACCACCTCGCCACGCTGGAATCGGCCCTGCACGACATCGACGCGCGGCGCAATGCCGAGGCCTTGAGCGCCCAGCTGCTGACCATCGCCGAGCGCTGCGAAGCGCTGGCCTGGAGCGCCGACTTCAGCTTCCTCTACCACCCGAAGCGCCACCTCTTCCACATCGGCTATCGCGTGGCCGAAGGGCAGCTCGATGCCGGCTTCTACGACCTGCTGGCCTCCGAGGCGCGGCTGACGAGCCTCCTGGCCATCGCCAAGGGCGAGGTGCCGGTGAGCCACTGGGCCTCGCTCGGACGGCCCTTCTACGCGGTGGGCGCACAGGCAGGGCTGCGCTCGTGGTCGGGCTCGATGTTCGAGTACCTGATGCCCAGCCTCGTGCTCGACGAGCCACACGGCAGCGTGCTGCGAGATGCCGCCATCGCCGCGGTGCAGGAGCAGATCGACTACGCCGGCGCGCACGGCGTGCCCTGGGGCATCTCGGAGTCGGCCTATGCCGGCCGCGACCACACGCTGGCCTACCAGTACGCGCCGCAGGGCGTGCCGCGCCTGGCCTTCCGCCGCACACCGGTCGACGAGCTGGTGATCGCGCCGTACGCCACTGCGCTTGCCGCGCAGGTGGCGCCGCGCCGCGCCGCCGCCAACTTCGATGCGCTCGCCACCCTGGGCGCGCGGGCGCGTTACGGCTACATCGAGGCGCTCGATTTCACGCCCGCGCGACTGGCCGCCGCCGAGCCGTACGCCCCGGTCGCCACCTTCATGGCGCACCACCAGGGCATGAGCATCGTCTCCATCGCCAACGTGCTGCTCGACGGACGCGCCAAGCGCTGGGGCATGGGCAACCCGCGCATCGAGGCGGTGTCCTCGCTGCTGCACGAGCGCGCGCCGCACGAGGTGTCGCGCCTGTACGAGCCACTGGCCGGGCCGCCGCCGGTGGCGGTGAAGCGCACGCCGGCGCTGCTGCGCGAGCTGAGCCCGGGCACCAGTGCGGTGGAGCCGACGCACCTGCTGTCGAACGGTCGCTACAGCGTCTCGCTGCGCGCCAACGGCGCCGGCTGGAGCCGCCGCGGCAATGCCGGCATCACACGCTGGCGCGACGACGCGCTGCGCGATGCGCAGGGCAGCTTCTTCTACCTGCGGCGGCCCGGCGCGCAGCAGCAGGCCTCGCTGCGGGTGTCCCCGCTCGTGTCCCCGCTGGTGTCGATCACCCAGCACCCGGCGCCCGACCCGAAGGCCTGGTACCGCGCGGTCTTCCATGCCGACCGTGTGTGCTTCGATGCCGCATGGAGCGACGTGCAGGCGCACAGCACCGTGTGGGTCAGCCCCGAGGACGACATCGAGTTCCGCCAGGTCGAGCTGCGCAACCTGACGAACGAGCCGCTGGAGCTCGAGCTCGTCTCCGTCTTCGAGCCGACGCTCGCCGACCCGCGCGCCGATGAGGCGCACCCGGCGTTTTCCAACCTCTTCATCCGTGCGCAGTGGCTCGCGTCCGAGCAGGCGCTGCTCTTCGAGCGCAAGCCGCGGCTCGTCACCGAATCGGGCCTGCAGGCGGCGCACTTCCTCGCCGAGAGCGATGCGCAGGTCACGCGGCTTCGGGTGCAGACAGACCGGCTGCAGTGGCTGGGCCGCAACCACGATGCGGTGCGGCCGCACGGCGGCCTGCGCGAGGTGCCGGCCGGTGCAGACCCCGAGACGCCCGTCACGCTCGACACCGGCCTCGACCCGCTCTGCGCACTCGCCGTCACGCTGCGACTGAAACCCAACGGCCGCGCGCAGCTCACCTTCGCGACGGCGGCGTCCGATTCGTCGGCCACGCTGCACGCGGTGATCGACAAGTACCGCCAGCCGATCCACCTGCAGCGCTCGTCGCTGATGTCGGCCACGCTCACCGGCATCCGCCTGCGCAGCCTCAACATCAGCGCCGAGACCTTCAACGCGGCCCAGGCGCTGACCACCGCGGTGGCGCTGTCGCTCACACGGCCCGCGATCGGCCCGCCGGGGCCCGAGCGGCGCGCCACCGAGCGCATCGACGTGTGCGACCGCAAGCTGCTGTGGCGCTTCGGCATCTCGGGCGACCGGCCGATCGTGCTGGTGTCGGCGGGGCTCACGCAATCGCTCGGCCTGCTGCGCTCGCTCGGCCAGGTGCTGCGGCTGTGGGCCTGGGGGCGTCTGCCCTGCGACCTGGTGGTGGTGGACGCGGAGCCGGCGTCGTACCACATGGCGCTGCACCGCGAGATCACGGCGCTGCGCGAGCGGCACGACGCCGAGAACGCCGCGCAACCGGGGCCGCCCTGCACCGGCCTGCACCTCTTGCGCGCCGACGAGCTGAGCCCCGAAGAGATGGGCACGCTGCGCAGCCTGGCGCGCATCCGACTGCGCGCCGACGGGCGCCCGCTCGTGCACCACGTGCAGGAGTGGATCGCGCTGCACGAGAAGGCCGAAGACGCGCGCAGCGCGGTGGCCATCAGCGCCGTGCCGATGGCGCGCCTGCCCGCGGCGCCGGTGGCCGTGACGCGGGGCCGCTTCGACGAAGGCGCGCACGAGTTCCGCTTCGAGGCCGGTGGCCGCATGCGCCCGCCGCGCCCGTGGATCAACGTGCTGTCGAACCCCGACTTCGGCGGGCAGCTCTCGGAGGCCGGCGGCGGCTACACCTGGGCGGTGAACAGCCGGCTCAACCAGCTCACCGCATGGTCGAACGACCCGGTGTCCGACCCGCCCTCGGAATGGTTCCTCGTGCAGGACCGCAAGACCCGCGAGGCGTGGAGCGTGACGCCCTCGGCCTGGGGCGACGAGCGCATCACCTACCACGTGCAGCACGGTCAGGGCTACTCGATGGTGCGCCACCAGCGGGGCGACGTGGCCGTCACCGCCTCGTGGTGCGTCGACGCGCAGACCGCGGTGAAGCAGGTCTGGCTGCGGCTCGAGAACAGGGGCACGCGTGCGCAATCGCTGCGGCTCGTGGCCATGGCCGAGTGGATGATGGGCGCCAGCCGCAGCGAGCGCGGCACGGTGCACACCGCGGTGCACAGCTCAGGGCAGGTGCTGGCCCTGCTCGCCACCCAGGCCGACCGCACGGCCGGCTATGGCGATGGCACGGCCTTCCTCGCCATGCAGGGCCGTGACGAAGACGACGACTGGACCTGCGACCGCCGCGAGTGCTTCGATGCGCGTGGCCGGCTGGTGCTGCCCGAGCGCTTGGCAAAGCAACGCGGCGCGGGCCTGGACCCTTGCGCCGCGCTGTCGACGCGCATCACGCTCGAGCCGGGCGCCACCCACGACCAGGTCTTCCTCATCGGCTACGGCAGCAGCCCGGCGGCGGCGCGCTTGCTCGCCGAAGAAGCGATGCCGGTGCCACCCCGGCAGCGGCTCGATGCCGTGCTCGCGCGCTGGGACGCCCTGCTCGGCGCCACGCGCGTGCAGACACCCGACCCGCTCTTCGATGCCATCGTCAACCGCTGGCTGCTCTACCAGGCCGTGGCCTGCCGGCTGTGGGCCAAGGCCGGCTTCTACCAGGCCGGTGGCGCGACCGGCTTTCGCGACCAGCTGCAGGATGCGATGGCGCTCGCCTGGCCAGCCCCGAAGATGCTGCGCGACCAGATCCTGGTGGCGGCCTCGCGCCAGTTCCCCGAAGGCGACGTGCAGCACTGGTGGCACGCCCCCGCAGGCGCCGGCGTGCGCACGCATTTTTCGGACGACCTGCTCTGGCTGGCGCACGCCACCTCGCACTACCTCGAGGCGACCGGCGACACCTCGCTGCTCGACGAGGAGGTGCCCTTCCTCGAAGGCGGCCCCATCCCCGAAGGCGCGGAAGACGCGTACTACACGCCCACCATCAGTGCCCAGAAGGCCAGCGTCTACGAGCATGCTGCACGCGCCATCGACCGCAGCCTGAAAAACGGGGCCCACGGCCTGCCGCTGATGGGCACCGGCGACTGGAACGACGGCATGAACCGTGTCGGCCATGAAGGGCGTGGCGAATCGGTGTGGCTCGCGTGGTTCCTCTGCCGCATCGTCGACGACTTCGCCCCGGTCGCGCGCAGGCGCGGCGAGACCTCGCGCGCCGAGCTGTGGGAGCGCGCGGCGCAGGGCTGGCGCCGCGCCCTGCACGCCGAAGCCTGGGATGGCCAGTGGTTCAAGCGCGCCTTCTTCGACGACGGCTCGCCGCTCGGCTCGCAGGTCAACCGCGAAGGGCGCATCGACCTCATCGCCCAGGCCTGGAGCGTGCTCTCGAGCCGCGAGCTCACCGGCGAGCATGCCGAGCGGCCGCACACCGCGATGACGGCCGCCGAGGAGCTGCTGGTGGACCACGAGGCCGGCCTCGTCAAGCTGCTCGACCCGCCGCTCGCCACCGCCTCGCCGAGTGCCGGCTACATCCAGGCCTACCCGCCGGGCGTGCGCGAGAACGGCGGACAGTATTCGCATGCCGGCGTGTGGGCGCTGATGGCGCAGGCCGAGCTGGCCACGCGCGCCGACATGGCGCCCGACGTCGCCGAGCTGCCCTACCGCTACTTCTGCTACCTGAGCCCCGCGCACCGTGCGCTGCACCCGAAGGTGGGCGAAGCGTATGCGATCGAGCCCTACGTGATGGCTGGCGACGTGTACACGCAGCCACCGTACGTCGGCCGCGGCGGATGGAGCTGGTACACCGGCGCGGCCGCGTGGCTGCACCGTGCGGCGATCGGCTCCATCCTCGGGCTGAAGCTGCAGGCACAGACGCTGAGCGTGCGCCCCTGCCTGCCCGCGCATTGGCCGCAGGCGGAGCTCACGCTGCAGCGCGACGGCCGACGCCTTCACTTCACGCTGCTGCGCGCCAGCACGGTGGCGGCGCGCGAGATGGCCACCGCGCGAAACGCGCGGCTGCTGCAGGTGGGCGAGGTGGTCGCGTGGCGTGACCTGCCCGCCGACATGGCCTTCGTGGTGGCGGTGGAGCAGCACGCCAACACGCCGGAGCCGCAATCGCAGAGCGCGTTGCAGAAGTGACCTCGTGGCTCCGACAGGGGCCTGAGGCCCCGTCCTACAGCACCAGGGCCGCCGCGCCGATGGATGCCGCTCAAATGGCTTTCTAGAGTTCAGGCACTGACCTGACACCCCGACGAGGACGCCGCATGTACACCTCACAAGACCAGAAAACCCAGGGCCCCGCCACGACACAGCCCGATGCCCACACACCGCTGGTGCTCGACGAGGCAGGCCTCGAGGCAGCACGCAAGAGCCTCGACCAGGGCGCCATCACCCCGGCCTACGGCCCCTGGCGCGAAGACATCATCAAGCTGCTCAACGACTCGCTCGCCACCGAGCTCGTGTGCGTGATGCGCTACAAGCGCCACTACTACACCGCCGTCGGTCTCGACTCGCCCGCCATCGCCGACGAGTTCCTCGTGCATGCGAACGAGGAGTCGGCCCACGCCGACAAGCTCGCGCAGCGCATCGTGCAGCTCGGCGGCAAGCCTGACTTCCGCCCCGATTCGCTCACGCAGCGCAGCCACGCCGACTACGACGAATCGCTGGAGCTGCAGGACATGATCCGCGCCAACCTGATTGCCGAGCGCGTGGCCATCGAGGCCTACACGCAGATCATCAAGCTGATCGGCGACAAGGACAGCACCACGCGCCGCATCCTCGAGGAGATCCTCGCGGACGAGCAGGAGCACGCCGACGAGCTGTCGGACTGGCTGGCCTGAACCCTCCACCGCCTTTCAACGTTTCCGTCCCCAGGGTGGTGGGTTCGAAGACCACCCGCATGTCCAACACGATAGGAGCTACACCATGATGATCCGTACCACCCTCGCCGCCGCGATGACGGCTTTTGCGCTGATCGCCACCTCGGGCTGCGCCGTCAAGCGCGGCCAGGAAACCGTCGGCGAGTATGTCGATGACGCCAAGATCACCACCGCCGTGAAGGCCCGCTTCGTCGACAACAAGGAAGTCGACGCCACCTCGATCAAGGTCGAGACGCTCAAGGGCACGGTGATGCTGTCGGGCTTCGCGAAGAACGCGACCGAGAAGGCCACCGCCGAGAACATCGCCTGGAAGGTCGACGGTGTGAAGGCCGTCAAGAACGAGATCGCCGTTCGCCCCTGAACCAGTGCGCTGATCGCCGCCCCGGGTTCATGTGAACGCCGGGGCTTTTTTTCGCACGCCGACCGATGCACACCACCGACGAAGACGACGATGACCCGCTGCCACGGCGCACGCACAAGCCGCGCGTGCGCTCGAGTGCCGCCACCAACTTGCTGGCCGCCATCGCCGTCGTCGCCGTCTTGTGGTGGGGCCAGCGTTTCCTGATCCCGCTGACGGCGGGGCTGATGCTCGTGATGTTGGTGACGCCGCTGTCGGTGGCACTCGAGCGTGTCGTGCGCAGCCGCACCCTGGCCACGCTCATCACGCTCGCGGTGGTGATGGGCACGCTGGCCGCAGGGGCCGCGATCTTCGGCGGCCAGCTGGTGCGCGTGGCCGAGCGCACGCCCGAGATGATCAGCATGGCCGCGGCGAAGCTGGCCGAGCGCGACCCGGGGGCCGAATCGGTCGTGTCACGCGCGCGCATCGCCTTGCAGGAGCTCGATCGTGCGACCGAGCGCGTGATGTCGGGCAAGCCACCGCGGCCGACACGCCGCGTGGTGGCCGCCGCGGCCGCCGCAGCAGCGGCCTCGGCCCCCAACACCATCACCGCCGGTGCAACGGTGGCCTTGCGCGAAGGCGCGGTGACGGGCTCGAGCGCGCTGCTCGAGTTCACCGCGAACCTGAGCATCGTGTTCCTCATCGCCTTCTTCGTGCTCATCGGCGGCAAGCCGCTCACCGAGCGCTTCCTCGGGCTCTGGGGCGAGCACCCCGAGGTGCAGGCACGCGCCGAGAAGGCGCTGCTCGAATGTGCCCACCAGGTCCGCATCTACCTCGGCGTGCTCGTCGTGACCAACGCCATCATCGGCGCGGCGGTGTGGCTCGCCTTCTGGGCGGCAGGCCTGCCCGACGCCGGCGGCTGGGGCGTGACCGCCGGACTGCTGCACGTCATCCCCTACCTCGGGATGGCGGTGCTCACGGGGCTGGGGGCGGCGGAGACCTTCCTCGCGCACGGCTCGCTGGGCTCGGCGGCGGCCATGGCGGCGTTCATCATCGTGATGTCGACGCTCGTGGGCACCGTCGTGACCGCGTGGCTGCAAGGGCGTGCGGCGAAGATGAACCCCGCGGCCGTGTTCATCGGCCTGGTGTTCTGGGGCTGCATCTGGGGGCTGTGGGGCCTTTTCCTGGGCCCGGCCTTGGTGGTGGTGATGAAGGTGATCGCCGCACACACCCGCTCGGGGCAGCGGCTTGCCCATCTGATGCAGGAAGCGCCGCCAGGATGACGGCCCCTCGGCCGTCGAGTACGCCGGCCGAGGTTAGTCGTCGAGGCCGAGTTCCTGAATCTTGCGCGTGATCGTGTTGCGGCCGATGCCGAGCTTTTGCGCGGCCTCGATGCGGCGGCCGCGCGTGATCTCGAGCGCGGTGTGGATCAGCTGCGCTTCAAACTTGCGCGTGAGCGTGTCCCACACCTCGGGCACGCCGGCCTGCAGCATCGAGCGCGACTCGCGTTCGAGGTCGGCGAGCCAGTTGGCCGCCGCGATCGGCACTTCGGCCACCGGCACGGTGGTCGCGGGCGGCGACGAAGCGGTCCACCCCGGGGCCACCGCAGCGGGGGCTGCGCCGGGCAGGTCGGCGACGCCTTCGACGGCGAGCGCCGGCGCTGCCGCCGGCAGCACGGGGCGCGGCGCCATCGGGTCGCCGCCGAGCAGCTCAGGCGGCAGGTCCTTGGGCTCGATCACCTGCGCCGGGGCCATCACCGTGAGCCAGTGGCAGATGTTCTCCAGCTGGCGCACGTTGCCGGGGAAGTCGAACTGCATCAGCCGGTTCAGCGCTGCATCGGTGATGCGCTTGGCCTCGATGCCAAGCTCCTTCGCGCTCTTCTGCAGGAAGAAGCGCGCGAGGGCCGGCACGTCTTCGCGCCGCTCGCGCAGCGCAGGCAGGCGAAGGCGGATCACGTTGAGGCGGTGGAACAGGTCTTCGCGGAAGGCGCCGAGCTTCACCCGTTCTTCGAGGTTCTGGTGGGTGGCAGCGATCACGCGCACGTTGGCCTTGAGCGGGTTGTGGCCACCCACGCGGTAGAACTGGCCGTCGCTCAGCACGCGCAACAAACGCGTCTGGAGGTCGAACGGCATGTCGCCGATTTCATCGAGGAAGAGCGTGCCCCCGTCGGCCTGCTCGAAGCGGCCGCGGCGCGTGGTCTGGGCGCCGGTGAAGGCACCGCGCTCGTGGCCGAAGAGTTCGCTCTCGAGCAGGTCCTTCGGAATGGCCGCGGTGTTGATCGCGACGAACGGGCCGCTCGCGCGCGGGCTGTGCTTGTGCAGCGCGTGGGCCACGAGCTCCTTGCCCGAGCCCGACTCGCCGGTGATGAGCACGGTGACGACGCTCTGGCTCAGGCGGCCGATGGCGCGGAAGACGTCCTGCATCGCCGGCGCCTGGCCCAGCATCTCGGGCATCGCGGCCATGCGCTCGTCACGCACTTCCTCGCGCATGCTCTCGTCGACCGCGCGGCGGATGAGCTCCACCGCCTTGGGCACGTCGAAGGGCTTGGGCAGGTATTCGAAGGCACCGCCCTGGAAGGCGCTCACGGCGCTGTCGAGGTCGGAGTAGGCCGTCATGATGATGACGGGCAGGCCGGGCGCTCGCTCCTTGACCTTGGTGAGCAGCTCGATGCCCGAGCCGCCCGGCATGCGGATGTCGGACACCAGCACCTGGGGCTGGTCTTCCTCGAGTGCGGCGAGCACGTCGCGCGGGTTGGTGAAGCTGCGCACCGCGAGTTCTTCGCGCGCCAGCGCCTTCTCCAACACGAATCGGATGGATTGGTCGTCGTCAACGATCCAGATGGGTTTCATGCCCTGCCTGTTCTGGTGGCCGCTGACGAGGCGTGAAGCTACGGCAGCGGTATCACGATCTTGAAAATGGTCTGACCCGGCTCACTCGCACATTCGATCACGCCTTGATGCTGCTGCACGAAGGTTTGTGCGAGTGTGAGCCCCAGACCCGACCCGCCATCGCGTCCTGATACCAAGGGGTAGAAGATGCGATCCCGGATCGACTCGGGGATGCCCGGGCCGTTGTCCTCGATATGCAAGTCCAGTGCCAGTCGATAGCGCTGCTTGCCGAGAGTGACCTGCCGTGCGATGCGGGTGCTCAAGGTGATGCTGGCGTCGCCCTGGGCGATGCGCTCGGTGAGCGCCTGGGCGGCGTTGTGGGCGATGTTGAGCACGGCCTGGATCAGCTGCTCGCGGTCGCCGCGGAATTCGGGGATGGAGGTGTCGTAGTCGCGGCGGACCGTGAGCCCGCGGGGGAATTCGGCCAGGATCAGCGCCCTCACCCGCTCGCACACCTCGTGGATGTTGACGTCGCTCACCACGTGGGGCTTGCGGTGCGGAGCCAGCAGCCGGTCGACCAGCGCCTGCAGGCGGTCGGCCTCCTGGATGATGACCTGGGTGTATTCGGTGAGCGCGCGCGACTCGACTTCCATCTCGAGCAGCTGCGCCGCGCCACGGATGCCGCCGAGCGGGTTCTTGATCTCGTGCGCCAGGTTGCGGATCAGCTCTTTATTGGCGGCCGCCTGGCCCAGGGCGCGCTCCTCGCGGTCCTGGCGCGTCTGCTGCTCGATCTCGACCAGTTCCACCAGCACCTGGTCGCCCCGGTCCATCTGGTTGACGATCACGTGCACCGGCAGGGGTTCGCTGTGCAGCGAGGCCGGCCGGCGCAGCAGCGCCTCGAAGCGGCTGGTGGCGAAATCGTTGCGGGCCACGGCGTCGACGGTGTCGCGCACGATCTGTGCGTCGACGAACCAGTCGAAAAGCGAGCCCCGCAGCACGCTGCGCCGTGACAGGCCCAGCACGTGCTCGAAGGCGGCGTTTGCAAAGAGGCAACTGCCCTCGCGGTGCACCACCGCGACCATCGTGGCGAGGTGGTCGAAGGCCTCGTAGGCCCGGGTCTGCGCCGGGGTCAACGCCGGCTGGGTGGTCGTGGACGCGGCGCTCACTGCAGCTTCGGCGAAGCGTCGGAGGGCGGAGGCTGCTTCCCGAGCTCGCGGCGCAGGGCCGCGACGTCGTTTTCCTTGCGGGCGATGGCGGCCTTCATCTCGGCCACGCGGTCCAGGTACTTCTGGTAGTTGCGCTCATCGCCACGGCGCTCGGGCTCGCCGTTGTTGAAGTCCTTGCGCAAGCTGGCAAGCTGCTCCTCTTCGCGCTTGAGTTCGGCTTCGAGGATGCGGCGGGCATCGGAATCGCGGTTGCGCTGCTCGGCGGAGTCGACCTTTTCGCGGCTGGCCGCCGGCGGCACCGGCGCACCGGCGGTCGGCCGCGGCTTGGGCGACTGGATGACAGTGATGGGGGCGCCCTCGAGCGTGCGGCAGCCCTTGTCGCGGGCCTCCTTGGCAGAGAGCGCGTCGGTGTACAGCGGCGGGTTGCCCGGGCAGCGGTAGACGGGCTTGTCGCCCTGGGCCCACGCGGGCGACGCCGCCGCCAGGGCCGTCAACAGGGAAAAAGAGAACCGGGAGCGCGCTGATGTCATGTGTCACCTCTGCCCTGTAACGCCAGCGCCCGTGCGCAGGGTGACAGGACAAGCCTTGCGATTGTGTCCGATTGCCGTCTCCCGATGCACCAAAAGAACGAGGGCAAAAGAAAAGGGACGGCGGCTGCCGTCCCTTTCGAGCCATCGGAACCGGGGAGGTTCAGAGGCTGTAGTACATGTCGAACTCGACCGGGTGCGTGGCCATGCGGAAGCGGGTCACTTCCTGCATCTTCAGCTCGATGTAAGCGTCGATGTAGGCATCGGTGAACACGCCACCCTTGGTCAGGAACGCGCGGTCCTTGTCGAGGTACTCGAGGGCCTGGTCCAGGCTGTGGCAGACGGTCGGCACCTTCGCGTCTTCCTCCGGCGGCAGGTGGTAGAGGTCCTTCGTGGCGGCTTCGCCCGGGTGGATCTTGTTTTCCACGCCGTCCAGGCCGGCCATCAGCAGCGCCGAGAACCCGAGATACGGGTTGCACAGGGGGTCCGGGAAACGCGCTTCGATGCGGCGGCCCTTCGGGTTCGACACATACGGAATGCGGATCGAGGCCGAGCGGTTCTTGGCCGAGTAGGCCAGCTTCACCGGAGCTTCGAAGCCAGGCACCAGGCGCTTGTACGAGTTGGTGCCGGGGTTCGTGATGGCGTTCAGCGCGCGAGCGTGCTTGATGATGCCGCCGATGTAGAACAGCGCGAATTCGGAAAGGCCGGCGTAGCCGTCACCTGCGAACAGGTTCTTGCCATCCTTCCAGACCGACTGGTGCACGTGCATGCCGGAGCCGTTGTCGCCGACGATCGGCTTGGGCATGAAGGTCGCGGTCTTGCCATAGGCGTGGGCGACGTTCTGGATCACGTACTTCTGGAGCTGCAGCCAGTCGGCGCGCTGGACCAGCGAGCTGAACTTGGTGCCAATTTCCATCTGGCCGGCGTTGGCCACTTCGTGGTGATGCACTTCGACGGGGATGCCCAGCGATTCGAGGATCAGGCACATCTCGGAGCGCAGGTCCTGGCCGCTGTCGACCGGGGGGGTCGGGAAGTAGCCGCCCTTGACGGTCGGGCGATAGCCGGAGTTGCCGTGCTCGTATTCCTTGCCCGTGTTCCAGGCAGCTTCTTCGGACTCGATCTTCGAGAAGCAGCCCGACATGTCGACGCCCCAGCGCACGCTGTCGAAGATGAAGAACTCGGGTTCCGGGCCGAAGAAGGCGGTGTCGCCGATGCCCGAGGACTTCAGGTAGGCCTCGGCACGCTTGGCCAGCGAACGCGGGTCGCGCTCGTAGGGCTTGCCGTCGGCCGGCTCGATCACGTCGCAGGTAAGGATGAGGGTCGACTCTTCGAAGAAGGGGTCGATGTTGGCCGTGTTGGCGTCCGGCATCAGCAGCATGTCAGAGGCTTCGATGCCCTTCCAGCCGGCGATCGACGAGCCGTCGAAGGCGTGGCCCGACGTGAACTTGTCTTCATCAAAGTGAGACACGGGCACGGAAACGTGCTGCTCTTTGCCGCGGGTGTCGGTGAAACGGAAGTCGACGAACTTGACTTCGTTCTCCTTCACCATCTTCATCACGTCGGCGACGGTCTTGGCCATCAGGGGACTCCTAGCGAGATGCTGTGTGGGGTTGGAATTGGGTCAGTGTTGCTGGCAGTTCAGGCGCAGACCGGCCCCGAAAAGCGCACAGGAATGTAGCAGAAAGCATGCCCGATACCCCTTGATCGAAGGTGGTCGAAACGGGTCCATAACGGGGCGGATGAAAGATTTAGACGGCACTTGGTGCGCTGAAGCGCCGCCTCCGCTGGGGAATCCAATTTGGTGCAATCAACAACACCAACTTGGTGCGCTCGCGAACATCTCAACGCACCAGTTTTGGGCCATCCGGCGGCGCCAAGCTTTCGGTCAGGACGGCAGCCTCGGCGAGTGCTGCGGCATGCTGAGCCCGGTGCACTTCCAGCGCGGCCAGAAGATAGTGGGCGAACCACAGCGCCGAAAACGCGAACACCAAGGTGTAGATCCAGATCGCCACCGGAATGAGCAACGGCGCCACCGCCACGAACAAGGCGCCGGAGATCCACAGCAGCGACGGTGCCGCTCCGAGGTAGCCGGTCAGCACGCCCATCCCCAGCAGCATCCACCGGTGGCGGCGGATGACCTCCTGTCGCTCCTCCTTGCTGGCGTGGTCGGCGAGCATGTCGTAGCTCATCACCCGGTAGGTGAGCCAGCCCCAGATCAGCGGCGGCACCACCAGCACCACCGGCGGAATGAGCCAGAACGGGATCGAGACGATGAGCGCCATCACCGCCATCAGCGTGGCACTCAGGCTCACGAAGACGCTGCCGGCGAACGATCCCCCGCGGCGCACCTCCAGGCTTGGGAACCGGCGGCGAGCCACCAGCTTCAGCATCGCCGGCGCCATCAGCAGCGCGACGGCCACCAGCGACAGGATCACCAGCACCGGCGTGACCAGCAAGACCACGACCAGCGGCGCCAGCACCGATTTCAGGCCGCTCATGCCGATGCTGGCGAGCCACTTGAACAAGGCTTCGAGCAGGTCCCACGATTCAAACGCGCCGCGCACCGCGTCCATCGCATCCACCCAGTACAGCCTGCTGAGCGCATAGGCCGACCCACTGATGAGCACCAGCGGCAGCAACGACAGCCCGATCACCACCGGATGGACGCAATAAGCCGCGGCGCGCCACGCCGCATCGAACACGGAACGGATCATGGGCCGCAAGGATAGCCGGGGATCAAGCCAGGCTCAGCGCTGCCCGAACACGCGCCGCAGGCCCAGCCACTGCTGTGACCAGAAGCCTCGCCCGTAGTCGCGGCCGCCCTCCTCGGGCAGCTGGTCGCGGATGCCGGTCGGGTCGTAGCGCAAAGTGAAGTCGGCCGTGCGGAAGAGCACGTCCCACACCGGGAAAAGCACCGCAAAGTTGTGCCCGCCGAGCGAGCCGCGGCCGTTCGACTCGTGGCCGGCGCCGATGCTGTGGTGCAGGCGATGAAAGCGCGGGCTGACCAGCACACGCTCGAACACCGGGCCGAACCACATGCGCACATTGGCGTGCGACAGGCTCTCGAGCAATTGCGTGCAGGCCACGACCGCCACGAACTGCCCCGGCGCGATGCCGATCAGGCGTGCGGCGAGCACGAGGATGCTGTCGCGGATCAGGTCGTCGAGCAGGTGGTTGCGGTTGTCGCTCCACATCGTCATCTGCTGCTGGCTGTGGTGCAGCGAATGCAGGCCCCACCACCAGCGCAAGTTGTGCTGCGCGCGGTGCAGCCAGTAGTCGATGAAGTCGAGCACCAGGAGGTAGGCCAGGAAGGCAAACCAGGCCGTGTCGGTGAGCCCAGGCCACAGCGGCGCCAGCGCCTGGTCGAGCTGCCAGCTCGACACACCATGCAGGCTGAGGGTGCCGAAGAGAATGTCCCACAGCGGGTCGATCGAGAAGAACAAGGCCAGGCGGAACAGGCCGAGGCGATGGATCAAGGTGTAGAGCACGTCGACCCGCACTGCGCGCCGATCGCTCACCGGCTCCACCGGTCGCCAACGCTCCAGCGCTCGAAACACCACCAGCATCACGATGAGCTGGAGCACTCCCACGAGCAACCAGCCGGTGGCAGCGTAGCCGTCTTCGAGGATGTTGCCCATGCCCAGCGCAAACGCGACGGGCTGCACCACGGTTTCGTAGACGAGCTCCTGCACGCGATGGAAGCCATCGGCGAAGACTTGGAGGAGCTGGTCGATCATGGGGTGCTCAACGCGCGACGGCCGCGGCGCGGTAGACAGGATGCTCCGCCAGGGTCGCGAAACAGAAGCCCTTGGCCTTCAGCCCCTCAATCAGCGGCTCGAGCACGGCCGGTGCCCAGGGGTCGCGTCGCGACCAGATGCCCAGGTGCGCCAGGAGGATGTCGCCCCGGCGCACGTCACGCAGAGCACGGGCGAGCAGCGTGGCATTGGGGTAGCGCTCGCTGGGCAGTTCGTCGCCGAGAAAGCCGGCCGGGCTCCAGCCGACATGCGTCCATCCGCAGGCCTTTGCGGCGTTCAGCAAGGCGGGCGAGGTCTTGCCACCCGCCGCGCGAAAGAGCCTGGGCATGGCCTGCCCGGTCATCGCCTTCAGACGATCCGCGGGGCGCTGCAGTTCGGCACAGTACTGCGCAGGCGTCCAGGTCTGCACCTGCCCGGCCTTCGGCCCCGCGCTCGCACGCACGCGAAAGCCCTCTGCCACATCGGCAACCCAATACACATGGTCGAAGGTGTGCGATGCAAAGAGGTGGCCTTCGGCGGCCCGCGCTTTCCACCAAGGCGCCCACTGGTCGTCGAGGCTCGTCCCGCCGGTCAAGGTCTTTTCGTCGGCGAGGAAGAAGGTGGCCTTCACGCCCTGGCGGTTCAGCACCTCGGCGACGAGCGGTGCCACGCCCATGTGGCCGGTGTCGAAGGTCAGGTAGAGCGGCTTGTCGCAGGCCGCGTGCGCCGGAAGCGCCACCGCCCACGCGAACAGCGCGGCACTAGCGGCGCGGCGCATGATCGAGCGTCCACACGCCGTGCGGCGAGCGGCCGACCGCCACTTGGCGAACCACCTGTTTCTTCTCGATGTCGATGAAGCTCAGCTTGCGCGCCCAGCGCGAGGTGACCATCAGGGTCTTGCCATCGGACGACAGGTCCATGCAATCGGGACCGCCAGGGCCGGGCAGCTGCGCCACCACCGAAAGGCTCTGGACGTCGACCATGCTGATGGTGTTGGCCACCCGGTTGCTGACGAAGACGTGCTTGCCGTCTCCGCGCGAACGGAAGGCATGCGCGCCGGCCCCCGTCTGGATGCGCTTGACGAGCTTGGGCGTGGGCTGCGTCACGTCGTAGACCTCCACGTACTCGTCGCCGGTCAGGCCCACCATCAGCAGGCGGTCGTCAGGGGTGAGGTACAGGTCGGCGGGAAGCTTGCCGATGGCGATCTTCCAGCGCGGCTTCTGCGTGGCGAGGTCGATTGCCATCAGCTCGTCGCTGTCCTGCATCGACGCGTAGACCGTGGTGCTCTTGCTGTCGATCGCCAGGTGGCTCGGGGTGCGCGTGGCGCGCACGCGACCAGCCAGCTTGAGCGGCGTGGCCGTGTCTTGCGGTTCCCAGCGGTAGATGTCGACGTGATCGAGCCGGTTGGCCGCCGTCACGAACCACTTCATGTCGGGCGAGAAGCGCAGGTGGTACGGGTCGATGATCTTGGTGATGGTGCGCTGCACCTCGCCCGTCTTCGGGTCGATCAGCGTGAGCGAGTCGCTCAAGGCATTGGCGACGATGAGCGACTTCTCGTCGGGCGTGAGGTAGAGGTGGTGCGGCTCCTTGCCGGTCGGGATGCGCTTGAGCTCGGTAAAGCTCACCGGATCGATGACGCTGATCGATGCGTCGAGCGAATTCAGCACGAAGATCGGCGGCTTGTCGGCTGCCAGGGCCGACGAGCAGCAGAGCGCGGCCAGCACGGCCACCAGCGCAGACAAAAGAGCGGAAAACGGATTCAACACAGGCACCACCGGAGGACGGGCGGCTAGTGTAGGCGCGCCATCCTCCGCAAAGTTCCCTCTCGGGGAGGCTTACTCGTCGTCACCGCCAAGAATGCCACCCAACAGGCCACCACCGGCGAGCCCGCCGAGCACCGAGCCCTCTTCGCGGCTGCCGCCACGCTGCGGCGCGGCCGCAAACACGCGCGAGGCCAGGCGCGAGAACGGCAGGCTCTGCACCCACACCGTACCCGGGCCGGTGACCTTGGCGAAGAAGAGACCTTCGCCGCCGAAGAGGGCCGTCTTGATCTTGCCGACGTACTGCACTTCGAAGTTGACGTTGGGCGTGAGCGCCACCAGGCAGCCGGTGTCGATGAAGAGCGTCTGGCCCGGCTTCAGCTCGCGGCGCACCACGGTGCCACCGGCGTGCACGAACGCCAGGCCGTCGCCCTCGAGCTTCTGCATGATGAAGCCTTCGCCGCCGAAGAAGCCGGTCGAGATCTTCTGCTGGAAGAAGATGCCGAGCGACACGCCCTTGGCCGCGCAAAGGAACGAATCCTTCTGGCAGATCAGCATGCCGCCCAGCTGCTTCAGGTCCATCGGCAGGATCTTGCCGGGGTACGGCGACGCGAACGCCACGCGCTGCTTGCCCTGCCCCTGGTTCGTGTAGACCGTCGTGAAGAGCGACTCACCGGTGATGAGCCGCTTGCCGGCACCGAGCAGCTTGCCGAAGATGCCGCCCTGGTTTTGCGAACCGTCGCCGAAGACGGTGTCCATGCTGATGCCGGCGTCCATGAACATCATGCTGCCCGCTTCGCCGACGGCAGCCTCGCCGGGGTCGAGCTCGACCTCCACGAACTGCATCTCGCTGCCCTTGATCTCGTAGTCCACCACGTCCATTGCCACGGCCATCTCTCCAACAAGTAGTCCAACAGTAGGTTCGAAAGGAGCCGGCATTTTGAGCCATTTCGGCCATGTCCCGGCGATAGACTCAAGCCATGCAACACCTGCTGAACCTTCTCGCGGCGATTGCCCTGCTGGTGTGGGGCACGCACATCGTGCGCACCGGCATGCTGCGGGTCTTCGGCGAGAACCTACGGCAGATCCTCTCGCGCAGCTTCAGCAACCGCCTCTCCGCCGCGGCGGCAGGATTGGGCGTCACGAGCGTCGTGCAGTCGAGCACCGCCACCTGCCTCATCGTGGCCTCGTTCGTCGGCAAGGGCCTCGTGACCACGGGGCCTGCGCTGGCCGTGATGCTCGGCGCCGATGTGGGCACGAGCCTGATGGCGGTGGTGTTCTCGTTCGACCTGTCATGGCTCTCGCCGCTGCTCATCTTCGTCGGCGTGGTGCTCTTCATCTCGCGGCAGAACAGCGCGGCCGGCCGCATCGGCCGTGTGCTGATCGGTCTCGGGCTCATCACGCTCGCGCTGCAGCTCATCGTCGCCGCCACCCAGCCGCTCACCCAGGCGCCGGCCGTGCGGGCCCTGCTGGTCGCGCTGCCCAACGAGGTGATGCTCAACATCGTGGTGGGTGCCGCGCTCACGGTGCTCTCGTATTCGAGCCTCGCGATCGTGCTGCTGACCGCCACACTGGCCGCGTCGGGCATGCTGACCACGCCGGTCGCCCTGGGGCTCGTGCTCGGGGCCAATCTCGGCAGCGGCTTCCTCGCGATGATCGCCACCGGCAACGCCGCACAGCAGGTGCGCCGCCTCCCGCTCGGCAACCTGATCTTCAAGCTCGTCGGCGTGCTGATGGCCATTCCGCTGATGCCGCAGATCCACGTGCTCCTGCAGCAGCTCGCGTTCAACGTGCACGACCAGGTGGTGTTCTTCCACCTGGGCTTCAACCTCGTGCTCGCCATCACCTTCATCAGCTTCACTGGTCTCGTCGGCCGCACCGTGGACCGGTGGCTGGTCGAGAAGAACGGCGCCGCGAGCAGCACCCGCCCCCGCCACCTCGACCCCGTGGCACTGGCCACGCCCTCGCTGGCCATCAGCTGTGCAGCGCGCGAAGCCCTGCACCAGGCCGACGTGGTCGAGACCATGCTGCGCGGCGTGCTTCCGGTCATCCGCAACAACGACCTCGACCTCGCCGAGCAGCTGCGCCAGCTCGACGACACGGTCGACGAGCTTTATTCCGCGATCAAGTTCTACCTGACGCAGATCTCGCACGAAGCCCTGTCGGAACGCGAGAGCCGCCGCTGGACCGACATCGTCTCCTTCACCATCAACATGGAGCAGATCGGCGACATCATCGAGCGCGTGCTACAGGACGTGGAAGACAAGAAGGTGCGCAAGAACCGAAGCTTCTCCGATGCGGGCATGGCCGAGATCGTGCACCTGCACGAGCGGCTGCTCGCGAACCTGCGGCTTGCGATGAGCGTGTTCCTCGACGGCCACGTGCGCGACGCTCGCAAGCTTCTGGAAGAGAAAGCGCGCTTCCGCGACCTCGAGCACGAATATGCCGCCGCCCACATCGCCCGCCTGCAGGACAACACCGCGCAGAGCATCGAGACGAGTTCGCTTCACCTCGACCTGATCAGCGACCTGAAGCGCATCAACTCGCACATCTGCTCGATCGCCTACCCGATCCTCGAATCGGCCGGTGCGCTGTCGAAGACGCGCATCCGCGAGTCGCGCCTGTCGGCCATGCCCGACGACGCGACCTGAGCTCGAAGCACAAAGCAAAACGCCACCGAGGTCATCGGTGGCGTTCGCTTCGATTTGGTGGAGCCGGCGGGAATCGAACCCGCGTCCGCAAGCCATTGCCGGACAGTTCTACATGCGTAGCTGTCTGATTTGGGTTTTAAGGGCCCAGGTCGCGCAGCAGCACGCTACCTGAACCCCGAGTCACTTGATTTAGCCCTGGGTCGAGTGACCCGACTCAGAGCGAGCCAATGTGAATGACTTCGCAGCCCTCGGGTTGCCCCTCAGACCCGGCCCATCGGCCAACCGTTGCGAAGCTCACCGGTATTAAGCGGCGAGTGCGTACGTTTCGTCGTTCGCAGTTACTTTGTTTCCAGATGGATTTACGAGGGGACTGGTCCTCGGCATGCCCTGCGCCAACTCCGTACCCGCGTCGAAACCAGGTCGGCCCCAGAGAAGTGCTTAGTTTAGGCCAGGCGCAGCAAGTTCAAGAGCTCACCGGGACTTTCGATGACATGGTCTGCACCCCAGGCGCCAATCGGGTCGCCTTGGCCCAGATAACCCCAGGCCGCAGCGACCGTGGCCATGCCCGCGGCTCGGCCGGCCTGCACGTCGCGCAGGTCATCACCGACGTACACGCAGGCGTCGGCTGCAATGCCCATGCGCCGCGCGGCTTCCAGCAGCGGCTCAGGATGAGGCTTGGAATGCGGCGTGGTGTCACCACCGACGATGGCGGCTGCCCGCTCGTCGAGCGTCAAGGTGCGGACCAGGGGCAAGGTGAAACGCTCGGCTTTGTTCGTGACGATGCCCCAGGGCACGCCATGCGCCTGCAACGTGGCCAGGACGGGGTGCATCGCCTCGAAGACATGCGTCTCCTGGCTCATGCGTGCTTCGTAGCGGCTGAGGAACTCCTCGCGCAGGGCGATGAAGTCAGGGTCCTCAGGTGTGATCTGCAAGGCAA
The DNA here is from genome assembly GCF_016735515.1 of Piscinibacter sp. HJYY11. Classification (NCBI taxonomy): domain Bacteria; kingdom Pseudomonadati; phylum Pseudomonadota; class Betaproteobacteria; order Burkholderiales; family Sphaerotilaceae; genus Piscinibacter; species Piscinibacter sp. HJYY11. Next base: position 120,780 of record NZ_JAERQZ010000002.1, on the reverse strand, counting down.
TGCCGAGCATTCCCCGCGCACCTGCACCCACCATGGGTCGGAACGTCTCATACGGCAGCGGCGGCAGGCCCCGGGCCTTGCGCATGTCGTTGCCTGCACCGGCCAGGTCAGGCGCACTGTCGATCAAGGTGCCGTCGAGGTCAAACAGCACCGCCCGGATGTCCTCGCGAAGCCCTGTCATCAGGCGGGCTTCGTGCAAGCGAAGAGGTAGTTCACGCTGACGTCGGCCGACAGCGAATAGCGGCGTGTCAGCGGGTTGTATTCCATGCCGCGCGTCTGACCAAGTGAAAGACCGGCATCACGACACCACTGCGCGAGCTCGCTTGGGCGGATGAACCTCGCGTATTCGTGCGTGCCACGCGGCAGGAGCTTCAGCATGTATTCAGCACCGACGATCGCGAAGAGAAAGGACTTGGGGTTGCGATTGATCGTCGAGAAGAAGACCGAACCGCCAGGCTTCACGAGCCTGGCGCAAGCCTGCACCACCGAGAACGGATCAGGCACGTGCTCGAGCATCTCCATGCAGGTCACGACGTCGAACTGCCCGGGCGTCTCTTCCGCAAGGGCTTCGGCGGCCACCTCGCGGTATTCGATCGACGGCGTGCCCGCCTCTGCGGCATGCAGCTGTGCGACCTTCAGGGCCTTGCTCGCCAGATCGATGCCCAGGACGTTCGCGCCCTTGCGCGCCATCGAGTCGGCCAGGACGCCCCCGCCGCAACCGACGTCGAGCACACGCCGGCCCGCAAGCGGTGCATGGCCGTTGATCCACTCCAGCCGAAGCGGGTTGATTTCGTGCAAAGGCCGGAATTCGCTTTCCGGGTCCCACCAGCGATGGGCGAGCTCACTGAATTTGTTGAGCTCCTGAGGGTCGGCATTGATCATTTCAAAATGGTACCCAGAGAATCACGCTGCCTATAACGAAACCCGCTCGGTCAAAATGAAAAACCCCGCCGAAGCGGGGTTTTAAGACCACGAGTCAGCGATCAGCGACGGGTACGGGTACCCACCACTTCGATCTCGACACGGCGGTTCTTGGCCTTGCCTTCCTTCGTCTTGTTGTCGGCGACCGGCGATGCTTCGCCCTTGCCTTCGGTGTAGACGCGGTTGGCTTCGATGCCCTTGCTGACCAGGTAGCTCTTCACCGATTCGGCACGAGCAACCGACAGCTTCTGGTTCGCGGCGGGCGAACCGTCGGAGTCGGTGTGACCCACGGCGATGATGACTTCCAGGTTCACACCCGAGGTCTTGCTGACCAGGTCATCCAGCTTGGCCTTGGCATCGGGCTTCAGCACCGACTTGCCCACATCGTAGAAGGCGTCAGCGGCGAAGGTGACCTTCTCGCTCACCGGAGCGGGCGGGGCCACAGGGGCAGGAGCCGGGGGAGGCGGAGCAACCGGCGCGGGGGCGGGAGCAGGCGCGGGGGCGGGAGCAGGTGCCGGGGCAGGTGCCGGAGCGGGGGCCGGTGCAGCCTTCGGTGCGCCATCGCACGAGGGATGAGCGGTCGCAGGGGTCCAGAACGCATCACGCCAGCACAGGTCGGCGGCGCCAGCCTTCCAGGGCAGGCCAAAGCCGCTGGTCCAGTTGTCGACGGACTTGGCTTGGGCAAACGCGGAGCCTGCAGCCATAGCGAGCGTGGCGGTTGCGAAGAGCGATGCGACCTTGTTCAGTTTCTTCATGGTTCTCCTCTCAAGGAAAGGGCAGATGTTCTAACGAGAAACGCTAAACCGAATCGGGAAGTACTGGCAAACCCCAAGTAACTCGGGCGTTTCCCACCGACAATCGATTGTGCCATAGGGTATTCGGACCCAAGCCTTTTGCCATCGGTGCAAACCGAAGCAAAGCCCGATGTTGCGCGACTGCGACAGCACTGTTCCAGCGCCTAGAATCGCGGGTTTCGCGCGCAGGCCGAACGGTGCCTGCCTTCATGGCTTTTCTGCCCACTCCGCATGACCCAGTTCGCCAAGGAAACCCTGCCGATCAGCCTCGAAGAGGAGATGCGGCGTTCGTACCTCGACTACGCGATGAGCGTGATCGTGGGGCGTGCTCTCCCCGATGCGCGCGACGGCCTGAAGCCTGTGCATCGGCGCGTGCTCTACGCGATGCACGAGCTGAACAACGACTGGAACCGGCCCTACAAGAAGTCTGCGCGTATCGTTGGCGACGTCATCGGCAAGTACCACCCGCACGGCGACCAGTCGGTGTATGACACCGCGGTGCGCATGGCGCAAGACTTCTCGATGCGCCACATGCTCATCGACGGGCAAGGCAACTTCGGCTCGGTCGACGGCGACAACGCCGCGGCCATGCGGTACACCGAAATCAGGTTGGCGAAGATCGCACACGAGATGCTCGCCGACCTCGACAAGGAGACGGTGGACTTTGGACCCAACTACGACGGCTCGGAGAAAGAGCCACTCGTGCTGCCGACGCGCCTGCCCAACCTGCTGGTCAACGGCTCCGGAGGCATCGCGGTTGGTATGGCGACCAACATCCCGCCGCACAACCTCAACGAAGTCGTCGATGCGTGCCTGCACCTCTTGAAGAACCCGCAGGCCACGATCGACGAGCTGATCGAGATCATCCCCGCGCCAGACTTTCCCACCGCCGGGATCATCTATGGCACGAGCGGCGTGCGTGAGGGCTACAAGACCGGCCGCGGCCGCGTGGTGATGCGCGCCAAGTGCCACTTCGAAGACATCGACAAGGGCGCGCGCCAGGCGATCATCGTCGACGAGATCCCCTACCAGGTGAACAAGAAGAACCTGCTCGAGCGCATGGCCGAGCTGGTTCACGAGAAGAAGCTCGAGGGCATCAGCCACATCCAGGACGAGTCCGACAAGTCCGGCATGCGCGTGGTGATCGAACTGAAGCGCGGTGAAGTGCCCGAGGTGGTGCTGAACAACCTGTACAAGCAGACGCAGCTGCAGGACACCTTCGGCATGAACATGGTGGCGCTGATCGACAACCAGCCCAAGCTGTGCAACCTGAAGGACCTGATCGCGATCTTCCTGGAGCACCGCCGCGAGGTCGTCACCCGCCGCACGGTGTTCGAGCTGCGCAAGGCCCGTGAACGTGGCCACGTGCTGGAAGGCCTGGCCGTCGCGCTAGCCAACATCGACGAGTTCATCGAGACCATCAAGACCTCGGCCACGCCGCCGATCGCGAAGGCTGCGCTGATGAGCAAGTCGTGGGACTCGTCGCTGGTGCGCGAAATGCTCGCCCGCGCCGAGAAGGAAACCGCCGGCGGCCGCGATGCCTACCGCCCGGAGAACCTGCCGCGCGAATACGGCATGCAGCCCGACGGCCTCTATCGCCTGTCGGACGACCAGGCCAGCGAGATCCTGCAGATGCGTCTGCAACGCCTGACCGGCCTCGAGCAGGACAAGATCGTCGGCGAGTACAAGGAAGTGATGGCGCAGATCGCCGACCTGCTCGACATCCTGGCCACGCCCTCGCGCGTGACGACCATCATTTCCGACGAGCTGCAAGCCATCAAGCTCGAGTTCGGCCAGACCAAGATCGGCGCACGCCGCTCGACCATCGAGCACAACGCGCAAGACCTCGGCACCGAAGACCTGATCACGCCCACCGACATGGTGGTCACGCTCTCGCACACCGGCTACATCAAGAGCCAGGCGCTCAGCGAGTACCGCGCGCAGAAGCGCGGCGGCCGGGGCAAGCAGGCAGCACAGACCAAGGAAGACGACTGGATCGACCAGCTCTTCATCGCCAACACGCACGACTACATTCTGTGCTTCACCAACCGCGGCCGCGTGTACTGGCTCAAGGTCTGGGAAGTGCCGCAGGGCTCGCGCGCATCGCGCGGCAAGCCGATCGTCAACATGTTCCCGCTGCAGCCGGGCGAGAAGGTCAACGTGGTGCTGCCGCTGACCGATGGCTTCCGCAGCTTCCCGGCCGACCACTTCGTGTTCTTCGCCACGGCGCAGGGCGTGGTGAAGAAGACCTCGTTGGACGAATTCAGCAACCCGCGCAAGGCCGGCATCATCGCCGTCGACCTCGACGAAGGTGACTACCTCATCGGCGCGGCGCTCACCGACGGCAAGCACGACGTGATGCTCTTCAGCGACGGCGGCAAGGCCGTGCGCTTCGATGAAGACGACGTGCGTGCCATGGGCCGTGGTGCCCGCGGCGTGCGCGGCATGATGCTGGAAGACGGCCAGAGCGTGATCGCGATGCTCGTGGCCGAGGACGAGACGCAAAGCGTTCTCACCGCGACCGAAAACGGCTATGGCAAGCGCACCTCCATCGTGGAATACACCCGCCACGGCCGGGGAACCAAAGGAATGATCGCGATCCAACAGAGCGAGCGCAACGGCAAGGTTGTCGCCGCCACCCTGGTGCGGCCTGCCGATGAAATCATGCTCATCACCGACAAGGGCGTGCTCGTGCGCACCCGAGTCTCCGAGATCCGCGAGCTCGGTCGCGCGACGCAAGGTGTCACGCTGATCGCCCTGGACGATGGCTCCAAGCTGAGCGGCCTGCAACGCATCGTCGAGAACGATGCCAACTCGGGCGACGAGCCCACCACTGAAAGCACTGAAGAATGAAGCGTCTGATCGGCCTGGCCCTGGTGGCCGCAGCAACCGTCGCCCATGCCCAGAACACCGCCATCCCCGGTGTGCCGGCCAGTGCGGCCAAGAAGGAATTGGTCCAGCGGCTGCTGACCCTGCAGCAGAACCAGCTGGACGGCATCACGCGCGACGTCGTGGCCCGCCCGGCCCAGCAGATCGCGGCCATGGCCGATGACGCTTTGCAGACGCAGGTCCCGCCGGCCAAGCACCCGCCCATCGTCAAGAAGATCCAGGAGAGCCTGCAGAAATACGAGGAAGGCACCATGCCCCTGGTTCGAGAACGCGCCGGCAAGATCGGTCAGGCGAGCATCGGCCCGTTCCTGGAAGAGAAGTTCACCGAAGAAGAGTTGCGCCAGCTGGTGACCTCGCTGGAAGCCCCGGCCTTCAAGAAATTCCAGCAGACGCAACCGGAGTTGCTCAACCTCTACGTCGCCGCCGTGCGAAAGGACCTGGCCACGGCTGTGCAGCCCAAGATCGACGCGCTGGAGCGCGACGTTCGCGCAGCACTGGGCGTGCAGGCGCCGGCCAGCGCTCCAGCGGGCGCAGCAGCGCCCAAGCCTGCCAAGAAGTGACGCGAACCCGTCCAGTCCATCGGCCGTCACTTGCCGATGGCCCCAGGCTGCGTGCGACAATTTCCGTCACCCATGGCTGACCAATCCCCTGCCCTCCATCCCGATCTGCTGGCCCTTCGGACGCAGATCGACGAGGTCGACCGTGAGTTGCTGTCACTTCTGAACCGCCGCGCCCGCTTGGCGCAGGAAGTCGGCGAGGTGAAAAAGAAGGAAGGCTCCGTGGCCTTCCGCCCCGAGCGCGAGGCACAGGTCATCGATGGCATGAAAGCGCTCAACCCCGGCCCGCTGCTGGCTGAGAGCGTGGCGCCGATCTGGCGCGAGATCATGTCGGCCTGCCGCGCGCTCGAGACGCCCACCCGCGTCGCCTACCTCGGGCCTGCCGGCACCTTCAGCGAAGAAGCGGCGCTGGGGTTCTTCGGCTCGTCGATCGTGAAGATCCCCTGTGCGAGCTTCGACGAGGTCTTCCACGTCACGACCTCGGGCGCGGCTGACTTCGGCGTGGTGCCGGTCGAGAACTCGACCGAAGGCGTGGTCACCCGCTCGCTCGACCTCTTCCTCACCACCCCGCTCTTCATCATTGGCGAGACGAGCCTCTTCGTGCAGCACAACCTGCTGCGCAAGGACAACTCGCTCGCCGACATCGACGCCGTCGTGGCCCACCCACAGGCCCTGGCGCAGTGCCATGGCTGGCTGGGCACGCACCTGCCGAACGTCGAGCGTCGCCCGGTGGCAAGCAACGCCGAGGGCGCGCGCCTGGCTGCGGCCGACTCCAAGCTTGCCGCGATCGCCAGTGCCCGCGCCGGCAGCGAATTCGGCCTGCATCTGATCGCGCCCGCCATCCAGGACGAAGCCAACAACCGCACCCGCTTTGCCGTCGTCACCCACCCGGGCCGTCACCCGCAGCCGCGTGCCTCGGGCCACGACTGCACGAGCCTCGTGGTCTCGGTCACCAACCGGCCGGGCGCGGTGCATGACATGCTGGTTCCGCTCAAGCAGCATGGCGTGTCGATGACCCGCTTCGAGTCCCGCCCGGCCCGCTCGGGCCAGTGGGAGTACTACTTCTACATCGACCTGCAGGGTCACCCCGACCAGCCGCACGTGGCCACCGCGCTGCGCGAGTTGCGGGAAGCCTGCGCGTTCTTCAAGTTGCTCGGCACCTACCCGATCGACGTGCACTGAAAGCTGATTCAAAGATGTTCAACCAGCTTGGCGTGATTGGATGCGGCCTGATGGGCGGCTCCTTCGCACTGGCCCTCAAGCGGGCCGGCCTGGTCAAGCGCGTCATCGGCTACAGCAAGTCACCCTCGACCACCGAACGCGCCAAGAAGATGGGCGTGATCGACGACACCGCCGAGTCGGCGCTGCTCGCCGTCTCGGGCTCCGACATCGTGATCATGGCCGTGCCCGTGTCGGCCAGCGAAGCCACGTTCAAGGCCATCCGCCACCTGGTCGAGCCGGGGGTGCTGTTCATGGACGTGGGCTCGACCAAGCGCGACGTGGTTGATGCGGCGCGGCGAGTGCTGAAGGAGCGTGTCGGCTCCTTCGTGCCCGCACACCCGATCGCCGGCAAGGAAGTGTCGGGGGTGGCGCATGCCGATGCCTCGCTCTATGCCGGCCGCCAAGTCATCATCACGCCGCTGCCGCAGACCAACACCGATCTCGTGCAGAAAGCGACCGACGTGTGGTCGGCCATCGGCGCACAGGTCTTGCGCATGACGCCGGAGAACCACGACGCCGCCTTTGCCGCCGTGAGCCACCTGCCGCACATGCTGGCTTTCGCCTTTTTCAACTCGGTGGCCAAGCAGCCGGCGGGGCGCGATTTCCTCTCGCTCGCCGGCCCGGGCTTTCGCGATTTCACCCGCATCGCTGCGAGCGACCCCGAAGTGTGGCGCGACATCCTGATGTCGAACCGCGAAGAGATCCTCAAGCAGTCGATGCGCTTCCGCCACACGCTGGATGCGCTCGAGCACGTCATCAAGACCAGCAACGTCGAAGCGCTCGAAGACCTGATCCGCAGCGCCTCGGATGCCCGCGCCAACTGGCAGATGGGCGCCGGCAAGTCCGGGTCGTCTCGCTGACACAAGGCTGCGCTCCGGGCGCGGCGCACCGTTGTCCCCATGTACACCACGCCGTTCCTTGACATCCCCCCGCTGCAATCGGCCCACGGCACGGTGCGGCTGCCCGGCTCCAAGAGCATCTCCAACCGCGTGCTGCTGCTGGCCGGCCTGAGCCGTGGCACCACCACCGTCTACGACCTGCTCGATTCCGACGACACGCAGGTCATGCTGACCGCCCTGCGCCAGCTCGGCTGCGATGTGCAGACCGACGGCACCACCGTGCGCATCACCGGCCTCGGCGGGGCACTGTCGGTGAAGCAGGCTCAGCTCTTTCTCGGCAACGCCGGCACGGCGATGCGACCCTTGACCGCGGCGCTGTCGGTGCTCAGCGCGCAAGGCGGTGGCGAATTCGACCTCAAGGGTGTGCCGCGCATGCACGAGCGGCCGATCGGCGATTTGATCGACGCATTGCGCCAACTGGGCTGCACGATCGACTACCTCGGGCAGGACGGCTACCCGCCGCTGCGCCTGAAGGGCGGCGCGCTGCGCACCACCGACCCGATCCGGGTGCGCGGCGATGTGTCGAGCCAGTTCCTCACCGCGCTGCTGCTCGCGCTGCCGCTGGTGTCGCAGGCCAACCCGATCACGATCGAGGTGGTGGGCGAGCTGATCTCCAAGCCCTACGTCGAGATCACGCTCAACCTGCTGCAGCGTTTCGGCATCGAGGTGCAGCGTGACGGCTGGCAACGCTTCACGATCCCGCAAGGCAGTGAATACCGCTCGCCCGGCAGCATCCACGTCGAGGCCGATGCCTCGTCGGCGTCGTATTTCATCGCCCTCGGCGCCATTGCCGGCTTCGAAAGCTGGCCGGTGCGCATCGAAGGCGTGGGCAGTGACTCGATCCAGGGCGACATCCGCTTCATCGACGCCGCCCGTCTCATGGGCGCCGAGATCACGAGCGGCCCCGGCTGGCTGGAAGTGCGCCGGGGCGCCTGGCCGCTGAAGGCGATCACGCTCGACTGCAACCACATCCCCGATGCGGCGATGACGCTTGCAGTGATGGCGCTCTACGCCGACGGCAGCACGCGCCTGGACAACATCGCCAGCTGGCGCGTGAAGGAGACCGACCGCATCGCCGCGATGGCCACCGAGCTGCGCAAGCTGGGCGCGACCGTCACCGAGGGCGCCGATTTCATCGAGGTCACACCCCCGACGACGTTCACGCCCGCGTCGATCCACACCTACGACGACCACCGTGTCGCCATGTGCTTCTCGCTGGCCGCCTACAACCCCGCCCGCCAGCCGGTGCGCATCCTCGACCCGCGCTGCGTCGGCAAGACCTTCCCTGACTACTTCGAGACGCTTTTCGCCGTCGCCCGCACCGACACGTCGTCGATCCCAGTGATCACCGTCGACGGCCCGACTGCCTCCGGCAAGGGCACGCTGGCCAGCGCCGTCGCCCAGGCCCTGGGCTACCACTTCCTCGACTCCGGGGCGCTCTACCGTGCCACCGCCCTGGCGGCGATGCAGGCCGGCGTGTCCGAAACCGACGAAGCCGGGCTCGCCGCCGTGGCTGCCGGCCTGAAGCTCAAGTTCGCCCACCAGCAGATCTGGCTCGGCGGCACCGAGGTCAGCGACGAGCTGCGCCGCGAGGACGTGGGCGCCATGGCCTCCAAGGTCTCGGTCTGGCCGGCCGTGCGCGCCGCCCTGCTGCAGCTGCAACTCTCCCACCGCCGGCTGCCCGGCCTGGTGGCCGACGGGCGCGACATGGGCACCGTCATCTTCCCCGGCGCCCAGCTCAAGGTCTTCGTCGTCGCCAGCGCCGCGGTGCGGGCTGAAAGACGCCATAAGCAATTGATTTCCAAGGGAATTTCGACTAGTATTGCCACCCTTCGCGCCGACCTCGAGGCACGGGACGCACGGGACAAATCCCGCACCGCCTCACCTCTCAAGCCAGCCGAAGATGCGATGGTGCTCGACAACTCCGAGCTCTCGGTCGACCAGTGTGTCGCCAAGGTCCTGGAGTGGTGGCAGCAACGCAACCCGTTCGGCCAGGCCTGATCGAAAGAGACTTGTTCTCAAGGCCCGTCCGGGCAAACCGGTCCGCCGTTTCACCTCTGCGCCTTTCTTGCCCCACAAGTTCAAGGCGCTCCGAAGCGGCGGGTGTTCAACCTAACCCGTGGCACCTGCCACACAGAAAGTCCCCATGCCTCAAGCACAAACCGCCGCCCCTGCCGGGATGGAATCCTTTGCCGCCCTGTTCGAAGAATCTCTGAACAAATCGGAGATGCGTGCAGGCGAAGTCATCACGGCTGAAGTCGTGCGCGTCGAGCACAACTTCGTGGTGGTCAACGCAGGCCTCAAGTCCGAAGCCTACGTGCCCATCGATGAATTCAAGAACGACCAGGGCGAACTCGAAGTTCAGCCGGGCGATTTCGTCTCCGTCGCGATCGATGCCGTCGAAAACGGCTACGGCGACACCATCCTCTCGCGCGACAAGGCCAAGCGCCTCGCCTCGTGGCTGTCCCTGGAAAAGGCCCTGGAGTCCGGCGAATTCGTGACCGGCACCGTCAACGGCAAGGTCAAGGGTGGCCTGACCGTCCTGGTGAACGGCATCCGCGCCTTCCTGCCCGGCTCGCTGCTCGACACGCGTCCTGTGAAAGACATGTCGCCCTTCGAGGGCAAGACCATGGAATTCAAGGTCATCAAGCTCGACCGCAAGCGCAACAACGTCGTGCTGTCGCGCCGTGCCGTGGTCGAAGCCTCGATGGGTGAAGAGCGCGCCAAGCTGCTCGGCACGCTGTCCGAAGGCGCCATCGTCACCGGCGTGGTCAAGAACATCACCGAATACGGTGCGTTCGTCGACCTCGGCGGCATCGACGGCCTGCTGCATATCACCGACATGGCCTGGCGCCGTGTCCGCCACCCGAGCGAAGTCGTTCAGGTCGGCCAGGAACTGCAAGCCAAGGTCCTCAAGTTCGACGCCGAGAAGAACCGCGTTTCGCTGGGCATCAAGCAGCTGGGCGACGACCCATGGCACGGCGTGTCGCGCCGCTACCCGCAAGGCACCCGCCTGTTCGGCAAGGTCACCAACATCGCCGACTACGGCGCGTTCGTCGAGATCGAGCCGGGCATCGAAGGCCTGGTGCACGTCTCCGAGATGGACTGGACCAACAAGAACGTGGCCCCCAGCAAGATCGTCTCGCTGGGCGACGAAGTCGAAGTCATGGTCCTCGAGATCGACGAAGACAAGCGCCGCATCAGCCTGGGCATGAAGCAGTGCAAGGCCAACCCGTGGGAAGAGTTCTCGGGCACCGTGCAGCGCGGCGACAAGGTCAAGGGCCCGGTCAAGTCGATCACCGACTTCGGCGTGTTCATCGGCCTGGCACAAGGCATCGATGGCCTGGTGCACCTGTCCGACCTCTCGTGGAACGAGCCGGGCGAAGCCGCGGTCCGCAACTACAAGAAGGGCCAGGAAGTCGAAGCCATCGTGCTGGCCGTCGATGTGGAGCGCGAGCGCATCTCGCTCGGCATCAAGCAGCTCGACAGCGACCCGTTCACCAGCTACACCTCGGTCAACGACCGTGGCCAGATCGTGACCGGCAAGGTCAAGACGGTCGACGCGCGTGGCGCCGAGATCCAGCTGAACGACGACGTGACCGGCTATCTGCGTGCCTCTGAAATCAGCCGCGACCGCGTGGAAGACGCGCGCAACGTGCTGAAGGAAGGCGACGAAGTCTCCGCCCTGATCATTAACGTCGACCGCAAGACGCGTTCGATCCAGTTGTCGATCAAGGCCAAGGACAGCGCCGACCAGCAGGAAGCCATGCAGCGCCTGTCGGCCAGCAACGAGCGTGAAACCGCAGGCACCACCAGCCTCGGCGCCCTGCTCCGCGCGAAGCTCGACAACAAGGACAACGGCTGAGCCGTTCCCTGAGCTGAACCACCAACGCCGTACTTCAAGGACCTGACAGGCTTCTATGACGCGCTCCGATCTCGTTGCAAAGCTGGCCGAGCAATTCGGCCAACTGACCCACCGTGACACGGAGTTCGCCGTCAAGACCATCCTGGATGCGATGTCCGACGCGCTCGCGCGCGGGCACCGCATCGAGATCCGCGGGTTCGGCAGCTTCTCGATCAACCGCCGGCCGCCGCGCGTGGGCCGCAACCCGCGCTCCGGCGAGCAGGTGGTGATCCCCGAGAAGCTGGTGCCGCATTTCAAACCGGGCAAGGCGCTTCGCGAAGCCGTTGACGCCCGTGGCGACGCACTGGAAGCCGCGGCCGCTGCACAAGCAGCCGCTGCGGCCTCTTCTGCCGAGTCGACTTCCTCCTGACCTCACCCCCGCCATACGACATTCGCCGGCCTAGAATCTGAGGCCCGGAGTCGTGATGCGCATCTTCATCTGGCTCGTTCGAGCCGCCCTCTTCTTCGTCCTGTTGGCTTTCGCGCTGAACAACCAGCACGAGGCCAGCCTCAAATGGTTCTTCGGCCACGAGTGGCGAACGCCGATGGTGTTCGTCGTGCTTGCGGCCTTCACGCTCGGCTGCGTGTTCGGCGTGCTGGCGATGGTGCCGAGCTGGTGGCGCGCCAAGCAGGCTGCACGCCAGCAGCAGCCGAACGACGGCATGCCGGGGACAAGCATCGACTCGCGCAGTACCGACCCCAACCTCCCGTCCGACGCACGCCTGCTCCAGCATGAACTTTGACCTTCAGTGGCTGCTGCTGGGCCTGCCGATCGCGTTTGCGCTGGGCTGGCTCGGTTCACGCCTCGACCTGCGGCAATGGAAGCGAGAGCAGCACGATTCGCCCAAGGCCTACTTCAAGGGCCTGAACCTGCTGCTCAACGAACAGCAGGACAAGGCGATCGACGCCTTCATCGAAGCCGTCCAGCACGACCCCGACACCTCCGACCTCCACTTCGCCCTCGGCAACCTGTTCCGACGCCGAGGCGAATACGAGCGCGCCGTGCGCGTTCACCAGCACCTGGTGAGCCGTGCCGACCTGCCCAAGGCCGAGCGCGACCGCGCGCAACACGCGCTCGCGCAAGACTTCATGAAGGCCGGCCTCTTCGACCGCGCCGAAGAGGCCTACAAGGCGCTCGAAGGCACCGCGTTCGCCACCGAAGCCCAGCTGGCCCTGCTGACGCTGCACGAGCGCTCGCGCGACTGGCGTGCCGCGGTCGAGGTGGCCCAGAAGCTTGAACGCAGCGGCACCGCGTCGTTCTCCTCGCGCATCGCGCACTACTGGTGTGAACTCGCGCAGGAAGCCGACGCGCGCAAGCAGAGCGCCGAAGCCGACGAGGCCTTGCGCCAGGCGCGTGACGCCGCGCCGCAATCGGCCCGCCCCATCGTGCTCGCCGGGCAGCGCGCCCATGCCCGTGGCGACCACGCGGAGGCGATGACCTTGTGGGGCGAACTGCTGACCGCCCACACGACCGCCTTCAACCTCGTCGCGCGCGACTACGCTGCGAGCGCGCTGGCCTGCGGCGAGCAAGCCACCGCGCTCGAGCGCCTACAGGGCCTCTATCGCCGCGCGCCCACGATGGACCTGCTGGCCGCCATTGCCACGCTCGACCCGGCCCCCGCCGCCCAACGCAGCCGCGTGTTCACCCACCTGCAGGAGCAGCCCACGCTCTCGGCCGCGCAGGAACTGCTGCGCCAGATGACCACCGAAGGCTTCGCCCTCGAAGCAAACGAAGCGCAAAGCCTGCGCACGGCCATCGGCCGTGCCGCCAAACCATTGCAGCGCTACCGCTGCGCCGCCTGCGGCTTCGAAGCCCAGCACTATTTCTGGCAATGCCCGGGCTGCCTCAGCTGGGACAGCTACCCGCCGCAACGCCTGGAGGATCTCTGATGTCTCAACCCGTGGTCACGCGCGAGCGTTTGGCAGCGGCCCGTGTGCTCGTCGTCGGCGATGCCATGCTCGACCGCTACTGGTTCGGCGCCGTCGAGCGCATCTCTCCCGAAGCGCCGGTGCCCGTGGTCAAGGTCAACCGCGAAGAGGAACGCCTGGGCGGCGCGGCCAACGTGGCGCTCAACGCCAAGACGCTCGGCGCACAGACCACGCTGCTCACCGTCGTCGGCCAGGACGAGCCCGCGCAGAAGCTCCAGCAGCTGCTCGAACAGAAAGGCGTGAAGACGCTGCTCGGCCACGACCCGCAGCTCTACACCATCGTCAAGCTGCGCATCATCGGCCGCTCACAGCAGTTGATCCGCATCGACTTCGAGAACGTGCCCGACCACGAAGTGCTTGCCGAGATGATTCCCGAGTTCGAGAAGGCACTCGCCGTGCATGACGTCGTGCTCTTCTCCGACTACGGCAAGGGCGGCCTCGAGCACATCCCACGCATGATCGAGCTGGCCCGCAAGGCCGGCAAGCCGGTGCTGGTCGACCCCAAGGGCAACGACTACGAGCGGTATGCCGGTGCGACCACCATCACCCCCAACCGCGCCGAGCTGGCCCAGGTGATCGGCAACTGGAGCAGCGAAGCGCAGCTGCACGAGCGCGCCGAAGCGCTGCGCAAGAAGCTGCGCCTCGACAGCCTGGTGCTGACGCGTTCGGAAGAAGGCATGTCCGTCTTCGACGCCAAGGGCGAGACCCGCTTCCACGCGCAGGCGCGCGAGGTGTTCGACGTCACCGGCGCCGGCGACACCGTGATCGCCACGCTCGCCGCCATGATGGCCTGCGGCCTGTCGGTGCAGGAGGCGGTGCCCATCGCCAACAAGGCCGGCGGCCTCGCCGTCGGCAAGTTCGGCAACGCGACCCTGACTTACGAGGAGCTCTTCCAATGAGCACGAAGATCGTTGTCACCGGCGCCGCCGGCATGATCGGCAGCAACATCGTCCACGGCTTGAACGCCATCGGCATCGACGACGTGATCGCCGTCGACGACCTGACCGACGGCCCGAAGTACCGCAACCTGCTGGGCGCCAAGATCAGCGACTACTTCGACAAGAGCGACTTCTACACCCGCTTCGCACGCGGCGAGTTCGGCAAGGTCGAGGCCGTGCTGCACCAGGGCGCCTGCTCCGACACCATGGAGCACAACGGGCGCTACATGCTCGACACTAACTACCGCTGCTCGAAGGACCTGCTCGACGCCTGCCAGGCTCAGGGCGTGCGGCTGCTCTACGCCTCGTCGGCCGCCACCTACGGCGGAAGCGACACCTTCCGCGAAGACCCGCAGTTCGAGAAACCGCTCAACGTCTACGGCTACTCCAAGCTCCTGTTCGACAACGTCGTCCGGCGCATGCTCTCGTCGAGCAAGTCACAGGTCGCCGGCTTCCGCTACTTCAACGTCTACGGCCAGCGCGAGCAGCACAAGGCACGCATGGCGTCGGTCGCTTTCCACAACTTCAACGAGTTCCGCGAGAAGGGCCGCGTACGCCTCTTCGGCCCCTACGGGGGCTACAACGCGGGCGAGCAGTCGCGCGACTTCATCTCGGTCGACGACGTGGTGGCGGTGAACCTGTGGTTCCTGCAGCACCCCCAGAAGAGCGGGATCTTCAACCTCGGCACCGGCCGGGCGCAGCCGTTCAACGATGTGGCCGCCGCCGTGGTCAACGCCTCGCGCGGCCTCAAGGGCGAAGCCCCGCTGTCGCTCACCGAGCTGGTGACGAAGGGCTTCATCGAGTACTTCGACTTCCCGCCCGCCCTCGTCGGCAAGTATCAGTGCTACACCCAGGCCGACATGACGCAGCTGCGCGCCACCGGCTGCGACCACCGCTTCGCCGACGTCACGACGGGGGTCACGCGCTACGTGCAATGGCTCAGCCAGCAGCCGACCTGACCTCCCCTTTTCGCTCGACCCCCTTTCGTCGGCGTCCCTCAAGGGGAAAGACGCCGACGCAGCCCTTGGCTACAGTGCCGCCAGGGGTGCAGAACGGCTGCTCCCCGTCAACACCAAGACGAATCAAAGGGAGTTCATCAACATGTTCAAGAAGCTGATCTGCACGCTCGCCATGCTGTTTGCCGCGGCCACCGCGTTCGCCGCCGTCGACGTCAACAAGGCCGACCAGGCCACGCTCGAATCGGTCAAGGGCATCGGCACCAAGGTGTCCGTGCGCATCCTCGACGAGCGCAAGAAGGGCCAGTTCAAGGACTGGGCCGACCTGATGGCCCGTGTGAAGGGCATCAAGAGCGGCGCCGCCACCCGTCTCTCGAAGGAAGGCCTGACGGTCAACGGCACGGCCTACGCGCCCGCCTCCGAAGCGAAGAGCCCGGCCAAGAGCGGCAAGTAAGCCGACAGACCAAACGAATCGATCGCTGTCATCACAAGGCCCGCTGCGCACATGCGCAGCGGGCCTTCTTCATTCCAGCTCGGTGGTCTGGAAGTCGGTGTCGGGCACCGGCCCGCGACGCTCGCGCCGGCGCTCCCAGCCGAAGAAGCCGGTCACCTCGTCGCGCCGCGCCATCGTGTCGGCCCAACCGAGCGCGACCAGCTCTCGCGTGTACGCCTGTTCGAACAACAGGTAGCTGGCGAGCGCCGCACCGCGCGTGTCGGTGCCTTTGCCGCTGACCCCGATGCCACGCAGCAGCGCGCGGATCGAGGTCGGTAGCGCGTTCACATGCTTGGCCGCCAGATCGTCGAGCCGCTGCGAGGGTGCGATCACCAGCACCTCGATCGGCCGCAAGGTCGTGTTGGCCAGGGCCTCGGGCGGCAGCAGCGAGAGCGTGTTGTTGATGCGCTGCAGGCGCTCCACGTCGACGGCCAGCGCATCGAGGAAGATGTTGGACAGGGCATGACCGGCGATCTGCGCGAAGTTCGGATACGCGCCGCTGACCTTGCGCCGGCCCGGCGGCTCGTGCATGCGGCCGGCACCGATCACGAGGATGCGGCGGGCGCCCAGGTGCACCGCCGGCGAGATCGGCGCCGACTGGCGCATCGAGCCGTCGCCGAAGTATTCGGTGACGCCATCGAAGTCGAGCGGCACGGCCGGGAACACGAAGGGGATGGCCGCCGACGCCAGCAGGTGCTGCACGGTGATCGGCGAATGCACCGCCACCCGCTGCGAGCGGTTCCATGGCGCGAACTCCTGCAGCGAGTCGTAGAAGGTCACGTGCGTGCCCGAGCTGTAGCTCGACGCGGTGACCGCCAGTGCCTGCAGATGGCCTGACTTCATGACGTCAGGCAGGCGATCCACCGCGACGATCTCGCCCAGCAGCGTCTCGAGCGGGCTGTTGTCGAGCAGCGAACGCAGCCGTGCGCGGCGCCAGCGGGCGATGACCCAGCCGAGCGACATCATCGTCAGCCAGCGTGCGCCGGTGCGGATCACGCCCAGCGCGTCGCTCCGGTAGACCTGCTCGGCGCGGAAGTTCTCCCAGACGTCGGCCATGGCCTTCACCGCGCCATCGAAATCGTCGCAGTGGGTGGCCAGCGCGGCCGCGTTGATGGCACCGGCCGACGTGCCGGTGATGACCGGGAAGGGGTTGCCGTACTGCCAGGGAGCGGCGTCCCGGCGAATCCTCGCCACTGCCTTCAGCACCCCCACCTGGTAGGCCGCGCGGGCGCCGCCGCCGGTGAGGATCAAACCTGTCGTGGGGTTGTTTTCGGGCATGCGCCGCAGTTTAGGCACGCCTCGGCGAGCACAAGATCAGGGCCAGCCCTTGACCGTGGTGGGAGCACCACCACACTTGCACTCGCTCAGTCGTAGACCACCTGCGCCTTGCCGTGGGTGCCGGCCAGCCAACGGGCCAGCGCTTCATCGGTGGGGAAGAAACGGCCCTCTTCCCCCAGGTCCAGCTCACCGCTGGCGGCCTGTCGCTGCAGCACCAGCCGCACGCCGAGGCCATTGGTGACCGTGCCCTGCTCGGTGTTGATGCGCCGGCTCGGGAAGTCGCGCAGCACCTCGGCCACCGGCGGCACGCTGCCGTTGACCTCCACTCGCAGGTACTTGCCGAATTTGCAGCGCGCGGTGGCGAGGTCCCACACCTGCTGGATGTTGAAGCGCATGCCGCCCGAGAAACGATCGGGCTGCACCTTGCCCAGCGCGATGACGAGCTCATCGTCCTTCAGCAGGTCCTTGTTGGCGTTGAGCACGTCTTCGTTGACCACCGACTCGATGGCCTCGCTCTTGTCGTCGAGCTTGAAGATGGCCACGCGCCCGCGCTGGCCGTTGATGACGCGCAGGTCGCCGATGATGCCGGCCAGCAGCTGCGGCTCTCGCGAATCGATGATGTCGGCGATCTTGCGCTTGGCAAATCGACGCACCTCGTCTTCGCTCTGGTCGAAGAGGTGGCCCGAGAGGTAGAAGCCGAGCGCGACCTTCTCCAGGCTCAGGCGCTCCTTGATGCTCCACGGGGCCGCTTGCACCAGCTCGGGCTCCTGGGTGGACGCCGCATGCGAGTCGCCGAAGTCGAAGAGCCCGCCCTGGTCGGCATGCGCGGCTTGGGTGTCGGCATAGTCGAAGGCAAGGCCGATGCTGGCCACGGCCTGCGAGCGCTCCGGGTGCAGCAGGTCGAAGGCGCCAGCCTTGATGAGCGCTTCGACCGTGCGCTTGTTGATGCGGCTGCGGTCGACCCGTGCGCAGAAGTCGAACAGGCTCTTGAACGGGCCGCCTTCCTTGCGTGCCTGGATGATGGCTTCGATGGCGCTCTGCCCCGTGCCCTTGATGGCGCCCAGCCCGTAGCGCACGATCTTGTCGGCCACCGGCTCGAAGCGGTAGTTGCCGGTGTTGATGTTCGGCGGCTCAAAGGTGAGGCCGAGGTTCTGCACCGCGTCGTCGTGGAAGATCTTGAGCTTGTCGGTGTCGTCGAGTGCGACGCTCATGTTGGCCGCGGTGAATTCGGCCGGGTAGTGCGCCTTGAGGTAGGCCGTGTGGTACGCGAGCAGCGCATACGCCGCGGCGTGCGACTTGTTGAAGCCGTAGCCCGCGAACTTCTCCATCAGGTCGAAGATCTCGTTGGCGAGCGGCTCCTCGATGCCGTTCTTCGCCGCCCCCTGGGCGAAGGTGGCACGGTGGGCCACCATCTCCTCGAGCTTCTTCTTGCCCATCGCGCGGCGCAGCAGGTCGGCGCCGCCGAGCGAGTAGCCGCCCAGGCGTTGCGCCACCTGCATCACCTGCTCCTGGTAGACCATGATCCCGTAGGTCTCCTTGAGCACCTCTTCCATCATCGGATGCGGGTACTCGACCTCTTCGCGGCCGTGCTTGCGCGCGCAGAAGCTCGGGATCAGGTCCATCGGGCCCGGCCGGTACAGCGCCACGAGCGCGATGATGTCTTCGAAGACGCTGGGCTTGGCGTCCTTCAGCATGCGCTGCATGCCGGAGGATTCCAGCTGGAACACTGCCACCGTCTTGCCTTCGCTCATCAGCCGGTAGGCGGCGCGGTCATCGAGCGGGATGTTCTCGAGCGCGAAGTTCTCCTGGCCGGGGCGGCGGGCGCGGATGTAGTCCTTCGCCAGCTCGAGGATCGTGAGCGTGGCCAGGCCCAGGAAGTCGAACTTCACGAGGCCGATGGCTTCGACGTCGTCCTTGTCGTACTGGCTCACCGCCGAGTCGCTGCCCGGCTGCATGTAGAGCGGGCAGAAGTCGGTGATCTTGCCGGGCGCGATCAGCACGCCACCGGCATGCATGCCGATGTTGCGCACCATGCCTTCCACACGCTCCGCGAGCGCGAGCAGCTCGGCGACTTCTTCTTCGTTCTTCTCGCGCTGCTCGATCTCGGGCGCTTCGACACGGGCGTAGATGAGGCCGGGGTCGGGCTTGTCGCCGGGGCGCGCGAGCGTCACCGTCTTGCCGGGCGGCGCCGGCACGAGCTTGGCGATGCCGTCGACGTGGCCGTAGCCCATGCCAAGCACGCGGCCCACGTCGCGCAGCGCGGCCTTGGCGGCCATGGTGCCGAAGGTCGCGATCTGGCTCACGGCATCGCGGCCGTACTTGTCCTTCACGTAGTCGATCACGCGGTCGCGGTTGCCCTGGCAGAAGTCGATGTCGAAGTCGGGCATCGACACACGTTCCGGGTTCAGGAAGCGCTCGAACAGCAGGTTGTAGCGCAGCGGGTCGAGGTCGGTGATCTTGAGCGCGTAGGCAACCAGCGAGCCGGCCCCCGAGCCGCGGCCCGGCCCGACCGGGCAGCCGTTGTTCTTGGCCCAGTTGATGAAGTCGGCCACGATCAGGAAGTAGCCGGGGAAGCCCATCTTCAGGATGGTGTTGAGCTCGAACTCCAGCCGCTCCACGTAGCGCGGCAGCTGCTGTTCGCGCTCGGCCGCATCGGGGTAGAGATGGAGCATGCGCTCCTTCAGGCCCTCGTGCGAGGCATAACGGAAGTAGGCCTCGGGCTCCATCTTCTCGCCGTTGACCTCGGGCACCGGGAAGTCGGGCAGGCGTGGCTTGCCGAGCACGAGCGAGAGGCTGCAGCGCCTGGCGATCTCGACGGTGTTGTGGATGGCGCTCGGGATGTCGGCGAAGAGCGCCTCCATCTGCGCCTGCGACTTGAAGTACTGCTCGCGGGTGAAGCGCTTGATGCGGCGCGGGTTGGTGAGCGTCTCGCCTTCGGCGATGCAGGTGCGGGCTTCGTGGGCTTCGAAGTCTTCCGGCGTCTGGAACTGCACCGGGTGCGTGGCGACGACCGGCAGCTTGAGGTGCGCGGCCAGCGGCACGGCGGCGCGCACGTGCGCTTCGTTGGTCGGCTGGCCGGCGCGCTGCAGCTCGATGTAGAAGCGCTGCGGAAAGATCGCGGCGAGTCGTTGCGCCACCGCCGATGCACGCGCGTTGTCTTGCGCCATCAGCGCCTGGCCGACCGGGCCGAGCTCGGCTCCCGAGAGCGCGATGAGGCCGCCGTTCAAAGCGCTGAGCCATTCCCACTTCAGCAGCGCCTGCCCTCGCGCCGAGGGGTCGAGCCAGCCGCGCGACAGCAGCTCGCACAGGTTCAGGTAGCCCGTCTTGCTCTGCACCAGCAGCACGATGCGGCTCGGCTGCTTCTCGCCGTCGGTCGGCTCCAGCCACACGTCGGCGCCGAGGATGGGCTTCACGCCCTTCTTGCGCGCGGTGTTGTAGAACTTGATGCCACCGAAGATGTTCGAGAGGTCGGTGATGGCGAGGGCCACCTGCCCATCCTTCGCTGCGGCGCCCACGACTTCGTCGATGCGCAGGGTGCCGTCGACGACTGAAAACTCGGTGTGGGTGCGCAGGTGTACGAAGGCCATCGGGGCATTTTAGGGAGCGCAGGGCTCCTTAAAATCCCCGGTGTGTCAGCAGTTTTGAACATCTCCTCCTACCTTTTCGTGCCCTTGACGGACACGCTCGCGCTGCGCGAGAGCATCCGCTCACAAGCCGCGGAACGGCAGCTGAAAGGCACCGTCTTGCTGGCGGAAGAAGGCATCAACCTCTTCCTCGCGGGTTCGGCCGAGGCGGTGCGCGGCTTTGTCGCCTGGCTGAAGCAGGACGCCCGCTTTTCGCCGCTGGCACCCAAGGAAAGCTGGTCCGACCATGTGCCCTTCGGCAAGCTCCTGGTGAAGGTCAAGCGCGAGATCATCCGCATGAACCACCCGACCATCCGCCCGCAGGTGGGCCGTGCCCCGGCGGTGGATGCGAAGACGCTGGCCCGCTGGCTCGACGCTGGCGTCGACGACGACGGCCGCCCGGTCGTCACGCTCGACACGCGCAATGCCTTCGAGGTCGGCTACGGCAAGTTCCGCAACGCCATCGACTGGAACATCGCCAAGTTCACCGAGTTCCCGGCGCAGGTGCAGGCGCATCGCGACGAGCTGCGCGGCAAGCGCGTGGTGAGCTACTGCACCGGTGGCATCCGCTGCGAGAAAGCGGCGATCTACATGGCCGAGGCCGGCATCGAGAACGTGGTGCAGCTGGAAGGCGGCATCCTCAAGTACTTCGAGGAAGTGGGCGGCCAGCACTACGAGGGTGGCTGCTTCGTGTTCGACGAGCGGGAGTCGCTCGCTCCGTCGCTTGCGCCTCAGCTGTTGAGCGCCCCCAGCACCTCGGAGTGAAATTCGCGCTGGTACAGGATCCAGATCACGCCCGCCGTGGCCAGCATGAAGATCAGCGGTGAGAAGAACCAACCCACCGCGGCGAATGCCAGGTAATACGCCCGCAGTCCGTCGTTGAAGGTCTCGGCCGCCAGGCCGACCACCCGACCCGCCTTGTCGGCGAAGGCCTTGCGCTTTTCTTCGCCTTCGTCACCCAGCGCGTCGAACTGCTTGGCCTCGGGCGCGGCCGCGATCATCAGGGCACCGAAGGTGTATTGCCGCATCGACCAGGTAAAGCGGAAGAAGGCGTAGACGAAGATCACGAGCAGCAGCACCAGCTTGAGCTCGAAGATCAGCACGGTGGTGCGCGCGGCGAACGGGATGTCGCGCACGAGGTCGCTGGCCTTGTCGCCGGCGCTGAGTGCGGCCAGCAAGCCGCCGATCAGCAGGATGGTGGTGGACGCGAAGAACGAGGGGCTGGTGGACAGGTTCTGGATCACCACCCCGTCGATCACGCGCACGTCGCGGTAGGTGGTCTGCATCATCCAGAGCCGCCGGTAGCGGTTGGTGGTGGCCAGCACCGAGGGGCGCGTTTGCGAGCGGTCCTTGGCGAACCAGGCGTAGCCCGACCAGCCGAAGAAGAAGGCCGCCAGCGCGACCCAGTCGCCCCAGGGAAGGATGCTGAAGACCTTGATCACCGTGTCCATGCGGGCACTGTATCAAGGGCTTCGGGCAAGAGGCTTACGGCGCGAGGTCGAACACCAGCACCTCGGCGTCCTGGCCCTGTTCGAGCCTCAGCGCCTCTTCACGCTGCAGCACCACGGCGTCACCCGCCTGTGCCGCCTGGCCGTTCACCTGCACGCTGCCACGCACCACGTGCACATACGTGTGGCGGCCGGGGTCGAGCTTCAGCTCGGCGCGCTCGTCGCCGTCGAAGAGGCCGGCCCGCAGCGCCGCATCGGCATGGATGGTCACCGAACCGTCGCGCCCGTCGCGGCTCGCCACCAGCGCCAGCTTGCCGCGCTTGCTCGCCGCGTCGAAGTGCTTCTGCTCGTAGCCGGGCTTGATGCCGCGCTCGTCCGGAATGATCCAGATCTGCAGGAAGTGCGTGGTCTGGCCCTTCGCATGGTTGAACTCGCTGTGCTGCACGCCCGTGCCGGCGCTCATGCGCTGCACGTCGCCGGGCACGATCTCGGTGCCGTTGCCCATGCTGTCCTTGTGGCCGAGGGCGCCGTCGAGCACGTAGGACACGATCTCCATGTCGCGGTGGCCATGCGTGCCGAAGCCGGTGCCAGGGGCAATGCGGTCTTCGTTGATGACGCGCAGGTTGCCCACGCCCATGCGATCGGGGTTGTAGTAGTCGGCGAACGAGAAGCTGTGGAAGGACTTGAGCCAGCCGTGGTCGGCATAGCCGCGTTCGGAGGATTTGCGCAGAGTGATCATGTGAGTCGTTCCTTTCTGGGGAGGAATGTTGATCCTCCTGGCCGCGCTCACAGCCGTCGCCGCTTGAAGCGTTCATTCAAATAAGATGAACCCATGCTGAACGCCCGCAATGTGCTCACCCCCGAGGCCCTGGCGATGATGGACGTCATCGCCCGCACCGGCAGCTTTGCGGCCGCCGCCCGCGAGCTGGGCAAGGTGCCCTCGGCCCTGACCTACAACGTGCGCCAGCTCGAAGACGCGCTCGATGTGCTGCTCTTCGACCGCCGGTCGCGCCAGGCCAAGCTCACCGCGGCGGGTGAGGAGCTGCTGAACGAAGGCCGGCGCCTGCTGGAACAGGTCGACGCGGTGGCGAACCGGGTCAAGCGCGTCGCCACCGGCTGGGAGACGCAGCTCACCGTGGCCGTCGACGGCGCCATCTCCCGCGTGACCATGTTCGAGATCTGCGAGGCCTTCTACGCGCAGTGCCCGCGCGGCGACGACCCCGATCGCAGCGGCCCCGGCACCCGGCTGCGCCTGCGCAACGAGATCCTCGCCGGCACCTGGGAGGCGCTGGTCAATGGGCAGGCCGACCTGGCCATCGGCGTCGGCATGGAGCAGACACCGCCCGCGGGTGTGCAGCTGCAGTCGCTCGGCACCCTGCCCTTTGTCTTCGTCGTCGCGCCCCACCACCCGCTGGCCGCCTTGAACCATGCGATCACCGACGCCGAACTGATGCGCCACCGCGCCATTGCCGTGGCCGACTCGGCCCAGCGCCTCGCTCCGCTCACCGTCAACCTGCTGCCGGGGCAGGACGTGTTCACCGTCAGCACCATGCCCGCCAAGATCGAGGCGCTGCTGCGCTGCATGGGCTGCGGCTTCATTCCCGAGCCGATGGTGCGCGAGCACATCGAGGCCGGGCACCTGGTTGTGAAGACGGTGCAGCGCCCACAACTCAACGCCCGCATGGGCTACGCGTGGCGTGGGACAGCGACCGGAGGCGCGCGCAAGCCGCAGATGGGCCTCGCGCTGCGCTGGTGGCTCGACCAGCTGGAGAGCGCAACCACCCGCAAGGCGCTGTTGCAGCGCCACGCCAGCCGGGTGCCGCTCGGCAGTCTTTGAACGTGGCCTACCGCGGCCGCTTCGCCCCGTCGCCCACCGGGCCCTTGCACGCGGGCTCGCTCGTGGCGGCGCTGGCAAGCTGGCTCGACGCGCAGGCCCATGGCGGCACATGGCTCGTGCGCATCGAAGACGTGGACACTCCCCGCTGCGTGCCCGGCGCGGACCAGTTCATCCTGCAGCAGCTCGCCGCCTGCGGCCTGCCCCCGGACGAAGCGCCCGTCTGGCAATCGCAGCGCGCCTCGCTCTATCAACCGGCGCTCGATTCGCTGACTGCCCAAGGCCAGGCCTACCCGTGCGGCTGCACCCGCAGCGACATCGAGCGCGCGCTCGCCGCCGCAGGGCGCAGCAAACCGCGACACGGTGAGCTTGTCTACCCCGGCACCTGCCGCAGTGGCCTGCACGGCAAGCCTGCCCGGGCGGTGCGTTGCCTCACCAGCACGCCTGAAGGCCACGACATCCAGGTCACCTGGCACGACCGGCGCCTCGGCCTGCAGCACCAGAACCTCACGCAGGAGGTGGGAGACTTCGTGCTCAAGCGGGCCGATGGGCTGTGGAGCTACCAGTTGGCCGTGGTCGTCGACGACGCGGCACAAGGCATCACCCACGTGGTGCGGGGCGAAGACCTGGCCGACAACACGCCTCGGCAAATCCACCTGCAGCGGTTGCTCGGGGTCGCCACTCCGGCCTATCTGCACACCCCGCTGGTGCTGGGCGCCAACGGCGAAAAGCTGTCGAAGCAGAACGGCGCGCAGGCGCTCGACCTGCGCGACCCCTCCCGCGCACTGCGCGATGCTGCACGAACGCTCGGGCTGCCGGACCTGGCCGCACCGCAGCCCGACTGGCTCGCCGCGATGGTCGCGGCCTGGTCGGCTCAGCGCGGCGCCGACAACACCAGGTCGACCCACGCGACGTAGGCGTCGACCCAGGTCTGCAGGAAGGCGCGCTTCTTCTCGTCGGTCACCGTGCCGGCGTCGTCCACCAGGTTCTCGCTGTACTGGATGTAAGCCTCGGGCTGGTTGAGCGTCGGGACGTCGAGGTAGGCCAGCACGTTGCGCAGGTGCTGCTGCGCGAGCGCCGTGCCGATGCCCCCGCCCGACGTGCCGATGACGCCACCCGGCTTCCTGGCGAACGCGTTCTTGCCGTAGGGGCGAGACGCGGTGTCGAGCGCGTTCTTCAGCACGCCGGGGATCGAGCGGTTGTACTCCGGCGTCACGAAGAGCAGCGCATCGGCCGCGCTCACCTCGCGCTTCAGGCGCAGCGCGGGCTCGGGCATGTCGTTGTCGCGGTCCTGGTTGTAGAGCGGCAGGTCGCCAATCTCGAGATGCTCGAACGTGAACCGCGCAGGCGCCAGTTTGGCAATCGCCAGGGCGAGTTTGCGGTTGATCGAGTCCTTGCGCAGGCTGCCCACGAGCACTGCGACCTTGCGTTTGTCTTGCGTCATGGCATGGCCCTTTCATTCGACAGGGGCCCACTCTAGTGAGCGCGGCGACATGACCATGACGGGCCCGGGATTGCCCACGGCACCGGGGCGGGTTTGCGCGGTTAGCATCGCCATCCTCATTTCTACTCAGCGAGCCCCAACATGCAAACCACCGCCTCCGGCCTGCAATACGAAGACACCACCGTCGGCTCCGGCCCCGAAGCCCAGGCCGGCCAGCACGTCACCGTGCACTACACCGGCTGGCTCTACAACAACGGCGTCAAGGGCGCCAAGTTCGACAGCAGCAAGGACCGCCGCGACCCGTTCGACTTCGGCTTGGGCGCCGGCATGGTGATCCGCGGCTGGGACGAAGGCGTGCAAGGCATGAAGGTCGGTGGCACGCGCATCCTCGTGATCCCGCCCGAGCTCGGTTATGGTGCACGCGGCGCCGGCGGCGTGATCCCGCCGAACGCGACGCTGATGTTCGAGGTGGAACTGCTGGGCGTCTGACGTTTTCCATCACGGCCCTCCTACAGACGTGAAACTGACGAGGCCGCACACTGCGGCCTCGCGTTCGAGGAGGGGCCATGCCCATCAAGTACGACATCGTCCACACGACGACCTACAGCTATTCCAAGCCGGTGACCTTCGGTGAGCACCGGGTCATGTTCCGGCCGCTCGACAGCCACGACCTGCGCGTGCTGGCCACCGACCTGGTGGTGAGCCCCGAGGCCAACATCCGGCTGATCCAGGACCAGTTCTCCAACTCGGTGGCGCTGGTGCAGCCGCTCACGGAAGCGGCCGAGTTGAAGATCGTGTGCTCGTTCACCATCGAGCATGCACACAGCAACAACCTCGAGTTGCCGCTCTCGCCTTCAGCGGAGTTCTTCCCGTTCGCCTATTCGGTGGATGAGCGCTTCGACCTGGAGCATTTCCTGCGGCCGCACTACGACGACCCCGACGGCAAGCTCACCAGCTGGGCGCGGCAGTTCATGAACCCCGAAGGCCCGACGGGCACGCGCGACCTGCTGGTGAAGATGAACCAGCACATCCGCGACAACTTCAGCTATGCCGCACGCGACGAGGAAGGCACGCAGACACCGCTGCAGACGCTCGAGAAGAACAGCGGCAGCTGCCGCGACTTCGCGCTCCTGATGATGGAAGCGGCGCGGCGCCTGGGTGTGGCGACGCGCTTCGTGTCGGGCTACCTGTACGACCCGTCGCTCGACGAGGCGAACCCCGAAGCCGAGCCCAACGTGGTCGGCGCGGGTTCCACTCACGCGTGGCTGCAGGCCTACCTGCCGGGTGCGGGCTGGGTGCCGTTCGATCCGACGAACAACCTGCTGGGCGGCTTCCAGCTCCTGCGCGTCGGCGTGGCGCGCGACCCGAAACAGGCCTCGCCTGTGTCGGGCAGCTGGATCGGCGAGCCGGCGTCCTACCTCGGGATGAAGGTAGACGTGAGCGTCAAGCGCGTGGCCTGACGCTCATCCGCTTCAGCGGCTGAAACCGCCCTGGCGCGGGCGCTGCGGCTTGTTGAAGCCGCCCTTTGCCGGGCCGGCTTTGCGCGGCGCGAAGCCGCCGGCATTGCGATCGACCGGCGCGCGATCGAAGGCAGCAGCGCCACGCGGCATCGGCTGGCCGTGCGGCACGAAGGTGCTGTTGTGCCGATCGTTCGGGCGGTCGACGCTGTAGCGGTTGTGCTGGGCGCTGTCGCGGTCGAACGGCGCACGCTCACGCGGTGCAAAACCTTCGCCGGCACGCTGCTGGTGCGGCTTCTGCCAGGGCTTGCTGTTGCCGCCGAAGTTGCCACCGCCACCGAAACCGCCGTTGTGGCCAAACCCGCCCTTGCCGTGACCCGGGCGGCCCTGGAACGGCTTGCCGCCGAACTTGGCATCAGGACGCGGCGCGAACATGCGCGGCTCGGGCTGCTTGGGTTCGAGGCCGGTGATGGTCGAGACCGGGATGTTCTGCGTCGTGAAGTGCTGGATGCGGCGGATCATGCTCACGTCCATGCGCTCGGCCAGCGTGACGGCGAGGCCGTTGCGGCCCGCGCGGCCGGTGCGGCCGATGCGGTGCACGTAGTCTTCCGCCTTCATCGGCAGACCATAGTTGATGACGTGGCTGATGGAGGGCACGTCGATGCCGCGGGCAGCCACGTCGGTGGCCACCAGCACCTTCAGCTGGCGATTGCGCAGTCCCTGCAGCACGCGGTTGCGGCGACCTTGCGGCATGCCGCCGTGCAGCGAGGCGACCTGGTGGCCCATGTCGGCCAGGCGGTCGGCGAGCCAGTCGGCGTCGCGCTGGGTGCTGGTGAACACCACGGCCTGCTCCATTTCCTTTTCGGTCAGGATGTGGTCCAGCAGCGCGTCCTTGTGCGACTTGTTGTCGGCCCAGTGCAGGCGCTGTTCGATGTTTTCATGGGTGTCGGTGTGCGAGGCGATCTCGATGCGCTGCGGGTCGCGCAGCAGGTCTTGCGCCAAGCGCCCGACGTGGCCCACGAAGGTGGCGCTGTACATCACCGTCTGGCGGCCGGCGGGCAGGTGGTCGACCACGGTGCGGATGTCGTCGATGAAGCCCATGTCGAGCATGCGATCGGCTTCGTCGAGCACCAGCATCTCCACATTCTCCAGCACGGCCTTGCCGCTTGTCAGGTGGTCGAGCAGGCGGCCGGGGGTCGCGATCATGATGTCCAGCGGGCCGCGCAGGGCCTTGAGCTGGGCACCGTAGGGCACGCCGCCCACGACGGTGGTGCAGCGCAGGCCTTGCACGTGGCGGCCGTAGGTCATCGCGGCTTTGTCGACCTGCATCGCCAGTTCACGCGTCGGCGCGAGCACGAGGACGCGCGGGCCGTAGACCACGCCTTTTTCGCGGCGCTTGGTGTTGTCGCCACGGGCAGCGAGGATGCGCTGCAGCGCGGGCAGGATGAAGGAGGCGGTCTTGCCGCTGCCGGTGCTGGAGGCGACCATCAGGTCCTTGCCTTCCAGGGCGGGCGGGATCGCGTTGGCCTGCACGTCGGTCGGCTGGGAGTAGCCGGCGTCGGCCAGGGCACGGGTGATGGCCGGGTTCAGGCCCAGGGTGTCGAAACTCATCGTCTTCTTTCTCGAAACAAAGCACCGCCCGCGCGACGACGCGCAAACGGCACCACGCGCAGCCTCATAGGGCTCGCTGGTGAAGTCGCTGGGGAGAAGGTCCGAACCGTTACTGGCCAAGTTGCCAGCGGTGGGGATCAGGAACAGTCAAAGCGACGGCATCGCCGCCAACCATTCCCTGGCACCAGGCCATTGGGTTCGAACAGGCCGCACAGCACTTGCTGTGGGAAGACTCGATGAGGTCAGAGGGGATGAACGAAACGCCGAAACACGGAGATTTCGGCGAAGCGCGGATTGTAGCGGCCGCCCCGGGTTTTCACCAGGGCTCACCCATTTATTTCGCCAGGGCTATTTCGCCAAGAAGTGCTCGCGGTAGTACACGAGTTCGTCGATCGACTCGTGGATGTCGGCCAGCGCCGTGTGCGCCTGGGCCTTCTTGAAGCCGGTCAGGATGTCGGGCTTCCAGCGCTTGGCGAGTTCCTTCAGCGTGCTGACATCGAGGTTGCGGTAGTGGAAGAAGTCTTCGAGCGCGGGCATGTAGTTGGCCAGGAAGCGGCGGTCCTGGCAGATGCTGTTGCCGCACATCGGCGACTTGCCCTTGGGCACATAGCGCTTCAGGAACTCGATCATCTGCGCCTGGGCGCTCTCTTCGTCGATGGTCGACGCCTTCACCCGGTCGATCAGCCCGCTCTTGCCGTGCGTGCCCTTGTTCCACGCGTCCATCGCGTCGAGCGTCGCGTCGCTCTGGTGGATGGCGAACACCGGGCCTTCGACGCGCTGGGTCAGATTGGCATCGGTCACAACCACGGCGATCTCGATGATGCGGTCGGTGTTGGGGAACAGGCCGGTCATCTCGAGGTCGATCCAGATCAGGTTCTGGTCGCTGCTGGGCAGGTTGGGGTTGTGGGTGGTCTCGTCGGTCATGCTGATCTCCTTCTTGCGGGCATTCTCGCAGCCTACACTTCTGATCCTCATGCAAAGCACCGCCCTCACCCTGCTCTTCGCTGTTGCGCTCGTCACCTCGTTGCTGGTGAAGTTCTGGCTGTCCACGCGGCAGATGCGGCACGTCGCCGCCCACCGCGATGCCGTGCCAGCCGCCTTCGCACAGACCATCACACTGGCCGCCCACCAGAAGGCCGCCGACTACACCTTGGCCAAAGGACGCTTTGGCTTGCTGAGCACCGCCTTCGGCACCGCAGTGCTGTTGGGTTGGACGCTCCTCGGTGGCCTGGATACGCTCAACGTCGCGGTGCGTGACTCCATAGAGCCGCGTTTCGGCGGCATGGCTTATCAACTCGCGCTGTTGGCCGCCTTTGCCTTCATCAGCGGCCTGCTCGACCTGCCCTTCGAGCTCTACAGCACCTTCCGCATCGAGCAGCGTTTCGGCTTCAACCGCATGACGTGGAAGCTCTACCTCGCCGACATGGTCAAGGGGGTGATCGTCGGCGCGCTGATCGGCCTGCCGATCGCCGCGCTGATCCTCTGGCTGATGGGCGCCGCGGGCACGCTGTGGTGGCTCTGGGCCTGGGGCGCGTGGATGGGCTTCAACTTGCTGATCCTCGTGCTCTACCCGACGGTCATCGCGCCGCTCTTCAACAAGTTCCAGCCGCTGGCCGACGAGTCGCTCAAGTCGCGCGTGCAGACGCTGATGCAGCGTTGCGGCTTCCAGGCGAAGGGACTGTTCGTCATGGACGGCAGCAAACGCTCGGCCCACGCCAACGCCTATTTCACCGGCATGGGCGCCGCCAAGCGTGTGGTGTTCTTCGACACGCTGCTCAACAAGCTCACCCCGGGCGAAGTGGAGGCCGTGCTGGCGCACGAACTGGGCCACTTCAAGCACAAGCACGTGACCAAGCGCATGCTGTCGATGTTCGCGATGAGCCTGGCCGGCTTTGCCCTGCTGGGCTGGCTGTCGAGCCAGACCTGGTTCTACACCGCGCTCGGCGTGCAGCCCTCGCTCGGCGCGCCGAACGATGCGGTCGCGCTGCTGCTCTTCCTCCTGGTCGTGCCCGTGTTTGCCTTCTTCATCTCGCCCATCTTTGCCCAGCTGTCGCGCAAGCACGAGTTCCAGGCCGATGCCTACGCCTGCGCACAGGCCAGCGGCCATGACCTCGCGGCCGCCCTGCTCAAGCTGCATGAAGACAATGCCTCGACGCTGACACCCGATCCGGTGTACGTTCGCTTCTACTATTCCCACCCGGCGGCGCTGGAACGGTTGAACGCCATCCAGTCGCAAGCCAGTCTTCAAGCGAGTCGCGCATGACCCACCTGCTGAACCGCAAGTGCCAGCCACTCAGCGGCGCTCCGATGAGCGAGCGCGAAATTCACGACCACCTGGCACAGGTCAGCGGCTGGCAGCTCAGCAACGGCTCGATCGAGAAGACCTTCAGCTTCAAGAATTACCACGAGACCATGGCGTTCGTGAACGCGCTCGCCTGGATTTCCCACACCGAAGACCACCACCCCGACCTGCTTGTCAGCTACAGCTGCTGCGTGGTCCGCTACAACACGCATTCGGTGGGCGGGATCTCGGTCAACGACTTCATCTGCGCGGCCAAGGCCGACGCGCTGGTGGCCTTTGTCGGCTGAGCTCGACACGGGTCTGGTGGTGGCCGGCTACGGCCGCCACTACGTCGTCGAAACGCCCGATGGTCAGCGGGTCATCTGCCACCCGCGCGGCAAGAAGAGCGATTGCGTCGTCGGAGACCGCGTGCGCTGGCAGCCGACGGGGGACGAAGGTGTGATCGAGCACGTGGAGCCGCGGCGCAACCTGCTCTTCCGCCAGGACGAGTGGAAGACCAAGTCCTTCGCGGCCAACCTCGATCAGATCCTGGTGATGGTGGCGGCCGAGCCGGTGTTCAGCGAATCGCAGCT
This sequence comes from Piscinibacter sp. HJYY11, assembly GCF_016735515.1. NCBI lineage: Bacteria > Pseudomonadati > Pseudomonadota > Betaproteobacteria > Burkholderiales > Sphaerotilaceae > Piscinibacter > Piscinibacter sp. HJYY11. Next base: position 89,710 of record NZ_JAERQZ010000002.1, on the reverse strand, counting down.
GGCCCGTGCGCTGATGGCGGCCGAAAGCGCCGGCATCGCGGCGCGCATCCTGTTGAACAAGGCCGACCTGCCGCAGATCGCGGCGGCACGTGGGCGGTTGAAGCCGTATTCCGCGATGGGCTACGACGTGCGCGAGGTCGCGCTGAAGGCGCGACCTGATGAGTCCCGCACCGCGCTGCTCTCGCTGCTGCAAGGCCAGGCGACACTGGTGCTGGGGCCGAGCGGCACCGGCAAGAGCACCTTGATCAACTTGCTCGCACCCGATGCCCGCGCGCAGGTCGGCGAGATCTCCCAGGCGCTCAATTCCGGCAAGCACACCACGACGTCCACGCAGTGGTACTGGCTGGACGAAGACCGCACCACGGGGCTCATCGACTCCCCAGGCTTCCAGGAATTCGGCCTCCGACAGATCAGCGCGCAAGACCTCCCCCGCCTGATGCCTGACCTTGCCGGCCCGTCTCAGCAGTGCAAGTTCTACAACTGCACGCACCTGCACGAACCGGGCTGCGGCGTGCGCGCGGCACTGCAGGCGGGCGAGATCAGCGAGTCGCGCTACCGCATCTACTCGGAGTTGTTCGCCGAACTGTCGGCGCCGACGCGCTACTGATCAGCCGATCAGGTTGGCCAGCGACAGCAGCGCCAGCAGCAGCATCCACAGCACGACCGAACGCCACACGAGGCCAACGATGCTGCGCAGGTGGTCCAGCTGAGGCAGTGCTCCCGGCGTGGAGCCCTCGGCGCCGGCGGTGTCTTCGCCTGCGCCACTGTCGAAAGTCTTCGAGCGATCGGGCGTGACGCCAGGCGCCGCCGCACCACCCAGTTGCACACCAACGGCACCGGCCGCCGCGGCCAGGATGATCCCTTCGTTGGCGTGCTTCCACAGGTGCGCATCGCGGCGCCAGCACGCCGCAGCTTCCTCGAAGTTCCCCACCACGGCAAAGCCAAAGGCCGTCAGGCGGGCTGGCAGGTGGTCAATGAGGCTGAAGACCCGTTGCGACAGAGCCAGGAGGCGCTCGTTGCTGGGCACACCCACCACACGGCTCTTGAAGCCCCAGTAGCGGCTCGCGAACTCGGCCATGCGGTACAGCACCGCGCCTGCCGGGCCGAAGCCCAGTGTCGACAGCACCACGAACCAGAAGAAGACGCCGAACACGTGCCGGTGCGCCGCCAACAGCGAATGCTCGATCACATGCCGCAGCAGTTCGGTGCGCGGGAGCTCGCTCGCGTCGAGGTGGCGCCACTCCGCGAGCAGGCTGCGGGCAGTGGCTTCGTCACCGCGCTGCAGGGCGTCGCGGATGTCGGTGAAGTAGTGGCTGAACTGCCGGAAGCCCATCGTCACGTAGAGCACGGCGACGTTCCAGATCAGCGCGGCGGCAAAGCCGAACTGCAGCGCCGCGAGGTAGATGCCCCAGGCCAGCAAGGCCGGCACGAGTGCCGTGACGCACCAGACGACCCAGGCATGGTGGGACTGGCCTGCGTCGAAATTGCGCCCGGTCCAATGCATCCAGCCCCGCAGGGAATCGTGGACGAAGTTGACGCGCGGCAGGGGCTTGAGCTGCTCGATCAGGAGCGCGAACAAAACGGCGAAGAAACTCATGTGCCGCGGATGATAGCGGCGCTCATTTACGCGGCAAGAAAGCGATAGAGGTTGCGCAGCATCGCCGCCGTGGCGCCCCAGACGAAGTAGCGCCGAGGCTGGCCGGACGCATCGATCCCCGTCCATGGCATGGAAAGGAATTCGCGCTTCACGCCGCCCGTCTCGACTTCGTGCCAGCGGTGGTTGGCCGGGTTCATCAGGAAAGACAGCGGCACCTCGAACACCTCAGCCACCTCGAACGGATCAGGCTCCAGGCTGTAGCCCGGCTGCAGCACGCCCACGACCGGTGTGACGATGAAGCCGGTGCCGGTGGTGTAGGTGGGCAGCTGGCCGATCACGTCGACGAACGCGGGCCGGAGGCCGATCTCTTCCTCGGCTTCACGCAGTGCGGTTGCCACCGCGTCGGTATCTTCCGGTTCTGCGCGTCCACCGGGAAAGCTCACCTGCCCGGGGTGGTCGTGCAAGTGATCGGTGCGCTGGGTCAGCAAGACAGCGAGGCCTTCGTCTCGCTGGGTGAGCGGCACCAGCACCGAGGCATGGGTCGGCTCACGCTGCGTGAACTGCCGCTCGACCGCGATTTCGGGCGACCACACCGGCGGCGCCACGAAGCGGCGGCGCAAGGCTTCCGCGCGCAGCTCTTCCAGCGACACCGGCGGCAAGTGATCGTCGATCGACGCGACCGGCAACTCCAGCGGATCGAAACTCAGGGCCATACGGAATTGGATTGGAAACGAAAAAGCCGCCCTGTGAGGGGCGGCTTTCCGAAGGGGGCAGATACCAGGGGTATCAGGCCAGCTTCTCCTTGATGCGAGCCGACTTGCCCGAACGGTCGCGCAGGAAGTAAAGCTTGGCACGGCGCACATCGCCGCGGCGCTTCACTTCGATGTTCGAGATCAGCGGGCTGTACAGCTGGAACGTACGCTCCACGCCTTCGCCGCTGGAGATCTTGCGCACGATGAAGCTGGAATTGAGGCCACGGTTGCGCTTGGCGATGACCACGCCTTCGTAGGCCTGGACACGCTTGCGGGTGCCTTCAACGACGTTGACGCTGACGATCACGGTGTCGCCTGGGGCGAACGCGGGGATCTTCTTGCCGAGGCGAGCAATCTCTTCTTGCTCGAGGGTTTGGATGAGGTCCACAGATGCTCCTAGTGATCGTGCCAGCGCGGGTCTTGATTGATCTGGGTGGCCAGGTGGCTCACCTCTCCGGGGCAGAGGATCGGAAAACCCGGGATTATAGCCCAAGCGAGAGCAAGTACTTCTCATCCGCGGCCGACAGCGTGCCCCGCGCCCGGGCCGCCTCGATCAGGTCAGGCCGGCGGCGGGCGGTCAAGGCGAGCGACTGCTCACGCCGCCATCGGGCAATCGCCGCGTGGTGCCCGGACAGCAGCACCGGCGGCACCGGCGCCGGGCCTTCGGGCGTTTCCAGCACTTCGGGTCGGCTGTAGTGGGGGCAGTCGAGCAGCCCGTCGGAGAAGCTGTCCTGCTGGTGCGACTGTGCATCGTTCAGCACGCCGTCTTGCAGGCGGGCCACCGCGTCCAGCAGGCTCAGGGCCGGGATTTCGCCGCCGGAAAGCACGAAGTCCCCCAGGCTCAATTCAATGTCCACGTGGCGGTCGATGAAGCGCTGATCGATGCCCTCGTAGCGGCCGCAAAGCAGCACGGCGCCCTCGCCTTGCGCGAATTCCTGCACAACCGACTGGTCCAATCGGCGACCAGTGGGCGTGAAATGCACCACAGGCGCGTGGTCAGCACGAGACGCTCGGATCGCCGCCAGCGCCCTCTGGAGCGGCTCCACCAGCATCACCATGCCCGGCCCGCCGCCGTACGGGCGGTCGTCGACACGACGGTAGTTGTTGTCGGCGTGGTCGCGCAACGGCCACAAGCGGACGTCGACCTGCCCCGACTCGAAGGCACGGCGCGTCACCCCCTGCGTCAGGTGCGGAGTGAACAGCTCGGGAAAGATCGTGACGACATCGAAGCGCATGCTTCTCGAGCCTCAGTAGTCGAGGCCCCAATCGACCGTGATCAGCTTGTCGGCCGTCTTCACCTCGTCGACATAGGCCGAGACGAAGGGCACGAGCCGCTCTTCCGCCTTGGCGTCGGCCGGCTGGATGCGCAAGACGCTGTGCGGACCGGTGTCGATCAAGCCGACCACGGTGCCCAAGGCTTCGCCTTTTCGATTGACCACGGCCATGCCGATCAGGTCGACCCAGTAGTACTCATCGGCATCGGCCGTGGGAAAGCTGGACCGCGCAATGAAGATGCGCCCGCCCCGCAGGGCTTCGGCCGCGCTGCGGTCCTCGACTTCCTGCACCTGCGCGACCACGACGTCGCCGTGGTCCTTCGCCTGCGTGATCTTGAGCAAGGAGGGGAAGGCTGCCGCCGGTTTGGCGGCAGCGGGCCGCTTGACGGCCGAGTCCTCGGGCGGCTGGAGGTACCAGCGTTTCGACGAGAACAAAGCCTGGGGATCAGATGCAAAAGGCTGGACCTTGATCCAGCCTTTCACACCCCAGGCATCGACGATGCGACCGACTTCCACCGCGTCTTCAGGCCAATCGGCTGGGGTGCCGACCGGCGGTGCAGCGGAAGCCACGGCCGTCGTCAGGCCGCCTTGGCCTTGGCGTCGGCCACCAGGCGCGCCACGGTCGGCGACAGCTGGGCGCCGTTGCCGGTCCAGTAGTCGACGCGATCGAAAGCCACGCGCAACGGCTGCTCGGCGCCGGAAGCCACGGGGTTGTAGAAGCCGACGCGCTCGATGAAGCGGCCGTCACGACGGTTGCGCGAATCAGCGACGACGATGTTGTAGAAGGGGCGCTTCTTGGCGCCACCACGTGCGAGTCGAATCACGACCATGTTGTTTCCTCGATTCCTGACAACATCCACCGCACCACAGGAGACACTCAGGGCCAGGCAGATCGACAAGCAGAAGTGAGACTCCTGCCAATGGGCTCGATGTCGTAGATACGCAGGCCCTGAGGTTCAGGGCCCACCGCCATCGAAACCGCGCATTATAAACTCACCGGCTCCCTTTGGCGCACCGGCGCGGCACCCGAAACGCGCAAGCGCTCACGCATGAACGCCTACAAATCCAAGACCCTGGCCGCCTGGTTGGCCCTGATCGCCGGCGGCTTCGGGCTTCACCGCTTCTACCTCTACGGCTCGCGCGACCCCTGGGCGTGGCTCTGGCCGGTGCCCACCCTCATCGGCCTCTACGGTGTGCTGCGTGCCTACACCCTTGGCCAGGATGACCACCTCTCCTGGGCGCTGGTGCCACTGCTCGGCTTGGCCCTGGCGGGCGCCATGCTGGCCGGCATCGTTTATGGCCTGACGCCCGACGAGCAATGGAACGCCCGCTACAACACGAATGCAGGACGGCAGCACCAGGCGGGCTGGGGTGTGGTGTTCGCGCTCGTGCTGTGCCTGGGGATCGGGGCAACCGTGCTCATGGCCACCATCGCTTACGGTGGCCAGCGCTACTTCGAATACCAGGTGGAAGAAGGCCGCAAGATCAGCCAGTGATCCGGTGGCGTGCGGTCAGGGGAACAGCGTCAGGCTGATCCAGTAGAAGATGGCTGCCACGAAGGCCGAGGCCGGGATGGTGAAGACCCAGGCCCAGACGATGTTGCCGGCCACGCCCCAGCGCACCGAGGACGCGCTGCGCACCGACCCCACGCCCACGATGGCGCCGGTGATGGTGTGGGTGGTCGACACCGGCACGCCCAGCGCCGTGGCGAGAAAGAGCGTCATCGCCCCACCCGTCTCGGCACAGAAGCCGCCTACCGGCTTCAGCTTGGTGATCTTCTGCCCCATGGTCTTCACGATGCGCCAACCCCCGAACATCGTGCCGAAGCCGATCGCGAGGTAGCAGGACCAGATCACCCAGTTCGGCGGCAGCTTGTCGCCCACCGTCGAGTAGCCGGTCGCGATCAGCAGCATCCAGATGATGCCGATTGTCTTCTGGGCGTCGTTGCCACCATGGCCAAGGCTGTAGAGCCCCGCCGACACCAGCTGCAAGCGCCGGAACCAGTTGTCGACGCGCAGCGGCGAGCTGCGCCGGCAGACCCAGGCCACCACCACCATCAGCAGCGACCCCAGGATGAAGCCCAGCAGCGGCGACACGAAGATGAAGGCCACCACCTTCAGCACACCCTTGCCGATCAGCGCGCCGACACCGGCCTTGCCGATCACCGCACCGCAGATGCCGCCGATCAAGGCATGCGAGGAACTCGACGGGATGCCGTACCACCAAGTGATCACGTTCCAGGTGATCGCCCCGATCAGTGCCCCAAAGACCACGTGGTGGTCGACCACGCCCGCGTCGACGATGCCCTTGCCCACCGTGGCCGCCACGTTGAGGTGGAACACCATGATCGCCAGCACGTTGAAGAAGGCCGCGAACAGCACCGCCTGCTGCGGCTTCAACACGCCGGTGGACACGACCGTCGCGATCGAGTTCGCCGCGTCGTGGAAGCCGTTCATGAAGTCGAACATGAGGGCGAGCACGACAAGCATCGCCACCACCCAGAACGCCACCTGGATCGTTTGCATCCGAAGCTCCGGGTGGGATCAGGAATTTTCGAGGACGACGCCCTCGATGAGATTGGCCACGTCTTCGCAGCGGTCGGAGATGGACTCGAGCTGCTCGTAGATCGCCTTCAGCTTGATGAGCTCGCGCACGTCGGTCTCTTCGCGGAAGAGCTTCGACATCGCCGAGCGCATCACCCGGTCGGCGTCCGACTCGAGCTTGTCAATCTCTTCGCAGGTCTTGATGGCAGCCTCGGCCGCATCGCTCTGGCTCAGCTTGGGCAGCAGCGAGACGGCGTGCTGAACGCGCTCGCAGCACTTGGCACTCAGGTCACCCAGGCGCAGCACCTCTTCCGTCATCGCCTTCACGTCGTAGAGCTGCATGGTCTCGGTCGCGTCCTGCAGCAGGTCGACGATGTCGTCCATCGCATTGATCAGGCTGTGGATCTGCTCACGGTCGATCGGCGTGATGAAGGTCTTGTGCAGCAGCCGGTTGACCTCGGCGGTCACCTTGTCGGCCGAACGCTCGGCCGACACCACCAGGTTGGCGTACTTCTCACGCTGGTCGAGGTTGCTGTAGTTCTCGATCATCGAGATGAAGGCACGGGCACCTTCGACGATGAAGTTCGCATGCTGGTTGAAAAGCTCAAAAAAATTGCCTTCGCGTGGCAGCAGCTTGCCAAACAACATGGTTGTTCTCCAGGGAGGGGGTCTTGAGGCCGCTTGATGCGGCTCTGTCACGAAACGGTCACAACGACAAGGCGCAGAGTGTAGCGCCGGGGTTCACCCTGAGCCGGGCTGGCGCAGGTCGAACATCGCCCGGGGGCCTCGGAACTGGGCCAAGGCGTTGACCAGCGCGTGGAAATCCCCATCCCGCTCCACCGGATTGAAGTTCTCGCTGTTCACCACCATCAACGGCGCCCCCTCGAAGCTCCGGAAGTGGTCGGCATACGCATCGCAGAGCTTTTGCAAGTACTCGGGGGAAATGCGCTGCTCCATCGCGATGCCACGCTGCTTGATGCGCTGGATCAGCGTGTGCGGGGTGGCTTGCAGCCAGATGACGAGGTCCGGCTGCGGCAGCTGCGCAGACACCTGGGCGTACATCTGGCTGTACAGGTGGTATTCCTCGTCGCTCAGGTTCATGCGGGCGAAGAGTGCGTCTTTCGCCAGCATGAAATCGCTGACCACCGCCGGCGCGAGCAGGCGGGGCTGCGCGAGCTCGCGCACCTGGCGCATGCGCTGGAACAGGAAGAAGACCTGCGTCTGGAACGCATAGCCCGGCACGTCGGCGTAGAAGCGCTCGAGGTACGGGTTCTCCTCGGCCTTTTCCAGCATCAGCTCGGCGCCAAGGTGGGCCGCCAGGCGACGGGCAAGCGAGCTCTTGCCCGCGCCGATCGGGCCTTCGATGGCGATGTGACGGAAGCGCTCGAGGCCCAGCTCTTCCATCAGCTGCGGAAGATGAAGTACACGGCCCCGACGAGGCACAAGCCGGCCCACAGGTAGTCGAGCTTGAACGGCTCCTTCATGTAGAACATCGCAAAGGGCACGAAGACCGCGAGCGTGATCACCTCCTGCGTGATCTTGAGTTGCGCAAGCGTGAAGCCGCCGCTGTAGCCGATGCGGTTGGCCGGCACCTGCAGCAGGTACTCGAAGAGCGCGATGCCCCAGCTCACGAGCGCGGCGATGTACCAGGGGCTCGCCGACAGACTCTTCAGGTGCCCGTACCAGGCGAACGTCATGAAGACGTTCGAGGCCACGAGCAGCACCACCGTCTGCAATGGGATCGAAATGCCGGTCATGTCGAGCTGCCCTTTTTCTGTCTGAATCGTCACCAAACTCAATCGCCGATCGCGCCATAGACCAGGTTGCGGAACAAGGCCCGCACCTCGTCGCGCTGACCCGGCGCCTGCACCATCAGCACGGCGTGCATGTCCTCGGCCGGGTCGACCCAGAAGGTCGTGCCGGCCATGCCGCCCCAGAAGTAGGCACCGGCCGAGCCCGCCACCGGCGCGATGCCTGTTTGCAGACGCACAGCAAACCCCAGGCCAAAGCCGTGCCCCGGCGGCAGCAGGTCGTTGACGCTCGGGATGGCGCCGAGGTGGTCGCTCGTCATCAGTTCGACGGTCTTGCGGCTGAGCAGCCGCTGCCCATCGAGCACGCCCTTGTTCAGCAGCATCTGAGTGAAGCGGGCGTAGTCGGTGGCGGTCGAGACGAGGCCGCCGCCGCCCATGTCCATCGCCACCGGCTCGCGCACTTCGAGCACTCGCACGTCGGCGCCGGTGTCGGGGTCCTGCGCAAACGGTTCGGCTAGCCGTGGGTGTGACATCGCCGGCACGTGGAAGCCGGTGTCCACCATGCGAAGCGGGCCGAAGATGCGCCGTGCGAAGAAATCGCGCAGCGGCTCGCCCGATACGACCTCCACCACGCGCGCCAGCAGGTCGGTCGCGCGGCTGTAGTCCCACACCGTGCCGGGCTGGTACATCAGCGGCAGCTGGGCCAGGGCGTGGCTGAACTCGTCGTTGGTCCAGTCGCGGCGGTAGATCTTGGCGCGGGCGTAGAGCTTGCGGATCGGCGCTTCGGCCAGGATCTCGTAGGTCAGGCCAGAGGTGTGGCGCAGCAGGTCCTGCACCGTCATCGCCCGCGCGGGCGGCGTGAGGTCGATCTGCCCGTCGGCGCGCACGGTGCCGACCTGCACGCTCTTGAACACGGGCAGGTACTTCGCCACCGGATCGTGGAGGAAGAGCCGCCCTTCGTCGAACAGCATCATCGCCGCCACCGACACTACCGGCTTGGTCATCGAGTAGATGCGGAAGATGCTGTCGCGCTGCATCGGGTCGGGCTGCGTGGGGTCGCGCCGGCCCAGCGCCTCGAAGTAGGCGAGCTTGCCGCCCCGCACCACCATCGCCACGACACCCGGGATGCGCTGGCGGTCGATCTGCTCCTGGAAGGCGGCCGTCAGCCGGGCCAAGCCCTCGGGCCGGAAGCCCGCCTCCTGCGGCGAGGCACGCTCGGGCAGCCGGGTGCGGGTCATGTTCATTCGTTCTCCAGTTTCGTGATGGGTTGCGCCGACACGGCTTCGAGCAAGCTTGCGATGGGCCCGCGCCCCGGAATTGGAAAAGTCTCGCCCGTCAACTCGGCCAAGGGCCTCAGCACGAAGGCCCGCTCGTGCATGCGTGCATGCGGCACGGTGAGGTCGTCGGACACGATCTCGCGGTCGCCGTAGAGCAGCAGGTCGAGGTCGAGCGTGCGCGGGGCGTTGGTGTAAGGGCGCTCGCGGCCGAACTCGGCTTCGATGGCCTGCAACTGCGCGAGCAGTTCATACGCCGTGAGCGTGGTGTGCAGCGCCGCCACGGCGTTGATGAAGTCCGGCCCTTCAGCGTCGATGGGCGCGCTGCGGTACAGACCTGACACCGCCTCGACACGGCTCGCCGGCATGCGTCCCAGCGCGTCGACGGCCGTGCGCACGGCCTCCGCCGGGTCGCCCAGATTGGCGCCCAGGCCCACATAGGCGAGCAACGGCACCACGGGGCGGCGCGTCAGGCGTTGGATGGTGGCGTGGCCGTACCGGCAGCGCCTGCGGGCTTGCGGCGCCGGCGGCGGCGCTTGCGAGGCGCGTCGCCGCTGCTCGCCTCGAGGGTTTCGCCCTCGGCGTCGCCCTCGGCCGCCGCGGGAGCCGCCGGCGCCGGGGTGCGCTTGCGCGAGCCGCCCGGCCCGCGCACCTGCTCCATGAGGCGTGCGCGCTTGTCCTCGTCGGCCAGCGAGAACTCTTCCCACCAGCGCGCGAGTTCCGGATCGCTCTCGCCCGCGTCGGCCCGCAGGCGCAGGAAGTCGAATCCCGCACGGAAGCGAGGCTGCTCGACGAGCGCGAACGGGCCGTTGCCGGTGCGGCGCTCGAAGCGCGGCTGCATGAGCCAGATCTCGCGCATGTCGGCGGCCAGCTTGCCGCGGCCGGAGATGTCGCCGATGCGTGCATCGAACACCGCATCCACCGACTGCTGCAGCGCCGGGAACGGCGGCTCGCCCTTCTTCTTCAGCTTTTCCCAGCGGTCGAGCACGTCGTGCCACAGCATGCAGGCGAGCATGAAGCTCGGTGCGACCGGCTTGCCTTCGTTGACCCTGCGGTCGGTGTCCGCGAGCGCCAGCTCCACGAACTTCTGCCGCTCGGGGTGCTTGTTGGCATCGGCCAGCACCACGTCGAGGATGGGGAACACGCCGGTGCGCTCGCCCACCAGGCCCTGGTTGCGCAGTTCTTCGATGCTCGCCAGCGCATGGCCGGTCTGCAGGAGCTTGATCATCTCGTCGAAGGTGCGCGAGGCCGGCACGTCGTCGAGCAGGCCTGCCAGCTCGCGGATCGGGGCGCGTGTCTTCGGGTCGATCGTGAAGCCGAGCTTGGCCGCGAAGCGCACCACGCGCACGATGCGCACCGGGTCTTCGCGGTAGCGCGTGACCGGATCGCCGATCATGCGCAGAACCTTCTTCTTCGCGTCCTTGATGCCGCCGTGGTAGTCGACCACGATCTGCTTCTGCGGGTCGTAGTACATCGCGTTGACAGTGAAGTCGCGGCGGGCGGCGTCGTCGATCTGCGGGCCCCACACGTTGTCGCGCAGCACGCGGCCGCTCGCGTCCACCGCGTGGTGCTTGTCGGCGAGCTCGGCCTTGGAGGTCTTCTCGTTGCCGGCCACCTGCTCCGAGGCCGAGGCATCGAGCACCGCGCGGAAGGTCGACACCTCGATCACTTCATGCTCGCGCCCACGGCCGAACACCACGTGCACGATGCGGAAGCGCCGGCCGATGATGAAAGCACGGCGGAACAGCGCCTTCACCTGCTCGGGCGTGGCGTTGGTCGCCACGTCGAAGTCCTTCGGACGCAGGCCCAGCAGGAGGTCGCGCACCGCGCCGCCCACGATGTAGGCCTCGTAGCCAGCGTCGGCCAGGGTCTTGACCACGCGGATGGCGTTGTCGTCGACGAGCTTGAGGTCGATGTTGTGCTCAGCCAGAGGCACTTCCACGCGCTTGCCCTTGGGCACCGCGGGCTTGGCGGTCTTGCCGAGCAATTTGTCTATGAACTTCTTGATCATCAGTCGAACAACCGAAGAATGCGCCAGCCCCGCTCGCGAGCGATGGCTTCGAGCGGTGCGGAAGGGTTGGTGGCCACGGGGTCGGTCGCCATTTCGAGCAGCGGCAGGTCGTTGGCCGAATCGCTGTAGACGCTGATGCGCTCGAAGTCCTGCAGCTTGTGACCAAGGCTTGCGAGCCACTCGTGCGTGCGCACCGTCTTGCCTTCGCGGAACGAGGGCACCCCGGCGATGCGGCCGGTGATGTTACCCCCGGGGTCTTTTTCAAGCTGGACGGCCAGCAGGTGCTCCACGCCGAAGGCGCGGGCAATCGGGGCGGTGACGAACTCGTTGGTGGCGGTCACGATGGCCACCAGGTCGCCCTGCTGCTGGTGCTGCTGGACCAGCTCCCGCGCCGCGGGGCGCAGCTGGGGCGAGATCACTTCCGCCATGAAAAGGTCTTGCGCGGCTCTCTGGTCAGCCGCCGAGCGGTCGCGCCAGGGGGCGGTGGAGAAGGCGATGTAGGCGTGGATGTCGAGCGTGCCGGCCTTGTAGTGGGCGAAGAAGACGTCGTTCTGCTTGTCGAACGCCTCGCCGTCGACCCAGCCCTGGCGGATCATGAAGCGTCCCCAGGCGTGGTCGGAGTCGAGTGGGATCAGCGTGTCGTCGAGGTCGAAGAGACAGAGGTTCACGCGATGCCCTTCTCTTCGGCCAGCATCTGCTTGAGCAGCGGCACGGTGATCGCGCGCTTGTGGACGAGGGCGAATTCGTCGAGTCGGTCGAGCACCGTCATCAGGTGCTTGAGGTCGCGCGCAAAGCGCGTCAGGAGGTAGCTCATCACGTCATCGGAAAGAAAGAGGCCGCGCCGGTCGGCCTCGCGGCGCATCGCGGCACGCGCTTCAGGCTCGGCCAGCGGTTCCAGCGCGAAGATGTGGCCCCAGCCCAGGCGGGTACGCAGGTCATCGCGCAAGGCCAGGTCAACGGGGGGCACGCGGCCCGCCGCGGCCACCGGAATGCGGTGCGTCGTCGCTTCGACGAAGAGGGCGAACGCCGCGTGCTGGCGGGCCTCGTCAAAGCGGTCGCAGTCATCGAACACGATGAGCGCATCGCTTTCGTCGAACTCCCAGGGCGTGGCCGAGGCGGCGTTGAACCACCCCACCCGCCCGCCCGTGCGTTGCACCTGGTGCGCGAGCGATTGGAGCAGGTGCGTCTTGCCCACGCCCGAGGGGCCCCACAGGTAGACCGGCGCCGCCTGCTGCATCACGCCGCGCAGGTGCTCCACCGCCGCTGCATTCGGCCCGGAGACATAACTGTCGAATGACCGGACCGGCTCGTCGGCGATGGCCAGGGGAATCTGTCTCACGCTCAGCCCAGATAAAGCTTGCTGCCGGTGTACCAAGCCAGCACCCGCTTGCCCGCCACGACCAGCACCGCGCACACCGGCAGCGCGAGCAGCACGCCGACGAACCCGGCGAGGTGGCCAAAGGCCAGCAGCGCAAAGATCACCGTCAACGGGTTGATGCCGATGCGCTCGCCCACCAGGCGCGGCGTGAGGAAGAAGCTTTCGATCACCTGCCCGAGCCCGTAGACCACCGCCACGGCGACCACGCCGTACCAGCTGGCGAACTGCAGCACCCCGGCGATCAGCGCCAGCAGCATCCCGAGGCCGTAGCCGAGGTAGGGAATGAAGACCGCGAGCCCGGTGAAGACACCGACCGGCACCGCCAGATCAAAGCCGAAAAGCGCCAGCCCGACGCTGTAGAACACCGCCAGGATCACCATCACCAGAAGCTGGCCGCGCAGGTACTGGCCGAGCATCTCGTCGCTCTCGCGCATGAAGCTGCGCACGTTGTCGCGCAGGCGCGGCGGCACCAGGCCATCGATGCGGTTGAGGAGCTGGGGCCAGTCCATCAGCAGGTAGAAGAGCACCGCCGGGATCAGTACCGCGTTGCCGATCAGGGCCAGCAGAAAGCTGCCGCCGATGCGGGCGGAACTGAGCAGCGTGGTCAGGCCGTCTTCGATGTTGGCCCCGAGGTACTTCACGATGAAGGCCTTGATGCTCGCGACATCAAGCGCCACGGAGATGCCGTATTGCGCGAGCCAGGGCGAGACCGTCTGGTTCAACTTGTCGGCCAGGAGCGGCAGCTGCTCGCGCAGCAACGGCAGCTCCTTCGACACGATGGGCACGATCAGCAGCAGCACCGACAGGATCACCACGAAGGCGGCCACCTCGACCAGCGTGACGGCCAATACACGCGGCACCCGTCGCTTGACCAGCTTCTCGACCGCCGGCTCGAGGATGTAGGCCAGGATGCCGGCGAACAGGAAGGGCGTGAGCACCGGCGCCAGCAGCCACACCAGCAACACGCCGGCCGCGGCGATCAGGAGCCAGGAGAGGGTTTGCCGCTGAGCGGGTGTGAGTTGCATCTTTGCCCAGGAAGAAGCAGAGCGAGGAGCGAAGCCCGGGCCTCGCGGAACGGGGCGAATTCTAGGGCCATGCAACCGTGTGCTGGCCGTCCATACAGGACTCTCAGTGGAGCGGGCCCGCTCCAGGCTGTCGCAGTGCGAGGAGGCGCTGGCCGATGGCCTCGCGGTCGGGCGCTTGCGGGTTGTGCGCGAGGTAGGCGCCGAGGTCGTGGAGGGCGGCGTCGAATGCGCCCAGCTCGGCTTGGGCCAGGCCCCGGTCGCGCCGCTCGTCCCATGCCTGCGGCAACAGCACCACCAGCCGGTTCAGCACGGCCAGCAGGCGCGCGGTGTCGCCGGACGTGCGGTAGATCTCCTTCAGGTTGCGCAGCATGCGGGCGAGCACGTCGCGTGGCTGCGCCGCCTGCAGGAAGACGCCGAGTGGCACGTCCAGGTCGCCCGTCAGGCCCTGGCGGCGGCGATAGGGCTGCAGCAGCTCGTCGAGGCGCTCGCGCGACAGCGACTGGCCGGTGAAGGGGTCGATCACCACTTCGCCTTCGCTCAGCTTGAGCTTCACGAGGAAGTGGCCCGGAAAGGAGACGCCCCGCGCCACCAGGCCGGCCTGCGTGGCGAACTCGATGTACAGCAGTGCCAGTGTGATCGGGATGCCGCGCCGCGTCTCCAGCACGGTGGCGAGCATGCTGTTCGCCGGGTCGTAGTAGTTGTTGACGTTCCCGGCAAAGCCCAGCTCGTTGAAGAAGAATTGGTTCAGCACCCGCAGGCGCTGGCGGGGCCCGGCATCCGCCGGCACCCGCACCTTGAGCCGCTGCGCCAGCAGGTCGATCTGGTGCAGCACCGCCTGGGTGTCGAGCGTGGGGTTGTCGTCCTGCCCGATGGAGATGGCCGCTTCGAGCAGGGAAAAATTGTCGTCGTCGGCGACGAGCAGGCCGAAATACTCCAGCGGTGTCTGCGCCTGAAACTGCGGGAAGGAAGGCATGGCGGGCGATTATCCGCGCCGCATGAACTGCCGGAACTTGAGCCCGGTGGCCAGCAAGGTGGCGAAGTACACCAGCACTCCGAGCACCAGGCAAGCCGTCATCACACCGATGCGCAGCCACTCGTCGGCATGCACCCACGACACCGCGCGGCTGGCCCAGGCCAGCCCGCCGCCCAGCACCGCACTGGCCAGCACCACCCGCGCGCTGAAGCCCCACCAGCCGGGCTCCGGGCGGTAGGCACCACGCCGGCGCAGCCCGACGTAGAGCAGGCTCGCATTGAGGATCGCCCCCAGGCTGATGGACAACGCGAGCGCGGCGTGGCCCAGCCAGGGCACGAGACACAGATTGAGCAGCTGCGTGACGATGAGCACACCGATGGCGATCTTCACCGGCGTGCGCAGCTCCTGGCGCGCATAGAAGCCAGGCGCGAGCACCTTCACCCCGATCAGGCCGAGGAGGCCCACGCCATAGGCCATCAACGCGTACTGGGTCTGCACCACGTCGCGCGCGACGAAGGCTCCGCGGTGGTACAGCACCGCCACCAGCGGCTGCGCGAACACCAGCAGCGCCACCGCACAGGGCAGCGCCAGCATGAGCGTCAGGCGCAGGCCCCAGTCGAGCATGGCCGAATATTCCCGGGTGTCGCCCTTGCCCTGCGCCGCCGAGAGCTGAGGGATCAGCACCACCCCGAGCGCCACTCCGAGCAGCGCGGTCGGGAACTCCATCAGGCGGTCGGCATAGGTGAGCCACGAGACCGCGCCAACCCCGATGCGCGAGGCGATGTGCGTGTTGATCATCAGCGAGATCTGTGCGACCGACACGCCCAGCAGCGCCGGCGCCATCTTGCGCAACACCGTGTGCACACCGGGATGGCCCCAGGCCGCCTTCAGCGCACCCCAGGAGAGGCCGATGCGGGGCAACACGCCCAGCCGCTTGAGCGCGGGAATCTGCACCGCCAGCTGCAGCACACCCCCCAGCATCACGCCGGCGGCCATCGCATAGATCGGCTGCAGTCCCCAACGCCCGAACCAGGGCGCGAGCCACCAGCCGGCGCCGATCATCGCGAGGTTGAGCAACACCGGCGACGCCGCAGGCACCGCGAAATGCTTCCAGGTGTTGAGGATGCCGGCCGACAGCGCCACCAACGACACGAAGCCGATGTAGGGGAACATCCAGCGCGTCATCAGAACGGCGGCGTCGAATTCCTGCAGTCCCGAGGCCATCAGCCACACGATGACCGGCGACACCACCACGCCGACGACGCAGGTCACGACCAGCGCCCAGAAGAGCACCGTGGCCACCGCGCTGACGAGCAGCTTGGTGGGCTCATCGCCCTCCTTCGCGCGCGTGTTGCCCAGCAACGGCACGAAGGCCTGCGCGAATGCGCCTTCGGCAAACAGCCGGCGCAGCATGTTGGGGATGCGGAAGGCGGCGTTGAACGCATCGGTCCAGGCGCCGGCCCCGAAGGCGGCGGCGATGACGAGCTCGCGGCCGAGCCCCGTGATGCGCGACGCCAGGGTCAGCAGGGAGACGGTGGACGCGGCGCGCAGCAGGTTCATGGGCGGCGGGATTATAGGTAGCGCCTGCTCACAGTTTGCGGCCGCATACCAGTGCCTGCTATACTCGCGGACTTCGCTCAACCCGGGTAAAAGCTCAATGGCCACCTCCTCCAAAGCCAAAAAGACCGTCCGCATTGCCTCCGGCCGCAAGCGCGCGCGTCAAGACGTCAAGCTCAACGCCGCCAACACCGCGCTGCGTTCGAAGTTCCGCACAGTCATCAAGAACGTCCAGAAGGCAGTTGCCGCTGGCGACAAGGCGAAAGCCACCGAGATCTTCAAGGCCGCCCAGAGCGTGATCGATTCCGTGGCCGACAAGGGCCTCTTCCACAAGAACAAGGCCGCTCGCCACAAGAGCCGCCTTTCGGCCAAGGTCAAGGCCCTCGCCACCGCCGCCTGACACTGATTTCCCGGTACCGCGAAGACAAAACCCGCCTCTTGGCGGGTTTTTCGTTTTCAGGCCCGCCTCTCGGCGGGTTTTTCATGGGTGCGAGCTTTTCACTCGGAGCGCTTCGGGGGCGTCTCGGGCAGCAGGCAGGCCTCGGTCACCTGCAGTTCGTTGTCACGCGCGAAGTTCATGACGAAGTCCCAGGCCATGATCTCGACCTCGCGCAGCGCCTCGTTGACGATCACGCATTTGACGCCGTTGATCACCCGCGGCACGCAGTACGGCGAGTAGCCGATGAAGGCGCCGGGGCCGCCGGTGGTGCCACCGGGTCGAAAGCATGACATCGCCCCCGCCAGACGCTCGGCCCAGTCGCTCGGGCGGAAGGTCCTGCCGTCTTTGGTCAGGCCCTGGATGAAGACTTCGCGGGGTTTGGAGGGAGTCATGCGGTGGCACGCGGGGTCGGCACGGCGCGCCGCGATCGGGTCGTGCCCTGGTACGGCCTGCGGTGAAGGCGCTATTGTGCCTCGCATGTGCTGCGATGCAGCACGTTGCCATCGCTGAATGACCCCTTTGCGATTCTCAAAGAGCGACGCACTTCACACCGTGAACCGGGGTCACACGCCCCCTCTAGAATCAAACGCGCCAGGCCCGCATCTCCTGCGGGCCTTGTCTCTTTCAGCGTCCTTCCCTCCGGAGCCCCTCCATGAACGCCCCCGACAAGCTGTCTGCCTCCCCCATGCCGCACGTGATGCCAACCTATGGCCGCCTGCCGATGGCGCTGGCCTACGGCCGAGGGGTCTGGCTGTGGGACACCAACGGCAAGAAGTACCTCGACGGCCTCTCCGGCATTGCCGTCAACACCTTGGGCCACGCCCACCCCAAGCTCGTGCCCGCGCTGCAAGACCAGGTCGGCAAGCTGATGCACAGCTCCAACTACTACCAGGTGCCGCTGCAGGAGCAGCTGGCGGCCAAGCTCGTCGAGATCTCCGGCCTCACCAACGTGTTCTTCTGCAACTCGGGGCTCGAAGCCAACGAGGGCGCCATCAAGGTCGCGCGCAAGTTCGGCCACGACAAGGGCATCGAGAAGCCCGAGATCATCGTCTACGAGCGCGCCTTCCACGGCCGCTCGATCGCCACGCTCTCGGCCACCGGCAACCCCAAGGTGCAGGCCGGCTTCGGACCGCTGGTCGAAGGTTTCGTGCGGGTGCCGCTCAACGACATCGCCGCCATCGAGAAGGTCGCCGCAAGCAACCCCAACGTGGTCGCCATCTTCCTGGAGGTGATCCAGGGCGAAGGCGGCATCAACCCCACACACGCCGAATACCTGCGCCAGGCCCGCCGCATCTGCGACGAAAAGGGCTGGCTCCTGATGCTCGACGAGGTGCAATGTGGCATGGGCCGCACCGGCAAGTGGTTCGCCCACCAGTGGGCCGGCATCAAGCCCGACGTAATGCCGCTCGCCAAGGGCCTGGGCTCGGGCGTGCCCATCGGCGCCTTCGTCTGCGGCCCGCGCGCGGCCAACGTGTTCGGCCCTGGCAACCACGGCACCACCTTCGGCGGCAACCCGCTCGCCATGCGCGCCGGTGTGGAAACGCTGCGCATCGTCGAAGAAGACAAGCTGCTCGACAACGCCGCCAACATGGGCAAGCTGCTCACCGATGGGTTGAAGCGCGAGCTGGGCTCGTTGCCCGGCGTGGTCGAGATCCGCGGCCAGGGCCTGATGATCGGCATGGAGCTCGACCGCCCCTGCGGCGAGCTGCTGGGCCAGGCCGCCGAAGCCGGCCTCTTCATCAGCGTGACTGCCGACAAGGTCGTGCGCCTGCTGCCCGCGCTCATCATCAACGAAGACGAAGTGAAGCAGCTGCTGGCGATCCTCTGCCCGCTGGTCAAGGCCTTCCTCGCCAAACCTGCGTCATGAAGCCCGGCATGAGTCTCATCAAGCACTACCTGCAGTTCAAGGACCTGCGCGCGGAGGAGTACGCCTACCTCTTCGAGCGCACCGCCGTCATCAAGAAGCGCTTCAAAAACTACGAGAAGTACACGCCGCTGACCGACCGCACGCTGGCCATGATCTTCGAGAAGGCCAGCACGCGCACCCGCGTCAGCTTCGAGGCCGGCATGTACCAGATGGGCGGCTCGGTGGTGCACCTCACCACCGGCGACAGCCAGCTGGGCCGCGCCGAGCCGGTGGAAGACTCGGCCAAGGTCATCAGCCGCATGGTCGACCTGGTGATGATCCGCACCTACGAGCAGTCGAAGATCGAGCGCTTCGCCGCCAGCTCGCGCGTGCCGGTGATCAACGGCCTCACCAACGAGTACCACCCGTGCCAGATCCTGGCCGACGTCTACACCTTCATCGAGCACCGTGGCTCCATCAAGGGCAAGGTCGTCGCCTGGGTCGGCGACGGCAACAACATGGCCAACACCTGGCTGCAGGCGGCCGACATCCTCGGCTTCACGCTGCACGTGAGCACGCCGTCGGGCTACGAGATCGACCCCAAGGTCGCCGGTGTGTCCAACACCAAGTGCCTCAAGACCTTCAAGAACCCGCTCGACGCGTGCCGTGGCGCCCACCTCGTGACCACCGACGTGTGGACGAGCATGGGCTACGAGGCCGAGAACGAGACGCGCAAGAAGGCCTTTGCCGACTGGTGCGTCGACCGCGAAATGATGGCCGCGGCCCAGCCCGACGCGGTCTTCATGCACTGCCTGCCGGCCCATCGCGGCGAGGAAGTCGAAGCCGAGGTGATCGACGGCCCGCAGAGCGTGGTCTGGGACGAAGCCGAGAACCGGATGCACGTCCAGAAGGCGCTGATGGAGTTCCTCTTGATTGGCAGGATCGGCTGAACGCCGCTTTATGAAGATCGCCCTCATCACCGACCTCCATGCCAACCGAGAGGCGGTGTCGGAGGTCCTCGCGCATGCCAAGGCACAGCAGGCGACCAAGTACGTCTTCCTCGGTGACTTCGTCGGCTACGGTGCCGACCCGGCCTGGGTGGTCGACCAGATCCGCGAGCACGTGGCGAAAGGCGCGATCGCCATCCGTGGCAACCACGACGCCGCCACCGTGGCCGGCCCGCAGCCCTCGATGGTGGAAGACGCCCGCTTCACCGTCGCGTGGACGCGCGAGCAGCTCGACGCCGCGCAGATCGACTTCCTTGCCACCCTGCCGCTGACCGCCATCGACGACGGCCGCCTCTACGTGCACGCCAACGCGTACGCGCCCGGCGAGTGGGGCTACATCCATGCGCGGGTCGACGCGGTGCGCAGCATGCAGGCCACCGCCTGCCGCTTCACCTTCTGCGGGCATGTGCACGAGCCCCGCCTGTACCACCTGGCGCCGACCGGCAAGATCGGCGAGTTCCAGCCGGTCCCCGGCGTGCCCATCCCGCTGTCGCTGCAGCGCCAGTGGCTCGTGATCCCCGGCTCCGCCGGCCAGCCGCGCGACAACAACCCCGCCGCCTGCTACGCCCTCTACGACAGCGAGGGCTCCGAGCTCACCTACTTCCGCGTGCCCTACGACCACGAGACCGCCGCCGCCAAGGTGCGTGCGGCCGGCCTGCCTCAACGTCTCGCGAAACGGCTCGAAGATGGCGGCTGAGCTCGGCAACCCTCCCAGCAACTTCGGGGCAGCGGCCGCACCCGCGACGCACCCGCTGCGCCCCTTGCAGGCCGGCGAGCTGATCGACAGCTTCAAGCTCGAACGCCATCTGCACCAGGGCGGCATGGCGCACCTGTGGAAGGTGGTCGACGTCGCCAGCGACGACCCGATGGACCTCATCATGAAGGTGCCGCGCATCCTCGGCGGCGAAGACCCGGCGAGCATCGTCGGCTTCGAGGTCGAGCAGATGATCCTGCCCAAGCTCAGCGGCCCGCACGTGCCGCGCTTCGTGGCCAAGGGCGACTTCACCTCGCAGCCCTACATCGTGATGGAGCGCATCCCCGGCGATTCGCTGCGCCCGCTGCTCGACGATGCGCCGCTGCCCATCGCCAAGGTGGTCGACATCGGCGTGAGGGTCGCCACCGCCCTGCACGACCTGCACCGCCAGCACCTGGTGCACCTCGACGTGAAGCCGAGCAACATCATGTTCCGCATCACCGGCGAGGCGGTGCTCGTCGACTTCGGCCTCTCGCGCCACGACCAGCTGCCCGACCTGCTCGACGAAGAGTTCGAGCTGCCGATGGGCACCGGCCCGTACATCTCGCCCGAGCAGGTTCAGTTCGTGCGCAACGACCCGCGCAGCGATCTCTTCGCGCTCGGCGTGATCCTCTACCACCTGACCACCGGCGAGCGGCCCTTCGGCGCGCCCGACTCGGTGCGCGGCCTGCGCGAGCGCCTGTACCAAGACCCGGTGCCACCGATCACGTTGCGCAAGGATTGCCCGCCCTGGCTGCAGGAGATCATCCTGCAGGCCCTCGAGCCCAAGCCCGAGCAGCGCCAGCAGACGGGTGCCCAGCTCGCCTTCCAGCTGCAAAACCCGGCCCAGGTGCCGCTCACCGAGCGCGCGAAAAGGCGCGAACGCAGCGGCACGATGAAGCGCATGTCGCGCTGGTTCTCCGCCCTCGGCGCCGAGCCCAACGCGCGTGCCAG
The DNA here is from genome assembly GCF_016735515.1 of Piscinibacter sp. HJYY11. NCBI lineage: Bacteria > Pseudomonadati > Pseudomonadota > Betaproteobacteria > Burkholderiales > Sphaerotilaceae > Piscinibacter > Piscinibacter sp. HJYY11. The sequence goes on along the minus strand of NZ_JAERQZ010000002.1, from coordinate 68,596 downwards.
TGCGACGACGCAGCTCGCCCGCAGCCCCATCGTGCTGGCCGCGGTCGACGTGGGCGGCGCCGAGGCCGAGCTGCTCGAGACCCTGCGCCTGACCGCCCTGCGACTGCTGCAGACCGAGCCCAATGCGCGCCTGGCCTGCCTGGCCGTGATGAGGACCGCCCGCATCGGCATGGACGACCTGCTCGAAGCCGATGGCAGCAGCAAGCACGTCAACCTGCTGGTGCAGCTGAAGCACTGGGCGCGGCCCATCGCGCAGGCGATGAAGCTGCCACCCGAGGTGCAGGCCACGCGCATCACCTGCCACGTGCTCGAAGCGCCCGACCCGGCGACGGCCATCGTCGACTACGCGCGCAAGAACCAGGTCGACCACATCGTGATGGGCGCGCGCAGCAGCGGCGGCCTGCGCCGCTACCTCGGCAGCGTGTCGACCGAGGTCGCCTCGCAGGCCGAGTGCAGCGTGACTGTCGTGCGCGCGTCGGCCCGCAGCAAATAGCCCGCCCACCATGCTGCTGACGCGCCGCCCCACCGCCCCGCTGGTGCCGTACGTCGAGACGCTGTGGGCCAACGAGCGCGGCGCCGCCCTGCCCCACGCGCGCGAGTTCAACCTCCCGACCGGGCGCGTGGACATCGTGATCCCCCTGCTCGACGGCCAGTGCATCAGCCGCTACCAGGGCAGCAGCGACACGGTCGGCGAGCACCACCCCGGCGGCGTGGTCCACGGCGCACAAGACCACGCGACCCAGCGCGACACCACCGGCGCCTCGAGCGTGGTCGGCGTGCATTTCAAGCCGGGCGGTGCGGCCGCCTTCTTCGGCGGCGCCTTGCCCAGCCTGCGCAACCGCACCGTGACGCTCGAGGCGCTGTGGGGCCCGAGTGCCCGTGCCCTGCGCGACGAGTTGCAGGACACGAGCGGCCCGCATGCGCGGCTGCTGCGGCTCGAGGCCTACCTGATGGCGCGCCTGTCGCTCGCCCGGCCCGGCGACGCGCTCGTGGCCCAGGCCCTGCACACCATGGCGCAAGACCCGGCCACCGCCAGCATCGAGCCCTTGCAACGCGCCAGCGGCCTCGGGCCCACGCGCTTCATCTCACGCTTCGAGCGGCAGGTGGGCCTCACGCCGAAGCGCTACCTGCGCGTGCTGCGCTTCCACACGCTGCTGTCGCAGATCGCGACCGCCCCGCCCAGCGACTGGGCCCTTACCGCCGTACAGGCCGGCTACGCCGACCAGTCGCACCTCATCCACGAGTTCAGGCGCATCGCCGGCATGACGCCCACCGCCTACGCCCCCTTGCAACCGGACCAGCCCACGCACATGGCCGCGCCCGGGGCCCGCTGAAAAAATCTCCAATACACGCAGCCCTGGCGTTCCTAGCATGGGTCCATCGACCACCAGGAGACGCCCATGAAGAATTCCATCCACGAGTTGTATGCCTACCTCTGCGTGCCCAGCGCGCAGAAGGCGATCGACTTCTACACCCGCGCCTTCGGCGCCGAGGAGCTGTACCGCCTGACCGAGCCCTCGGGCCGCGTGGGCCACGTGGAGCTGCAGATGGGGCCGAGCGCCATCCTGATGGTCTCGGAGGAGTACCCCGAGTACGGCATCACCGCCCCGCCACCGCAGGGCCTTTCGGGCATGGTGATCCACCTGCACGTGGACGACTGCGATGCGATGGGCGAACAGGCCGTGGCCTGCGGGGCCACGATGGTGAGCCCGCCCACCAACCAGTTCTACGGCGAGCGCTCGTGCAAGGTGCGCGACCCGTTCGGCCACACCTGGCTCATCGGTCACTCGATCGAGAAGGTCGAACCCGAAGAGATGCAGCGGCGCTACACCGAACTCATGAACGGGAGCGCATGAAAAACGGGGGCTGAGCCCCCGTGCCGTTGGTCACTCCGTGGTCCCGTCCGGGAACACGACGATGGTGCGGGCCGTCTTGGAGCCGCTCACCGCCACACGCGCTTCCTTGACCTTGCCGTTGAGCGTGGTCTCGACCTTGTACTGCCCCGGAGGCACCTTGGCCCAGAGGTACGGGCCTTCGGTCTTGGTCTCGAGCACCACGTCGCCGGTCTTCACGTTGATCACGCGCACGTCGGCTTCGGCCGTGAAGGCATTGCGGTTGCCGTCGCGCTCGTACACCTCGATGTTGAGCGGGAACTGGCTGCGCGCCGCATGGAAGGCCGGCAGCTGCTCGTAGGGGATGCCACCCGACACGTAGCTCACGTTGCCCGAGGTCTGCACTTCGGGCAGCGGGACGGCTTCACCCGGCAGCACCGAGCGGGCCGAAGCCCCCGGCGGCGGTGAAGCAGCGTCGTCCTGCGCCCTGACGGGGTGGGTGGTCAGGGCCAGCGCCGCGATGGCGGCAGGAATCAGCAGGTGGGTCATCGCGTTCTTCATGGCGTCCTCTCAAGGTTGTTGGAAGGGTCGCCATTTGTCGCTCAAAACCAGCCTGCTGTTTCACCGCCCAGCCAGATCGCGGCCAAGTCCTACGGTCTCATCAGCCGAGGTTCACCGGGACGAAGAGCTGATCTCCGTCACGCTCGACCAGCAGCGCCACGCTCTTGGGTTTGCCCGACATCAGGCTGCGCACCTGCTCGACAGAGGTGACCGGCTTGCCGTTGATCGCCAGCAGCACGTCGCCCCGCTCGATGCCGGCGCGTGCGGCGGCACCGGTCGCGTTCTCGATCAGCAGCACACCCTCGCTGCCGATCTGCCGGCGCTCGTCTCGCGAGAGGGGCCGCAGCGCAAGGCCGAGCTGGCCGGCCGCGTTGCCCTTCTCCTCGTTGGCCGCCACCTGCTTCGCCTCCTCGGCGCTGCCGAGCGTGGCCTCGATCTCGATGGGCGCACGGTCGCGCCACACCTTGAGCTTCACCTTCTCGCCAGGGCTCGACATGCCGATGGTGCTGCTGAGCGCACCCGAGCGCACGATCGGCTCGCCGTTCACTTCGGTGATCACGTCGCCGGGCTTGAGGCCGGCCTTGGCCGCCGCGCTGTCACGGGCCACGCCCGAGATCAGGGCGCCATCCGGCTTCGGCATGCCGAAGGATTCGGCCAGCGAGTGCGTCACGTCCTGCACCGAGACCCCGAGCCGCCCGTGCTGAGCGCGACCGGTGGCCACGATCTGGTCCTTGACCTTCAGCGCCACGTCGATCGGGATCGCGAACGACAGGCCCTGGTAGCCGCCCGACTGCGAGTAGATCTGCGCGTTGATGCCCACGACCGCGCCGGTGCCGTCGAAGAGGGGGCCGCCCGAGTTGCCGGGGTTCACCGCCGCGTCGGTCTGGATGAAGGGCACCACCGCGCTCGAGACCCGGCCGGTGGTCGTCGACACCTCCGGCAACGAGCGGCCCTTGGCGCTCACGATGCCCTGCGTGGCCGTCTGCTCGAAGCCGAACGGCGAGCCGATGGCCATCACCGGGTCGCCCACCTGCAGCTGCTTGGGGTTGCCCAGGCGCACGGTGGGCAGGTCCTTCGCGTTGATGCGCAACACCGCCACGTCGGTCGCCAGGTCGGCGCCGAGCACCTTGGCGCTGAATTCGCGCCGGTCGCTCAGCTTGACCGTCACCTCCTTGGCGTCGCGCACCACGTGCGCGTTGGTGAGGATCAGGCCGTCGGAGCTGATGATGAAGCCCGAGCCCTGGCCGCGGAAGGGCTGCTCGGGCACGCCGCCGCGGCCGCGCGGCTGCATGTGCGGCAGGCCGCGGAAGAACTGGAAGAAGGGGTCGTTCTCGATGCCGGGCGGCAGGCGCTGCTGCATCTGCTGCTCTTCCTGCGACAGCTTGTGCGTGCCCGACACCGTGACGCCGACCACCGCCGGCCCGGCCTGGGCAAAGATCGCGCGGTAGTTGGGCACCATGCCCTGCGCCGGCACGGGCGCGATCGGCGCCGTCGCCGCTGCGGGGGTGGTGGCGGCTGCCGCCGGCGTGGCCATCGCCACGACCGCGGGCGGGGTGGAAGCCTTGGCCTCGTCCTGGCCCCAGGGCTTCAGGCTGAACGCACCGGCTGCGCCCATGGCGAGCACACCGGCTGCCACGAGCGTGGCATTCAAGGGATTGAGTTTCATCGCGAGCCTTTCGTCTCAAGAACCACGCGGGGCCTCCCCCGCCATGCCGCGAAAGATAGAAAGCCTGGATGAAGGCTGGCTTAGGCCAGGGTTAGGCGAACGTTAAGAACGTGCCGCGCGAATAGGGCAGGTTTGAGGCGTGTCTTCTCGGCATGCCGCACGGTCGTCCGCCGATACGCTTCAGCCTGTGGACCGTCCCGACCTTTACCAGATCTTCTACGTGAGCCGCTCGCTCGCGTCGCCCCAGCAGGTGCAGGACATCCTCCAGCACTCGCGTGAACTCAACGCCCGCCGCCAGGTGACGGGCTCGCTGCTCTACACCGGAGGCCATTTCGCCCAGGTGATCGAAGGCCCTGCGGCCACGCTGGCCGAGACCATGGTGGCGATCGCCGCCGACAGCCGGCACGACAACGTGCGCACGCTCGTCAAGGGCCGCCTCGCCGAGCGCCGCCACGGCGAGACGCAGATGGCCTACACCGAAGCCCCGGGCGCCAACGAGCTGATCGCCAACCTGATCGACACCCGCCGTGTGAACACCAAGCGTGCCCAGCGTGTGCTGGACTTGATGTTCCAGCCCTGAGTTCAGCGCGCCGTGGTCGTCGGCGGCAGCGCGGCACCGCAATCGCGGCAGAAGCGATCCGACATCGAATGCCCGTCGCTGCCACAGGCCAGGCAATGGCGGGTGCGGGGCCGCAGCTTCTGCGCGGTGAACTCGGCGCTCACGATGCCCGTCGGCACGGCCAGCGTGCCCCAGCCCAGCAGCATCATGATCGACGCGATGAAGCGCCCGAGGTCCGTCTTCGGCGTGATGTCGCCGAAACCCACCGTCGTCATCGTGGTGATCGCCCAGTACACGCCGGTCGGGATGTTGTGGAAGCCGTTCTGCGGCCCTTCCACCACGTACATCAGCGTGCCCATGATGAGCACCACGATCATCACGAACGACAGGAAGACGAAGATCTTGCGGCGTGACTCGTAGAGCGCCCGGCCGAGCGCACCGTACTCGGCGATGTAGGCGCTGAGCTTGAAGATGCGGAAGACGCGCAGCAGCCGCAGCATCCGCACGTCGATCAGCGCGTGCAGCCCCGGCACGAGGATGGCCAGGTAGGTGGGCAGCACCGCCACCAGGTCGATCACGCCGAACACGCTGCGCGCGTAGCGCATCGGGCGTTGCACGCAGACGAGCCGTGCGATGTATTCCACGGTGAAGAGCAGGGTGAAGCTCCACTCCAGCACGGTGAACAAGCGACCATACTTCGCGTGGATGGAGGCGATGCTGTCGAGCACCACCACCGCCAGGCTCGCGAGGATGAGCCCGATCAGCACTTCGTCGAACAACTTTCCCGCCCGCGTGTCAGACTCGAAGATGACGCGGAAGAGGCGGCGCCGCCATCCACCCGCCGGGCGGCCGTAAGGGTGGAGTTCAGCGTCGGAGCCCTCGCGCGTCTCGGCGCGGGTTGGTGTGGCGATGCTCATGGGCGCCGATCGTATGCGAGCACGCGACAGGAGGGCGTCAGGAGCCAGGCCGGACCATCCACCCCCGCGGTATGTGAATTGCCGAAGCCCTCTGCCATGCCCAAGCCCACCGTTGCCCAGACCCCGATCCGCGCCCCACAAGACGACGGCTTCGTGCGCGTGCGCGGCGCACGCGAGCACAACCTCAAGAACGTCGACCTCGACGTGCCACGCAACGCGCTCGTCGTCTTCAGCGGCGTCTCGGGCTCGGGCAAGTCGTCGCTCGCCTTCGGCACGCTCTACGCCGAGGCGCAGCGCCGATATTTCGAATCGGTTGCGCCCTACGCCCGCCGCCTGATCGACCAGGTGGGCGTGCCCGATGTCGACTCGATCGACGGCCTGCCGCCGGCGGTGGCGCTGCAGCAGCAGCGCGGCACGCCCAGCACCCGCTCGACCGTGGCAAGCGTCACCACCATCGGCAGCCTGCTTCGCATGCTGTATTCACGCGCCGGCACCTACCCGCGCGGGCAGCCGATGCTCTATGCCGAAGACTTCTCGCCCAACACACCCCAGGGCGCCTGCCCGGTCTGCCACGGGCTCGGGCATGTGTACGCGGTGACCGAGAAGTCCATGGTCCCCGACGATTCGCTCACCATCCGCGAGCGCGCGGTGGCCGCGTGGCCCCCCGCCTGGCATGGGCAGAACCTGCGCGACATCCTCGTCAGCCTCGGCTACGACGTCGACACGCCCTGGCGCGACCTGCCGAAGAAAGACCGCGACTGGATCCTCTTCACCGACGAGCAGCCGACAGTGCCCGTCTACGCCGGCTTCACGCCCGCCGAGACCCGCGCCGCGCTGCGCCGCAAGGAAGAGCCGAGCTACCACGGCACCTTCACCGGCGCGCGCAAGTACGTGCTGCAGACCTTCGCCACCTCGCAGAGTGCGCTGATGAAGAAGCGCGTCTCGCGCTACATGGTGGGCAGCCTCTGCGCCGAATGCCACGGCAAGCGGCTCAAGCGCGAGGCGCTGTCGGTGACCTTCGCCGGGGTCGACATCGGCGAGCTCTCGCAGATGCCGCTCACCCGGCTGGCCGACGCGCTGCTGCCCGCCGCGCAAGGCCGCTTCGACAGCGACACCCCCGCGTCGCCCAGCCTGAGCCGCACGGCCAGCCGCGAGCACACGGCCCGCCGCGTGGCCGCCGGCGGGCCGGCGCACGCCGCCGCGCCCGACGTGCGGCTCACGCCCCACCTTTCGGAAGAAAAGCGCATCGCCGCCCAGCGCATCGCCCACGACGTGCTCGAGCGCGTGAGCACGCTGTGCGACCTGGGCCTGGGCTACCTCTCGCTCGACCGCAGCACGCCCACGCTCTCGCCCGGCGAGCTGCAGCGGGTGCGGCTGGCGACACAGATCCGTTCCAACCTCTTCGGCGTGGTCTACGTGCTCGACGAACCATCGGCCGGCCTGCACCCTGCCGATGGCGAAGCGCTGCTGCGCGCGCTCGGGCGGCTCAAGGATGGCGGCAACTCGATCTTCGTCGTGGAGCACGACGTGTCGCTGATGCGCCGTGCCGACTGGCTGGTCGACGTGGGCCCCGATGCGGGCGAGCTCGGCGGCCAGGTGCTGTACAGCGGGCCGCCGGAGGGCCTGCGCCATGTCACGGCCTCGCACACCGCGAAACACCTCTTCGGCGAGCGGCGCCTCGCCGCGCCGCAGCGCGCGGTCACCCGCTGGCTCACGCTCGAAGGCGTCACCTGCCACAACCTGCACGGGCTCGATGCGCGTTTCCCGATCGGCGCCTTCACCTGCGTCACCGGGGTGTCGGGCTCGGGCAAGTCGAGCCTGGTGAGCCAGGCGCTGGTGCAACTGGTGTCGGCACAACTCGGCCACGAGCCGCCCCCGGCCGACGACGAGGGTGACGATGCCGCCGGCGAGATCACCGAGACCGCACGCGGCCACATCGGCTCGGGCATGGAGGCGATCCGCCGCCTGGTGCGCGTCGACCAGAAGCCCATCGGCCGCACGCCACGCTCCAACCTCGCCACCTACACCGGCCTCTTCGACCATGTGCGCAAGCTCTTCGCCGCCACGCCCGCGGCCCGCCGGCGCCGCTTCGACGCCGGCCGTTTCTCGTTCAACGTGGCCAAGGGCCGCTGCGACACCTGCGAGGGCGAAGGCTTCGTCAGCGTCGAGCTGCTCTTCATGCCGAGCGTCTACGCCCCCTGCCCCACCTGCCACGGCGCGCGCTACAACGAGCAGACCCTGACGGTGACCTGGCGCGAGAAGAACATCGCCGAAGTGCTGGGCATGACGGTCGGCGAAGCACTCGCCTTCTTCGCCGACGAAGCGGCGCTGCGCCGTCCGCTGCACTTGCTGCAGGACATCGGCCTCGGTTACCTGCGCCTCGGCCAGCCGGCCACCGAGCTCTCGGGCGGCGAGGCCCAGCGCATTAAGCTCGCCACCGAGCTGCAGCGCACGCAGCGCGGCGAGACGCTCTATGTGCTCGACGAGCCGACGACCGGCCTCCATGCATCAGACGTCGACCGGCTGATGACGCAGCTCAACGGGCTGGTCGACGCCGGCAACACGGTGGTCGTGGTCGAGCACGACATGCGCGTGGCGGCCGCGAGCGACTGGGTCATCGACATGGGCCCCGGCGCCGGGCAGGATGGCGGCCGGCAGGTGGCCTGTGGCCGGCCAGCGGAGGTGGCGCAGGCTACTGAGAGCCGCACCGCGCCCTACCTGGCGCAGGCCTTGGGCACGGACGAGACGCCCGGGAAGCAACGCCGCACCGGATAGCCAGAACAGGCCCCATTGCCGGGCGCTGTTCCCGGCATCCGCGCCCGACGCCGGCGCTACCCTCGGTTCGCTTCACCGCCCGCCCCATGCACGCCCCCCTCCACCACATCGTCTACATCAGCCGCTCACTGGCCACGCCGCTGGAGGTGGAAGACATCCTCGCGCGTGCACGCCCCGCGAATGCCGGGCGCGGGCTGACCGGGTCTCTCGTTTTCACCGGCGGACACTTCGCGCAATGGCTGGAAGGCCCGGCCGGTGCGGTCGCCGACACCCTGGCAGCCATCACGGCCGACACGCGCCACGAAGCCGTGAGGACCTTGCGCGAGGGCAAGCTGCCGGCACGCCGCTTTGCCGCCTGGCAGATGGCTTTCGCCGAAGCGCCGGGCACCGACGACCTGCTGGCCAGCCTGCTCGCGTCATCCGACCTGCCGCAGGAGCGCATCGAGCGCCTGCTCGAGCGCCTCTTCAAGCCTTGACGAGGGGCGCGCGGAATTCGTAGCCGACCTTCGCCACCGAGTGCAGCGGCACGAGCGGATGGCCGGCCTGCTCGATGCGCTTGCGTAGACGGTACACGGTCGCGTGCAAGGCGTTCTCCATCGCCCCGTCGACGCCCTGGCCCCACAGCCGCCTGACCAGCGCCTCGCGCCTGACCTTGCCGTCCGCCGATTCGGCGAAGCACTGCAGCAACACCAAGTCGCTCGCGCTGAGGGAGATCTCCGTGCCGTCTGGCGCCTGCAAGGCGGAGCGGGCTTCGACCAGGGTCCAGGGCCTCGTGGAGGCGGGTGCCTGCGCCACCTGCGCGCGGCGGTGGACGCTGGCGATCGCGGCGGCCAGCTCGTCGGCACTGCACGTCTCGGGCAGCACCATGTCGGCACCGAGGTCCAGCGCTGCCGCGAAGGCGAGGGCTGGGCCCTTGTCGAGCGCCACCAGGCCCGCCGCCGAACGTTTGCGGATCAGGCGCACCAGGTCGAGCCCCGGCACGCCACGCTGTGACAGGTGCACCACGTAGAAGTCGTAGCCAAAGGCATCGGGGGCGAGCAGGAAGTCGTCGCTGTCGTCGAAGCGCGTGAGTTCGCCTGCCACCGCGGCGCGGCGCGGCACACCCTCGCCCACCCAGGCCAGTCGGCTCGGGAGGATGCGGGGCGCCGTGTCTGAAGCGGTCGGGGGTCGCGTCATGCGCGAGAGCATACGTCAGTTCTGACGAAATACAAGACCTTTGATATGGATCAAGTTCGCCTGCACCAAGAGGGTGAAGTAGTTCACAGGCGATCATTTCTGACGCTTGTCACGTCAGTTCTGATGAACTATCGTGGCGACCTCACTTTGATTTCGCACCGTCATGCACTCCACCCACTCCCTCACCGTCAAGACCCGGCTGGCCCTGGCCTTCGGGCTGCTCGCCGCTTTCGTGCTGCTGGTGTCCACCCTGTCGCTGCAAGCGCTGGCCCAGACGGACCGCGCGTTCGTCGACTACGTGCAAGGCGTGACGGCTCGCGCCAACGCAGCGGTCAAGGTGCACAAGGCGGTCGACGCCCGCGCCATTGCGGCGCGCAACCTGTTGCTGCTCACCGACCCAGGCGAGCTCGAGTCGGAGCGCCAGGCAGCCGCCCGCGCCCATGAGACCGTGCAGCAAGGCCTCGCCGAGCTGAACCGCCTGGCCACCGAAGACACCCAGGTCACCGCCGAAGCGCGCGAACTCATCGCCGGCCTGGCCCGCGTGGAGCAGGACTACGGCCCCGTCGCCCTGGCCATCGTCGACCTGGCGAACAAGGGCCAGCGCGAGGCGGCGCTCACCAAGCTGGCGCAGGAGTGCCGGCCCAGGCTCGCCGCGCTGCTGCAGGCCTCGAGCCGCTATGCCGAATACACCGAGCGACGCGCGCAGGCCCAGGTGGCACAGGCCACCGCCGACTACCAGGCGCAGCAGCGGCTGCTCCTGGCGGCCTGCGTGCTTGCCTTCGCCGTGGCCGTGGGCTGCGGCGTGGCGATCACCCGCAGCCTCACCCGCGCGCTCGGCGCCGAGCCGGCCGAGCTGGGCCGCGCCGCCCAGCGCGTGGCAAGCGGCGACCTGAGCCCCTTGCCCAAAGCCGAGCAGGCGCCCGAGGGCAGCGTGCTGGCATCGCTCGCCACGATGCAGACGAGCCTGGCGCAGCTCGTGTCGCATGTGCGGGACGCCTCCGACTCGATCGCCACCGGGTCGCAACAGATCGCGACCGGCAACGCCGACCTCAGCCAGCGCACCGAGCACCAGGCAAGCCATCTGCAGCAGACGAGCTCGTCGATGGAGCAGCTGACCGGCACCGTGCGCGAGAACGCCGCGACGGCGCAGCAGGCCAACGCGCTTGCGTCAAAGGCCTCGCAGGCGGCAGTCGATGGCGGCGGGGCGATGCACCAGGTGATCACCACCATGCAGGACATCGCCGCCTCGTCGAAGAAGATCGCCGACATCATCGGCGTGATCGACGGCATCGCCTTCCAGACCAACATCCTGGCGCTCAATGCGGCGGTGGAAGCGGCGCGCGCCGGCGAACAAGGCCGGGGCTTCGCGGTGGTGGCGAGCGAAGTGCGTTCGCTCGCGCAGCGCTCGGCCGGTGCAGCACGTGAGATCAAGGCGCTCATCGGCGCGAGCGTCGACAACGTGGAACAGGGCGAACGCCAGGTGCACGAAGCGGGCCGCGCCATGGGCGCCATCGTGGCCGAGATCCAGAACGTGAGCCGGTTCATCGACCAGATCTCTCGCGCCACTTCGGAGCAGACGGCCGGCATCGGCCAGGTGAGCGACGCAGTGACCCAGCTCGACCGCGCGACGCAGCAGAACGCGGCGCTCGTGGAAGAAAGCGCCGCCGCGGCCGCCAGCCTGCGCGATCAGGCCACGCGCCTCTCGGAGGCGGTCAACGTCTTCAAGCTGGCCGAGGCTTGAAGAAGCGCGCCGTCAGCGAATGTGCTTGAGCGCCGCGTCGAGCTGGCTGACGGTGCGGTCGATGTTGCCGAGCTTGTCGAGCCCGAAGAGGCCGATGCGCCAGGTCTTGAAGTCGGCGCCTTCGTCGCACTGCAGCGGCACGCCGGCGGCCGTCTGCAAGCCAGCGCCGAGGAATTTCTTCGACGACTGGATCTCGGGGTCGGTGGTGTAGCTCACCACCACGCCGGGGGCTTCGAAGCCCGGCGCGGCCACGCTCTTGAAGCCGTTCTTTGCGAGCAGCGCGCGCACCTTGCTGCCGAGTTCCTGCTGCGCCGCACGCGCCTTCTCGAAACCGAAGGCCTTGGTTTCGAGCATCACGTCGCGCACGCGCGTGAGCGCATCGGTCGGCATGGTCGTGTGGTAGCTGTAGGCGCCGCCCTCGTAGCTTTCCATGATGGTGAGCCACTTCTTCAGGTCGCAGGCGAAGCTGGTGCTGGTGGTCTGGTCGATGCGGGCGCGCGCACGCTCGCCGAGCATCACGAAGGCGCAGCCGGGCGAGCCGCTCCAGCCCTTCTGCGGCGCGCTGATCAGCACGTCGACGTGGTTCTTCACCATGTCGACCCACAACGCGCCGGAGGCGATGCAGTCGAGCACGAAGAGCCCGCCCGCCGCCGTGACGGCCTGGCCCACGGCGCGCAGGTAGTCGTCGGGCAGCAGCATGCCGCTCGCGGTTTCCACATGCGCGGCAAACACCGCGGCAGGCTTCTCGCGCTCGATGGCGGCCACCACCTCGTCGAGGGTCGCGGGGGCAAACGGTGCGTCGGGTGCCGCCCCGATGCGCTTGGCCTTGAGCACGGTGGCCGACGAGGGGATGTTCCCCATCTCGAAGATCTGCGTCCAGCGGAAGCTGAACCAGCCGTTGCGGATCACGAGCACCTTCTGGTTGCTGGCGAACTGCCGCGCCACCGCTTCCATGCCAAAGGTGCCGCTGCCCGGCACCACGATCGCGGCCTTGGCGTTGTAGGCCTCCTTCAGCGTGGCCGAGATGTCGCGCATCACGCCCTGGAACTTCTTTGACATGTGGTTGAGCGCACGATCGGTGTAGACGACCGAGAACTCGAGCAGGCCTTCGGGGTCGACGTGGGGCAGCAATCCGGGCATGGTGGTCTCGCGTGAGAGAGTGGACAAGCGCGGGCCAGCTTAGCACCGTCGATTCCCGCGCGTGCACGCGCGAACAGGTGGCCGGCCACAATGCCGGCCTCCCAGACAGGCGCACCGCGCCCTTCGCCCCTCCATGTCCAGCACCGACCTCAGCACCCCGACGTGGCGTGCGCGTCTCGCACAGCGACTCGCCGACCTCAGGCCCGCCGCCCTGCCGGTGGACGCGCGCGAGCGCTGGCGGGTGGCCGCGGGTGCGGGCCTCGGGTTGCTGTTCACCGCGCTGCTGAGCGCTGCGGTCGCACCAAGCCTCGGCGGCCAGGCTGGCCTGCAGTGGCTGATCGCCCCGCTCGGTGCGAGCGCGGTGCTGGTGTTCGGCCTGCCGGCCAGCCCGCTGGCGCAGCCGTGGTCGGTGGTGGGCGGCAACTCGGTGTCGGCCCTGGTGGGCATCGCCGTCACGACCACGCTCGGCAGCACGCCCAGCACCGCGGCGCTCGCGGTCGCGCTCGCCATCGGGGCGATGTTTGCCACGCGCTGCCTGCACCCGCCGGGGGGTGCGAGTGCGCTGCTGGTGGTGCTGTCGAACGTGCACGATCCGGTCTTCGCGCTCACGCCGGTCTTCACGCATTCGCTGGCACTCGCGGCCGCCGGCATCGTCTACAACAACGCGACCGGCAAACGCTACCCGCACGGCCAGAGCCTGGCCACGCCGGCCCCGAGCGCGCCAAGGCCCGTCTTCAGCGAGGCCGACCTCGACGCCGTGCTGCGCCGCTACAACCAGGTGCTCGACGTCAGCCGCGACGACCTGCAGGCCCTGCTCGCGCAGACCGAGCTCGAGGCCTACCGCCGCCGCCTGGGCGAGCTGCGCTGCCGCGACGTGATGTCGACCGACCTCGTCACGGTGGAGTTCGGCGACTCGCTGCAAGACGCGTGGAAGCTGCTGCGCGAGCGCCGCATCAAGGCGCTGCCGGTGGTCGACAAGGTGCGTCGCGTGGTGGGCGTGGTGACGCTCGCCGACTTCATGCGCCATGCCGATGTCGACTTCCACCACGGCTGGGTCGACAAGCTGCGCAGCTTCCTCACCCCCTCGCCCACGCCCTACACGACGAAGCCCGAAACCGTGGGCCAGATCATGGTGCGCCAGGTGCGCGTGGCGAGCGCCGACCGGCGCTTGAGCGAGCTGGTGCCGCTCTTCGCCGACACCGGCCACCACCACATCCCAATCATCGACGACGACAAGCGGCTCGTCGGCATCATCACGCAGTCGGACGTGGTGGCGGCGCTGTGCCGCAGCGCCTGAGAGGCGACGGGCTCAGCCGGGAATGTCCGGCTCCACGAGCGCGGCCAGTTGCAGCAGCGACTCCTGCCATCGGAGCGTGCAACCATCTGCCGGGTCTTGTAGCGGCCACCCACCCGCGCGTGCATCTCGTGGACCTTGCCGGTGAAGCGACACGCCGCCCTGAAAAAAACTGCAGCGCCCTGACAGGCCCTGACAAGCGCGCGGCACGCCGCCTGCCGCCTAGGATGGCCTTGACCAACCCCACAGGAGCCTCGCCATGAACACTCACGAACTGCACCGCGGCCGCCTCTTCGACCATCTGCAACTCGTCGTGCGCGACCTGCCCCCCAGCCAGCGCTTCTACACCGCCGTGCTCGAGGTGCTGGGCATCCCGATCGGCGGCTCGGGCGACGGCTACTTCTGGGCCGACGAGCTGTTCGTCTCGACCGTGAGCAGCCAGGCTGCGCAAGGCCACCTGACCGGCCGCCACCATTTCGCCTTCCAGGCCCGCGACCGGGCCACGGTGGAGGCCTTCTACAAGGCGGCGCTGGCCCACGGCGGCCAGGACAACGGCGCCCCCGGCGAGCGCCCTTACCACCCCGGCTACTACGCCGCCTTCGTGCTCGACCCCGACGGCAACAACGTCGAGGCGGTGTTCCACGGGGCGGCGAACCGCTCGGCGGAGTCGGTCAAGGTGACGTTCTGAGCCAAGCGCGCTGCGCCGCGCAGATTAAGGCGCCTTAAAGCGGCTCGTGCAAACTGGCCGCATGAACGCCTCACGGATTCGCGGCCTGCTCGCCGCCTTCGGCCTGATCCTCGTCGCCGGCTGCACCAGCAGCGGCAACTGCGACTCACCGTACGCCAGCTCGCCACAGTTCAAGGGCTGCCTCTTCGCCAACCCGCCCAACCCGCAGACGCCTCCGGGCGCCGGCACCTGGACCATCTGGTCGCGCTTCATCTTTGCCAGCAAGGTCGGCACGGTGCCGGTGGATGCGATCCCCGTGCGGCCGATCACCACTGCCCAGCTCGAAGCGCTGGATGCGCAGGCCAACCACGTGGTGCGCCTCGGCCATTCGTCCCACCTGCTCAAGCTGCGTGGCAAGTTCTGGCTCATCGACCCGGTGTTCGGCGAGCGGGTGTCGCCGTTCAGCTTTGCGGGGCCAAAGCGCTTCCATGCGCCGCCGCTCACCTTGCAGCAGCTGCCGCCGATCGAAGGGCTGATCCTTTCGCACGACCACTACGACCACCTCGACGTGCCGACCATCGAGTACCTCGCGCAACGCGTCCAGCGCTACTTCGTGCCGCTGGGCGTGAAGGCCCGGCTGGTCGACATGGGCGTGCCCGCCGAGCGTGTGCAGGAGTTCGACTGGTGGCAGGCCGCGGCGCACGACGGCGTGCAACTCACCGCCACGCCCTCGCAGCATTTCTCCGGCCGCAGCCTCACCGACCGCGACCGCACGCTGTGGGCCTCGTGGGTCATCCAGAGCGGCGAGCAGCGCCTCTTCTACAGCGGCGACTCCGGCTACTTCAACGGCTTCAAGACCATCGGCGAGCGCTTCGGCGGCTTCGACCTCGCGCTGATGGAAAACGGCGCCTACGACGCCTACTGGCCCGCCGTGCACATGACGCCTGAAGAGACCGTGCAGGCCTTCCAGGACCTGCGCGGCAAGGTGCTGTACTCGGTGCACAACAGCACCTTCGACCTGGCCTTCCACACCTGGCAGGACCCGCTCAACCGGCTGGCCGACCTCTCGGCGGCCAAGGGCATCGAGCTCGCCACGCCGGAGATCGGCGAGGTGCTGACCGTGGGCCAGCCGCGCACCAACAAGCGCTGGTGGGCCGGGCTCAAATGACGGGACCGATCGCGCGGCGATAGGCCGCCGGGCGCAGGCGCTGGGGCGCCGTCACTCCGCCGCTTCCGGGTGGCGGGCCTTCCAGGCCCGCATGGCCTGCCGGTACTGGTCCATCGCCATGTCGTGCAGGTCGAAGATGCAGGGCTCGCAGCCGTTGCCGCAGCACTGGTCGAAATCGGGCTGCACCGGCGGCTCGGGCTTCGGGTCGAGGTCGGGCGAGGCGGGCGTGGTCATGCCGCGGATTGTCCTGCAGCCACCCGCGCTAACCTCGCGCGATGGATTCCCTCATCGCCGCCTCGGCCCGCGCCCTCGCTGCGGGCGACGCGCTCAATGCGCTCAAACGCATCAGCCTGCGCGACGACCCGCCGGCGCTCGCCCTGCGCGGCATCGCGATGGCGCAGCTCGGCGAGCTGCCGCGCTCGCGTGAACTGCTCAGGCGCGCGGCGCGCGCCTTCGGCCGGCACGAGGAGCTCTCGCGTGCCCGCTGCGTCGTCGCCGAGGCCGAGGTGGCGCTGGCCATGCGGGACCTGGGCGGTGCGCCCCGAACGCTCAGCGCGGCCGTGGCGAGCCTCGAAGCCCATGCCGACCACGCGAACGCACTGCACGCCCACCTGGTGGGCGCACGCCGCCACCTGCTGCTCGGGCAGCTCGACAAGGCGGCCGACGCGCTGCAGGCACTCGATGGCCGCGCGCTCCCGCACCCGCTGCGCGCGATCGCCGAGCTGGTGTCGGCCGAGCTCGCCTTGCGTTCGCTGCACACGGCCGACGCCCGCGCGGCGCTGGCCCGCGCGCAGGCGGCGGCAGAGCGAGCCGGCGTGCCGGCGCTCGTGGCCGAGATCGCCGAAGCGCGCGGCTCGCTCGATCGGCCGGCGGCGCGGCGTGTCGACTCGACGGGCGAAACACCGCTGCGGCTCGACGAAGTGGAAGCCCTCTTCGACGCCGGCACGCTGGTGCTCGACGCCTGCCGGCACGGCCTGCGCGCCGGCACGCGGTGGGTGCCGCTCGCGCGCCGGCCGATCCTCTTCTCGCTGGCCCGTGCTTTGGCCGATGCCTGGCCCGGCGACGTGCCGCGCGACGCGCTGATCGAACACGCCTTCCGCACCCGCCGCCCCGACGAAACCCACCGCGCGCGCCTGCGGGTGGAGATCGGCCGCCTGCGCAAGCTCGTCGCGCCGATGGCACGCATCGACGCCACGTCGCGCGGTTTTGCGCTCACACCGCTTAGCGGTCGGCCGCTCGCCGTGCTGGTGCCCCCCATCGACGGCGAACAGGCCTCGCTGCAGGCCCTGCTCGCCGACGGCGCGGCCTGGTCCACCTCGGCGCTCGCGCTCGCGCTCGACACCAGCCAGCGCACGGTGCAACGCGCGCTCGCCGAGCTGGAAGCCGCCGGCCGCGTGCGCGCCATCGGCCGTGCGCGCGCGCAGCGCTGGCTGGCGCCGCCGCTCGCCGGATTCACGACGATCTTGTTACTCCCGTCTTCGTTGCCCCTCGCATAAATTGCTCTCCACGGCGCCGCGTTCATTCCAACCCTTCGCACCCAGGAGCAAGACAATGCCCATCCTCACCCCCCAGGCCGACAGCCCGCCCGACACCCTGAAGGTCGCAGCGCGCCCGGCCCAGATCGCCCGCGAATACGGGCCCTTCGACGGCTGCAGCGCCGTGCACGGCGTCACCCACGACGGCGACCATGTGTGGGCCGCGGTCGGCGAGAAGCTGATCGCCATCGACCCCGACAGCGGCCAGGTCGCCCGCACGCTGGACCACAGCGGCGATGCCGGCACCGCCTTCGACGGCAAGCACCTCTACCAGATCGCCGAATCGCGCATCGACAAGATCGACCCCGCGAATGGCCGCGTGCTGCTGTCCATCCCCGCACCCGGCAAGGGCAGCGACTCGGGCATGGCCTGGGCCGACGGCAGCCTGTGGGTCGGCCAGTACCGCGAACGCAAGATCCACCAGGTCGACCCCGAGACGGGGCGGGTGCTGCGCACCATCGAGTCCAACCGCTTCGTGACCGGCGTGACCTGGGTCGAAGGCGAGCTCTGGCACGGCACCTGGGAAGGCGACGAGAGCGAGCTGCGCCGCATCGACCCGCACAGCGGCGACGTGAAGGAACGCCTGCGCATGCCGCCCGGCACCGGCATCAGCGGCCTCGAGTCCGACCGCGCCGATCTCTTCTACTGTGGTGGCGGTGGCAGCGGCAAGCTGCGCGCCGTGAAGCGCCCGCGCGCCTGACCACAGCACCCTCCACAACGTTCTTCCACGACGAGCGCGCTCCGCGAGGGTGCTGGGCAGCGCTTGGCCTGAATTCCTCGAAAGGACCCACCATGACCGCCATCACCACGTCCCACCCTGTCGTCACCCGCGACCGCTGGATCGCCGAACGCAAGAGCCTGCTGGCACGCGAGAAGGAGATGTCACGCCTGCGCGACGAGCTCGCCCGCAGCCGCCAGCAACTGCCCTGGGTGCTCGTCGACAAGCCGTATGTGTTCGACTCGCGGCAGGGCCCGCGCACGCTCGCCGAGCTGTTCGACGGCCGCCGCCAGCTCATCGTGCAGCACTTCATGCTCGCGCCCGGCTGGGAAGAAGGCTGCAGCGGCTGCTCGTTCATGGCCGACCACGTGGACGGTGCCCTGCCCCACCTGGCCGCGCGCGACCTGAGCTTCGTGGCGGTGTCGCGTGCGCCGCTGCAGGAGATCGAGCGCTTCCGCCAGCGCATGGGCTGGCAGTTCCCGTGGGTCTCGTCGAACGGCAGCGACTTCAACTTCGACTTCCAGGTGAGCTTCACCGACGAGGAGCGCCGGCGCGGCGAGGTCTACTACAACTACGGCATGACCGCCTTCCCGCACGAAGAGGCGCCCGGCGTCAGCGCCTTCATCCGCGACGACAAGGGCCAGGTCTTCCACACCTACTCGACCTATGGCCGCGGCGTGGAAGTGATGATGGGCGCCTACGAGCTCATCGACATCGCACCCAAGGGCCGCGATGAAGCAGGCCTCGCGCACGGCATGGACTGGATCCGCCACCATGACCGCTACGACACGGCGAAGAAGAGCAGCAGCGCCTGCGGCTGCGACCATCCATGAGTCGCCTCTTCAAAGGCACCGTGGCCTGCGGCGGCGTGCTGCTGCTCGGCCACTGCGGGCTCACGCTGCTGGCGGTGCTGCTGCCCGGGGTGTGGTTCTCGGTGGTGTCGCTGCTGGCGATCTGCCGCGCTTGAAGTTCAGTTCTTCAAGCGGTACCCCGTGCGCACCATCCACGCGACGACGCCCATGCACACCACGAGCAGCAAGCTCACCGCCGACAGGCTCCAGCCCACGCCCACGTCGGCGGTATCGACGAAGCTCCAGCGGAAGCCGTCGATGAGGTACACGACCGGGTTGAAGAGCGTGACGGTGCGCCACAGCGGCGGCAGCATGTCGATCGAGTAGAACGCGCCGCCCAGGAACGTGAGCGGCGTGATCACGAGCATGGGAATGAGCTGCAGCTGCTCGAAGCCCTTGGCCCAGATGCCGATGATGAAACCGAAGAGGCTGAAGGTGACCGAGGTGAGCACGAGGAAGCCGACCATCCACACCGGGTGCGCGATCTTGAGTGGCACGAAGAAGGCTGCCGTCGCGAGCGTCACGAGGCCGAGGATCACCGACTTCGTGGCCGCCGCGCCCACGTAGGCCACCACCATCTCGAAGGGCGAGATCGGCGCCGACAGGATCTCGTAGACCGTGCCGGTGAAGCGCGGGAAGTAGATGCCGAAGGACGCGTTCGACAGGCTCTGCGTGAAGACCGACAGCATGATTAGCCCCGGCACGATGAAGGCGCCATACGGCACGCCGTTGACGTTCTGCATGTGCTGGCCGATGGCCGACCCGAAGACCACGAAGTAGAGCGAGGTGGTGATCACCGGCGTGATGAGGCTCTGGCCGACGGTGCGGAAGAAGCGCGCCATCTCGAAGCGGTAGAGCGCGAGCACGCCATGGCGGTTGAAAGCTCCAACGCTGCTGCTCATGCGGCTGCTCCTTCCTTGGTGTTGTCATGCACGAGGCTCACGAAGATGTCTTCGAGCGAACTCTGCTGGGTGTGCACGTCCTTGAAGCCGATGCCGAGCTCGGCCATGCGCTTGAGGATGGGCGCCACCCCGGCACTCGCCTCGGCCGCATCGAAATCGCGCTGCAGCGTGTGGCCGCCCGGCTTGAGCACGAGCTGCAGCGCGGCCAGCTCCGTGGGCAGTTGCGCCATCGGCTGCTCCAGCTCGATGGTGAGCTGCTTCTTGCCGAGCTTCTTCATGAGGGTGGCCTTCTCTTCCACGAGGATGAGCTCGCCTTTGCGGATCACACCCACGCGGTCGGCCATCTCTTCGGCCTCTTCGATGTAGTGGGTGGTGAGGATGATGGTCACGCCGCCTTCACGCAGGCGGCGCACCATCTCCCACATGTCGCGGCGCAGCTCCACGTCGACGCCGGCGGTCGGCTCGTCGAGGAAGAGGATCTCGGGCTCGTGCGACAAGGCCTTGGCGATCATCACGCGGCGCTTCATGCCGCCCGAGAGCGCCATGATCTTTTCATTGCGCTTGTCCCACAGCGACAGGTCGCGCAGCACCTTCTCGATGCGCGCCGGGTCGGGCGCCTTGCCGAAGAGGCCGCGGCTGAAGCTCACGGTGGCCCACACGCTCTCGAAGGCGTCGGTCGCCAGCTCCTGCGGCACGAGGCCGATCTTGCTGCGGGTGACGCGGTAGTCGCGCACGATGTCGTGGCCAGCGACCGTCACGCGGCCTTCACTGCCGGTGACGATGCCGCAGACGATCGAGATCAGCGTGGTCTTGCCGGCGCCGTTGGGCCCCAGCAGCGCGAAGATCTCGCCGCGGCGGATGTCGAGGTCCACACGCTTGAGCGCCTGGAAGCCGCCGGCATAGGTCTTGGACAGGCCGGCGATGGAGACCGCGGGCTGGGAATCGGGTGCTGTGGACATGGAGGCTCGTCTTGATGCGAGGCCGGCATGGTAGGCACAAGCGCCGAAGCCTGCTGGCGGCAGGCTGGCAGCAGGGGCACCGAGACGTCGCCAAGGCGACATCGGCAGACGCGGTAGGCTTTCGACTTTCCAGCACTGCCATCCAAAAATCATGATCCGCGACCCAGAAATCCTGACCGCCCTCGTCGACAGCGTGCGCCGCTTCGTGCGCGAGCGCCTGGTGCCTGCCGAGCACGAGGTCTCCGAGACCGACGAGATCCCCCCGGCCATCGTCGACGAGATGCGCGAGCTGGGCCTCTTTGGCCTGACCATCCCCGAGGCCTATGGCGGCCTCGAGCTGACGATGGAAGAAGAGGTGCTGACCATGATCGAGATGGGCCAGACCTCGCCGGCCTTCCGCTCGGTGTTCGGCACCACGGTGGGCATCGGCTCGCAGGGCATCCTGATGGACGGCACCGAGGAGCAGAAGGCGAAGTTCCTGCCCAAGATGGCCACCGGCGAGATCATCGCGTCCTTCGCATTGACCGAGCCCGACTCGGGCTCCGACTCGGCCTCGCTGCGCACCACCGCCATCAAGGACGGTGACCACTACGTCGTCAACGGCACCAAGCGCTTCATCACCAACGCACCGCAGGCCGGCATCTTCACGCTGATGGCCCGCACCGACCCGGCCAAGAAAGGCGCCTCGGGCATCTCGGCCTTCATCGTCGACGCCAAGTCGCCGGGCATCACGCTCGGCAAGCGCGACAAGAAGATGGGCCAGAAAGGCGCGCACACCTGCGACGTGATCTTCGACAACTGCCGCGTGCCGGCCGAAAACCTGATCGGTGGCGTGGAGGGCAAGGGCTTCTACACCGCGATGAAGGTGCTCGACAAGGGCCGCATCCACATCGCGGCCATCTGCGTGGGCGTGGCCAAGCGCATCCTCGACGACGCGCTGCGTTATGCCGTGGAGCGCAAGCAGTTCGGCCAGCCCATCGGCGAATTCCAGCTGGTGCAGGCGATGCTGGCCGACAGCAAGACCGAGCTCTACGCCGCAGAGTGCATGGTGCTCGACGCGGCCCGCAAGCGCGACCTCAAGCTGCCGCACTCGACCGAAGCCTCGTGCGCCAAGCTCTATGCATCGGAGATGGTGGGCCGCGTGGCCGACCGCGGCGTGCAGATCCTCGGCGGCTCGGGCTACATCGCCGAGCACGCGATGGAGCGCTTCTACCGCGACGTGCGCCTGTTCCGCCTGTACGAAGGCACGAGCCAGATCCAGCAGATGGTGATCGCGCGGAACATGATCAAGGAGCTGGCTCAATAAGAGCCGGCTCGATCAGGCGAGCCACTTGCGCAGCTGCTCGCTGACCTTGTCGTGGCTCAGCAGGTCCCAGTGATCCGCTGAGGTCACGACGAGCTGGCGGTTCTTCGGCACATTGAGTGCCAGCGCCGGGTCCTCGTGTTCGCCGAGGGCACTGGCCAGTGGCACCAGCCCGTCACCCACCAAGGTGCTGCGCAGCCCACGCGCGGTCTCGCCTTTGGTCGCTGCCACGAAGAAGCTCTGCACGCCCTCGGGCAGCGGCGTGGGCACACGGTCATCGTGCTTCTGCGCATGGCGGTCGCGGTGCTGCCAGTCGGCGTCTTGCAGGTTGCCGAAGCGCAGGTCGGTGATGCCGGCGCTCCGCGCCTTGCCGAGCCTGGCCAGCGGCGCGGCATAGGGGCTGAACTCCAGCAGCGCGTCGACCAGCCGCCCGCCACGCTCCAGCGGCGCACCGTGGTGCGGCGTGCCAAGGAACACGAGCTTGGTCAGCGACTGCATCCAGCGCCCGCCGGCGCCGAACGAACATGCGCTGCGCGCCACCAGCCCACCCATGCTGTGGCAGACGATCACGAGTTCTTGCAGCGGCACCGGCCAGCTGTCCACCAGCGAGTCGAGCAAGGCCGAGAGGTCGCGGCCGTTTTGCGAGATGTGGCGGCCGGTGTTGTAGTGGAGGTAGACCGGGGTGTAGCCGACTTCGCGCGCCAGCATCTCGCCGTGGTCGTGGCCACGGTGCAGCCATTGCAGGTCGTTCATCGCCAAGCCGTGGACCATCACGACGACCCTGCCCGTCGGCGCTTGCAACGCCGTCTCGTACGGCAGTCCTCCGACACGCAGCGACATGGGAATCGCCAGCGGGTTGTCGGTCTTCGCGAGGTGATCGCCCCACACGCCGTTGAGCGCCGACACCAGCGCCTGGCGCTCGGGTGACACATCGGCAGGCAAGGCGCGACCGGCGGGCAGCACCGCGTCAAGGCCACGGCCCACGGTGCGTGTGACGCCGCGCACGACGCCGTAGACCAGACCCGTGATGCCGGCGCTGCGACCACCGAGCCCAGGCCGCATCAGGCCCGCGCGCGCACCGATCGTGAGGTGCATGGCCTCCACGATGTCGGTCACACCGACGACGCCATCGATCACCAGGCGCGAGAGCCCGCGCAGATCGGCGGTGTGGAGAGGCAGGCTGGCGCGGGCCAGGGCCGGGGGGACAGCAGTCATGCGCATCTTGAAGTGGTGCGCCGACTATGGGGCTGCCCGGATCACCGGGCAAGCACCCTTACTAGATGCAGCTCCCTCCCGGAAGCTCAGGCCGGCTTCGGCGCATAGCCCAGCACGGCCTTGGTCTCGAGGAATTCGCCGAAGGCATGGTCGCCCCACTCGCGCCCGTTGCCCGACTGTTTGTAGCCGCCGAAGGGCGCCATCATGTCGACCGCCGCGCTGTTGAGGTTCACCTGGCCGGCGCGCAGCCTGGAGGCGACCTTGCGCACCTGCTCGGTGTCGGTGCCCGACACGTAGGCCGCGAGGCCATACGGCGTGTCGTTGGCGATCTCCACCGCCTGGTCGACCGTGTCGTAGCCGATCATCACCAGCACCGGCCCGAAGATCTCTTCGCGGCCGACCGTCATCTGGTTGGTGACCTTCGCGAGCACGGTCGGCTTCACGTAGTAGCCCTTCTCCAGCCCCTGCGGCTTGCCAGGGCCACCGGCCACGACCGTGGCACCTTCCTGGATGCCCTGCTGGATCAGCGTCTGGATCTTGTCCCACTGCGTGGCCGAGATCACCGGGCCCAGCATCGCGCCGCTGTCGGGTGCGCCGACGGTGGTCGCTTCGGCGGCGGCCTTGGCGATGGCGATCGCCTCGTCCATCTTGCTGTTGGGCACCAGCATGCGCGTGGGAGCGTTGCACGACTGGCCCGAGTTGGTCATCACGCTGCGCACGCCGGCCGTCACCGCCTTCTTGAGGTCGGCATCGGGCAGGATGATGTTGGGCGACTTGCCGCCCAGCTCCTGGTGCACGCGCTTCACGGTGGGGGCCGCGTTGCGCGCCACTTCGATGCCGGCGCGTGTGGACCCGGTGAACGACACCATGTCGACGTCGGGGTGGCTGGAAATGGCCGCACCCACCGTCGGGCCATCGCCGTTGACGAGGTTGAACACACCGGCCGGCACGCCGGCTGCGTCGAGGATCTCCGTCCAGATCTGCGCCGAGAACGGGGCGATCTCGGAGGGCTTCAGGATCATGGTGCAGCCCACGGCGAGCGCGGGTGCCACCTTGCACGCGATCTGGTTGACCGGCCAGTTCCACGGCGTGATGAACCCGCACACGCCGATGGGCTCCTTCACGATCAGCGTGGTGCCGCGGGGCTCGCTGAAGTGGAATTGCTTCAGCACGCCGAGCGCCGTCTGCAGGTGGCCGATGCCCATCGCGGCCTGTGCGTTCTGCGAGAGCGCGGCGGGCGCGCCCATCTCTTCGGTGATGGCGGCGGCCATGTCGGCGTAGCGCTTCTTGTACTCGCCGATGATGCGTTCGAGCAGCGCGATGCGCTCGTCGACGCTCGTCTGCGAGTAGGTGGCAAACGCAGCGCGTGCGGCCTTCGCCGCCGCATCGACATCGGCGGCCGAGCCCATCGAGATGCGGCCAGCCACCCCTTCGGTGGCGGGGTTGATGACGTCGAGCGTCTTCGGCGTCTTGGGGTCGACCCAGCGGCCGTTGATGTAGAACTTCAGGTAATCGCGCATGGGGTGTGGCTCCTGCAAATGAGACTGCAACGGCCTAGTATTCGCCACGCATTGCTGCACCGCGATGCGCGCAAACCCTGCGACTTTTTGACGCACTCCTGAACGCTCATGCAACAACCCTCGAACACCCCAAAGTTGACCGTCGCCGTGATGGGCGCCGGTGCCGTCGGCTGCTACTACGGCGGCATGCTCGCGCGTGCCGGGCATCAGGTGACACTGATCGGCCGCCCGCAGCATGTGGACGCCATCGCCCGCAACGGCCTGCGCATGGACACGCAAGGCTTCGACGAACACGTGCCGGTTCAGTCCAGCACACAGGCGTCGGCCGTGGCCGGCGCACAGCTCGTGCTCTTCTGCGTGAAGTCGGGCGACACCGAGTCGGCCGGCGAAGAGCTGCGCCCGCACCTCGCGCCCGGCGCGGTGGTGCTGAGCCTGCAGAACGGCGTCGACAACGCCGAGCGCCTGCGCCGCGTGCTGCCGCAGCACACCGTGGCCGCCGTGGTGGTCTACGTGGCCACCGAGATGGCGGGCCCCGGGCACCTGAAGCATCACGGCCGCGGCGATCTGGTGATCGAGCCCTTCGAGGGCAGCGACCAACTCGCCCGCACGCTCATCGCCTCGGGCGTGCCCACCGAGGTGTCGCCCGACGTGCGCGGCGCGCTCTGGGCCAAGCTGACCATCAACTGCGCCTACAACGCGCTGTCGGCGGTGGCGCAGCTGCCTTACGGCGGGCTGCTGAAGGTGGACGGCGTGCGCGACGTGATCCGCGACGTGATCGCCGAGTGCCTGGCGGTGGCGGCGGCGGAAGGCATCACGGTGCCGGGTGACGTGACGGCGGCGACCTGGCGCATCGGGGAGACCATGCCGGGGCAGTATTCGTCGACTGCGCAGGATGTGGCGCGGGGGAAGCCGAGCGAGATCGATCATCTCAATGGGCTTGTGGTGCGGCGGGGGGAGGCGCTTGGGGTGCCGACGCCGGCCAACCGGGTGTTGCACACGATGGTGAAGCTGGTGGAGGCTAGGCGCACTTCGGCTTAGGCTGGTTTCATTGCGTGAGGCTGCTTGCCGGGAATTCGCCCCGGCGGGCGACCTACTTTCTTTGCTTCGCCAAAGAAAGTAGGCAAAGAAAGGCGACCCGACGGTGGCGGTCCGGCCGGAGGCCGGACTGCTCTGCGGTGCTCGGTCTTGAGGGGCCGCGCCTAACTCACTTCGCGAGCTGCGCTCGCTACGTTCAGACAAGAGGCGCGAAGAATGTTCACGAAGCGCGCTCACGCGCGCGCCCCTCAAGCCCTGCGCTCCTCGACGCCACCCACGGGAGCGATACAGCTCGCTTCGCATCGCAATAAGGGCGGAGCGCTGCGCGCCCGCCTTCAAGCACGAGGCGAAGCGAGTCGAGAGTACAAGGCCAGCGAAGCTGGCGAGGGTATCCCGGGGCCCTTGAGAGCCGTCGAGCAGCACAGGGCTTGAGGGCTGCGCGCGCAGCGCGCTTCGTCATCTGACTTCGCGCAGCTGTTTGAGCGCAGCGGCCACAGGCCGCGTAGCGAGTTCTGCGCGAGCCCTCAAGTCCGAGCAGCGCAGAGTAGTCCGCCCTAGGCGGACCGGCGAACGGGGTCGCCTTTTCTTTGGTTACTTTCTTTTGGCGAAGCAAAAGAAAGTGACTCGCCCGCCGGGGCGAATTCCCGGCAAGCTGCCTCACGCAGTGAAAAGAAACTCGCCCAGCTGATCAAAAGTACCCCCGTACCCCTCATTCAGCGAAGGCCGCAGCTCCTCGAAGTAGCGCCGCTCCGCCGCCACCTCGCCGAACGGCTGCGCGCGCAGCAGCACCGTCGTCTGTCCGCCCGCTTCCGAGAAGAAAACACTGTTCTCGATCTCTAACGGACAGTCCGGGCTGAATGGCGCCCGCGCAATCCCGCATCGCTCGTTGGCAAACGAGTTGAGCCACACCAGCCGCTTATGCGCCTCGATCACGCGGTAGTTGAATCGCCCCCACATCGGCTCTGCACCGGGGAACTTCATCGCGTAATGGAAAAAGCCCCCAGGCTGGAACTCGAAGCGCCGCACCTCGATGCTGCACCCCTTCGGCCCCCACCATTGCTGAAGCGCCTCGGCCTCGCTCCACGCCTTCCACACCGTGGCGAGCGGCCGGTCGTAGTGGCGGGTGATCTCGAACACGACGGCGTCAGCGTTGTTTGCGGCCATGGGCTTTTCCCTTGGGTGAAGAAAACGAAGAGGTGGCCTGCAGGTAGGCATCGAGCTTGTCGAAGCTGTCTTCCCACATCTGGCGATACGCACCGACCCAGTCGGCCACGTCTTTCAGGCGCGCCGGCTCCAGCCGGCACGGGCGCGTCTGCGCGGCGCGGCTGCGCGAGATGAGGCCGGCGCGCTCGAGCACCTTGAGGTGCTTCGAAATCGACGGCTGCTTCATGTCGAAGGGCTCGGCCAGCTCGTTGACGGTGGCTTCGCCATCGGCGAGCCGCGCGACGATGGCACGGCGCGTCGGGTCGGCCAGCGCGGCGAAGGCCAGATTCAAGGCATCGGTCTGCATTGCCAGATCAGTATATAGCCAATCAGGAATATACAAGCCCAAAATAAAGCCCGCGGGGCTGCCGCGGGCTTGTCGGTCGTACCGGCCGGTGTCTCAGGCGCTGACCGGGATGCGGCGCGGCTGCGCCTGGGCATGCTTGGGGATGCGCAGGGTCAGCACGCCGTCCTTCAGGTTGGCCTCGATGCGCGAGGTGTCGAGCTCGCGGCTCAGCGTGAAGCTGCGGCGGAAGCGCGGCGTCCGCACCTCGGCCCACAGCGGCTCCAGGTCGGCAGGGATCTGCGGCTTGGCTTCGCCCTGGATCAGCAGCGAGTCGCCTTCGACCTGGATCTCCAGCTGCTCGCGCGGCACGCCGGGCATGTCGGCCAGCAAGGTGATGCTGGCGTCGGTCTCGAACACGTCGATCGCAGGCTGCACGGCACGGCGCTGGTCTTGCGTCGATGACGACGACGTGGAAGTGGTGATGTCGTTGCGGGTGCTCATGAGGATCTCCTTGCTGATGGCTGTGTTTACTGCACCGTGATGCGCTTGGGCTGCACGGCTTCCTTGCGGGCGATGCTCACCTGCAGCACGCCGTCGCGGTAGGTGGCGGTCACCTGGTCCGGGTCGACGTCGTCCGGCAGCGACACCGAACGGGTGAAGCGGCCCGCGCTGCGTTCACGTGCGTAGACGGTGGTCTTCACGTCCTTCTCGGGCACGTCGGCGACACGCTCGCCGCTGATGCGCAGCACGCCACGGTCGAGCGTCACGTCGATCTTCGAGGCGTCGAGGCCCGGCGCGAAGGCATAGACCTCCACGCTGCGGGGCGTGCGGCCCACGTTCAGCGGGGGCGCGCTGCCATAGGCCACCGAGCGGATGCTGCTCGGCGCGCGGCTGTCGGTGAACACCTCGTCGAGTTCACGGCGCAGGCGGTCGAACTGGGTGAAGACACTTTCTGGGGTGTTGAAAATCGAAGCAAACATCTTGGCCTCCTTGACGGTTCATCTGGCTGCGCGGCGGTCCCCCCGCCGACAGGCCAGAGATGTGAACCCGCCGCAGGATTTCAAGAGCCGGCTTTTTCGCCCACCGTTCGCGCCCGGCCAGGCGCCGTTGGCGACACGCCGCCGGCGCTTCGTCGCACCGCCGTGGCCCGCCGGCGGGCGGCTCGACACCATCGGCTCCTCACTTCCCACCCTGCGAGGACCGACCTATGAAGCTCTCCCACCTGATTGCCATCGCCGCCATCTCTGCCGGCACGGGCGGCACCGCCGCCGCGCTCACGCTCACCATCGAGGTCACCGATGCCCGCTCGGCACAAGGCCAGGTCAGCGCCGCCATCTACAACAGCGAAACCGGCTGGCTCAAGATCGAGAACGCCGTGCAGACGCAGAAGGTGCCGTCGGCCGGCGACAAGACCGTGCTCGTCTTCACCGGCCTCGCGCCGGGGCGCTATGCCTTCTCCGGCTACCACGACGAAAACGGCAACGGCAAGCTCGACACCAACGTGCTGGGCCTGCCCACCGAGCGCTATGGCTTCACCGGCAGCGGCGGCCTGATGGGCCCGCCCAGCTTCAGCGACGCGGCGGTCGACCTGCAGGCCGACACCACGCTGCGCGTGACGCTGCGCTGACGCGACGGAGGCCGCCATGCAAGACTTCCTCTCGCACGACACCACCCGCCGCAGCGCGCTGCAGCGCCTGCTCGGCGCCGGCGCCCTCTCCTTGCCCGCCCTGGGCCTGCCGCTCGCCGCACGCGCCGACGCTGCGACGGCCCAGGCCTTCGAGGCGCAACGAGCCGCCCACCCATGGACGCAGGCCTTCGTCGGCGTGCAGGCCGACGTGGCGCCGATGGCGATGACGCTGCACGGCAAGCTGCCGCCCGCCCTGCACGGGGCCCTGCTGCGCAACGGCCCGGCCCGGCACCAGCTCGGCGGCATGCGCTACCACCACTGGTTCGACGGCGACGGCCTGCTCCAGCGCTACAAGCTCGGGCCGACCGGCATCACCCACGAAGGCCGCTTCGTGCGCACCGAGAAATACCTCGCCGACACGGCCGCCGGCAAGCCGGTGATCTCGGGCTTCGGCACCTTCCTCGCCGACGGCAAGCCGCCCACCGGGCCCGACTCGCTGAACGTCGCCAACACCAGCGTGGTGAAGCACGGCGGCGAGCTGATGGCGCTGTGGGAAGGCGGCTCGGCCTACCGCCTCGACGAAGCGACGCTCGAGACGCGCGGCGTGAAGACCTGGTCGCCCGACTTCGCCGGCGTGCCCTTCTCGGCCCACCCGCGCATCGAGCCCGACGGCACGATGTGGAACTTCGGCGTGAGCGCAATGGCCGGGCGGCTGGCCCTCTACCGGGTGCGCCCCGATGGTGTGCTCGCGACCGCCACCACCCTGGCGGTGCCCGACATCGCGATGGTCCACGACTTCGCCGTGACCGAGAAGCACCTCGTCTTCCTGCTGCCGCCGCTGGTGTTCGACGTGGCGCGCATGAAGAGCAAGATGAGCTTCCTCGACGCCCACGTGTGGAAGCCGCAGCTCGGCCTGCGCGTGCTGGTGCTGCCGAAGGACGCACTCGACAAGCCGCAGTGGTTCGAGCTGCCCACCGGTTTCGTCTTCCACATCGGCAACGCGTGGGAAGACCCGGACGGCGTGATCCGCCTCGATTGCATGCGCGCCGCCGATGCATGGCACGCCACCGTCGGCCTGAAGGAGGTGATGCGCGGCCACTTCGGCACCGAGGAGTTCGCACACCTCACCTTGGTGGAGATCGACCTCAAGGCCCGGCGTGCGCGCCAGCAGGTGCTGCCGCAGGCCTCGGAGTTCCCGCGCATCGACCCGCGCCGCGTCGGGCAGCGCCACCAGCAGCTCTTTGCGGCGCTGCGCCTGTCACCGGGCGACCGGCCGGGCTACGACGCGGTGATGCGCCACGACATCGGCCGCGGCCACACCGACCACTACCGCTACGGCGCCGACGTGATGGTCGAAGAGCACCTCTTCGTGCCGCGCCCGGGCAGCACGCGCGAGGGCGACG
Source organism: Piscinibacter sp. HJYY11 (assembly GCF_016735515.1). NCBI lineage: Bacteria > Pseudomonadati > Pseudomonadota > Betaproteobacteria > Burkholderiales > Sphaerotilaceae > Piscinibacter > Piscinibacter sp. HJYY11. The sequence goes on along the minus strand of NZ_JAERQZ010000002.1, from coordinate 38,543 downwards.
GCTGGCTGGTGGGCACGGCGCTCGACCTGGCGAAGGGCCGCACGCTGTTCTCGGTGTTCGAGGCACAGCGCCTGGCCGACGGGCCGGTGGTGCAGGCCGAGATGCCGCGGCTGATGCCCTTCGGGCTGCACGCCATCCACGTGGCGGCTTGACGGGTCTTCAGCGCACGGTCTTGACCAGCTGACCCGGCCGGGGGTCGGCCGAGCCGCCGTACACGCCGTTCAGCAGGCGCAGGCGCGACTGGGCCAGGTCGGGCAGCGGGAAGCCCTGCGCCAGTTCGGCAAAACCACCGCGCGGGAAGGTCACCGTCTTCACCTCCCATGGCCGTGCCGCGGCGCGGTCGGCGGCGGTGAGCGCGCGGAACGAGCCCTCGGCCTCGGCCATCTGCGCGCTCGCACGCTGCAGCGTGGCGGCATCCTTGGCGGCGTACTGCAGCAGGTAGTTGCGGTTGCCCGGGCCGGCCACCAGCGTGATGCGCACCTGACCGGTCTGGCCCTGCTGGTTGCGCACGGTGCCGACGAAATGCGTGGCGTTGAAGCCGTTCAGGCTGCGCCGCTCGGTGCGGCCGTCGACCGGCTTGATCGCGTTGCGGATGATCTCCTCGTGCGTGCTGCCGGCATTGGGCGGCACGAGCTTCACGATCAGGCCGGCATTGCCCTCGCCGTTGACGAGCACGATCGCCGCCGCGGTGTTCTGCACCTTCCAGCCCTGCGGCGCGGTGAGCGCGATGCCCAGGGGCTCGTGGTAGAAGTTCCGCCCCCGCACCACGCCCTGCTCGCGGCTGTCGCCGAAGGTCATGCCGTCGACGGCCTGCAGGTAGCGCTGGCGAGAATCGTCGCCGTACTGGCCGGAGAACCTGGTGGCGTAGGCCTTGATGTCGGCCAGCCGCTTGTCGTTGGCCGGGTGCGAGGCCAGCCAGTTCGAGGCGGACGGTTCCGCCTTGCCTTCGGCCTTGGCGGTTTCGGCGGCAAAGCTTTCCTGGTTCTTCAGCACCTGGATCACCTCGACCATGTTCTGCGGGTTGTACCTGTTGCGGGCCAGGTACTCGGCGCCAAGCTGGTCGGCCTGCGTTTCCTGCTCGCGGCTGTAGGAAGCGATGTAGCCGGCGGCCGCCGTCTGCGAGACCTGGCTGGCCAGGTCGGTGGCGCCCGAGACGCCCGCACCTTCGAGCACCGCGCCGAGCACCGTAGCCGCCAGCACGCCGAGGCCGGCGCGCTGCTGGCGCGTGGCACGCTGCGCGCCGTGGCGGGCGGTCACGTGGCCGATCTCGTGGCCGATGACGCCGGCCAGTTCCGCCTCGCTGTCGAGGTAGGCCATGATGCCGCGCGTGATGTACACATAGCCGCCGGGCAGCGCGAAGGCGTTGATCTCGGGGCTGTCGAGCACCGTGAAGGTCCACTTGAGGTTGGCGCGATGCGACTGCGCCGCCAGGCGCTGCCCCACGTCGTTCACATAGGCCTGCAGCTTGGTGTCGGGATAGACGCCGTATTCCTTCAGCACCTCCTCGTGCGCCTTCTTGCCTTCGGCGATCTCGTCCTGCTCGCTCATGACCGATCGCTCGGTCTGGCCGGTGACGGGGTTGACGACGTTGGTGCCGCAGCCGGCCGTCACAAGCGCGGCAGACAGCACGAGGGGCAAGACGAAACGCAGGCGCATGGCGAAGACCTTTCTTGTGTTCTTGGCTGGGCCGGGAGCGTAAACCAGCCGCGTGGCGACTTCAGGCAATCGGCGTTCCCATGCGGGCGCCTGCGGCGCCGGGATCTCAGGCCGGTGGCGTCGAGAAGCTGACCTTCACCCGCAGGCCACCGCCTGGCGAGTCGGCCAGCACGACGCGGGCGCCGTGTCGCTCCGCCACGCTCTTGACGATGGCCAGGCCGAGGCCCGTGCCTTCTTCGCCGCCCGCCGCGCGGCGGTAGAAGCGGTCGAAGACCCGTTCGCGTTCGCGGGGCGGGATGCCGGGGCCGGCATCATCGACCTGCAAGGTGGGCACACCCGTCTCACTGAACACCCGCAGTGCGACCTGCGAGCCGGGCGGCGAGTAGCGCACCGCGTTGTCGGCGAGGTTGCGCACCAGCGCCGTGAGGCCCTGGCGCTCGCCGCGCACGATGATCGGCTCGTCGGCCTGCAGCTCGAAGCGGCTGCCGCGCGACAGCGCATAGGGCACGGTGTCGGCCACGGCCTGGCGCACGAGCTCGGAGAGGTCGATCGGCTCCATCGCCGGTGGCTGGGCACCGGGCTCGCTGCGCGCGAGCGCCAGCAGTTGCTCGACGATGCGGGCGGCGCGGTCGATGCCGTCCGCCAGCGTCGCGATCGCGTGCGTGCGGGCGGAGTCGTCGGGCGCGCGCCGCAACGACTCGAGTTGCAGCTTGAGCGCGGTGAGCGGCGAGCGCAACTCGTGGGCCGCGTCGGAGAGGAAGGCGCGCTGTGTGTCGAGCGTCTGGCCCAGGCGCTGCAGCAGGCCGTTGAGCGCGTTGACGAGCGGCGACACCTCGTGCGGCAGGCCTTGCTCGGCCAGCGGCTGCAGCAGCTTGTGGTCACGCGCCGTCACCTCGGCCGCCACCCGGTTGAGCGGCGACAGCGCCATCGCCGACAGCCACCACGCCAGCGCCGCCAGCAGCGGCACGAGCACCAGCAGCGGCACCACGCTGCGCAGCGCCGCCTCGGCCGCCAGGCGCTTGCGCGTGGCAAGCGGCTGCGCCACCTGGATCACGCGGCCCGGGGTGGCCACGCTGTAGGTGCGCCAGATCTGGCCCTTCACGTGCACGTCGGCCAGGCCGAGCAGCGCGCGCGCCGGCAGGTCCTCGTGCGGGCGGGTGGCGTAGATGCTGCGGCCGTCGAGCGTCCAGATCTGCACCACGAAATCGAGCTGGTCGTTGGCCAGGGCATCGGCCTGGCTGGCGTTGATCTCGCCCTGGTCGCGCAGGGAGAGGGCCATCTGGCGCAGCTGGTAGTCGAACAGCGCCTCGGTCTCGGCCAGCACGTTGCGGTAGGTCACGCCGCCCATCACGAGGGCGATGAGCGTGAGCATGCCCAAGAGGACCAGAAGCAGCCGTGCCCTGATCGACTTCATACCGGAATGAAATACCCAACGCCGCGCATGTTCTGGATGAACTCCGCCCCGAGCTTGCGGCGCAGCTGGTGGATGTAGACGCTGACGGCGTTGCTCTCGATCTCTTCGCCCCAGCCGTAGAGCTTGTCTTCGAGCTGAGCCCGCGAGAGCAGCGCGCCGGGGCGGGCCATCAGCGCCTCGAGCACGGCGAACTCGCGCGCCGACAGGATCACCGGCTGGCCGTCGTGCGTGACCTGGTGGGTGGCCGGGTCGAGCGTGACGCCGCGGTGCGACAGCACCGGCTGCGCCCGCCCGCTGTGGCGGCGCAGCACGGCACGCATGCGGGCGTTGAGTTCGTCGAACTCGAAGGGCTTGGCGAGGTAGTCGTCGGCGCCGGCGTCGAGGCCCATCACGCGGTCGCCGAGCGCGTCTCGCGCGGTCAGCACGATCACCGGCGTGGCGTCGGCGCGGCCACGCAGCCAGCGCAGCACGCCCAAGCCGCCCTCGCCGCTGGGGGCGGCGTCGGCAGTGGGCGGCAGGCCGAGGTCGAGCAGCACGAGGTCGAACTTCTCCGTGCCGAGCGTGGCCTGGGCGGCGCCGGTGTCGCGCACCCAGTCCACGGCATGGCCCTCCTGGCGCAGCGTGTTGCGCAGGCTGTCGCCGATCATGCGGTCGTCTTCGACGAGGAGGATGCGCATCTGGGGTCAAAGGGCAAAGGTCGAAAAAGCATACGGTATCGTTCCCGTCATGCCCAAAGTCCTGCGCAACACGCTGCTGTCGGCCCGTGACCTGCTCGCCACCGCCGGCCCCTTCCTGCTGCTGGCACTGGCGCTGCTCGTGGTGGCCTACTGGGTGCTCGACCCCACGCCGCCGCGCAAGGTGGTGCTGGCCACCGGCGTCGACCAGGGCGCCTATGCCGAGTTCGGCAAGCGCTATGTGCAGTTCCTCCAGCAGCACGGCATCACCGTCGAACTGAGGCCGACCAATGGCGCCGCCGAGAACCTGCGGCTGCTGCGCGACCCGGCCTCCGGTGTCGACATCGCCTTCGTGCAAGGCGGCGCCGACGAGCGCGACCGCCGGCCGGCCGAGGAGGAAGAGGACTCGCTGGTGTCGCTCGGCAGCCTCTTCTACGAGCCGGTGTGGATCTTCTACCGCGAGGATTCGGCCAAGCGCCTGCTGAAGGCCGATTCGCTGACCAGCCTGGCCCAGCTGCCGGGTTGGAAGCTCAACATCGGCGCCCGCGGCAGCGGCGTGCCCAACCTGATGCGGCGGCTGCTCGAAGCCAACAAGGTCGACACCGACACCATCACCCTGTTGCGCAATCCGCAGACGCCGGCCGTGCAAGGCCTGCTCGAAGGCAACATCGACGCGGTCACCTTCGCCAGCGCCCCCGAGTCGGTGATGGTGCAGATGCTGCTGCAGACACCCGGCATCAAGCTCTTCAGCTTCTCGCAGGCCGACGCCTACTCGCGCCGCTTCGCCTTCCTGAGCCCGGTGACGCTGCCGCGCGGCGTGGTCGACCTCGCGGCCGACATGCCACCGGCCGACGTGCACCTGGTCGCCCCCACCGCCACGCTGGTGGCCCGTCAGGGCACGCATCCGGCGCTGATCCAGCTCTTCGTGCAGGCGGCGCAGCAGATCCACGGCGAGGCCGGCTGGTTCCAACGCAAGGGCGACTTTCCGAGCATCAAGGGCACCGAGCGCCCCGTCGCCGACGAAGCCCAGCGCTTCTACGCCAAGGGGCCACCCTTCCTGCAACGCTTCCTCCCCTTCTGGCTGGCCAACCTGGTCGACCGCATGTGGGTGGCGCTGCTGTCGATCGTCGCGATCCTCATTCCGCTGAGCCGCGTGCTCCCGCCGCTGTATGAATTTCGCATCCGCTCTCGCGTGTTCCGCTGGTACGGGCGGCTGCGGGTGGTGGAGGACGCGCAGGGGCAGCGGCCTGCCACCGAGCTGCTGAAGGAGCTGGACGACATCGAGCGCAGCGTGGAGCAGGTGTCGGTGCCGCTGAGCTATGCGGATGAGCTGTATGCGCTGCGCAGCCACATCCAACTTGTGCGGGGGCGCTTAGAGGTCGCGCGCACGCCACCATGACCGTTTCCGGTTTCAGGAATTGAGAACAAGACGACCGATGAAACCCCGCCCCAACCACAAACCCAACGTGATCATCATCGGCTGCGGCTTCGGTGGCCTCGAAGCGGTGAAGGCCTTGTCAAAGGCCGCCGTCAACATCACGCTGATCGACCGCACCAACCACCACCTCTTCCAGCCGCTGCTCTACCAGGTGGCGACCGCCGGGCTTTCGGCGCCGGCGATCTCGGCGCCGATCCGCCACATCCTTCGCCGCGAGATGAGGCGCGGCAACCTCACCGTGCTTCAGGCGGAGGTGACGGCCATCGACGCGGCCGACAAGTCGGTGGTGCTCGACGATGGCGAGCGGCTCGACTACGACCACCTCGTCGTCGCGGCGGGTGCCACGCACAGCTACTTCGGCCACGACGACTGGGCGCAGCACGCGCCGGGCCTGAAGACGCTGGCCGATGCGTTCGACATCCGCGCGCGGGTCATCGGCGCCTTCGAGCGCGCCGAGCGCAGTGCCGACCCGGCCGAGCGCGCCGCGTGGATGAGCTTCGTCGTCGTCGGCGCCGGGCCCACGGGCGTCGAGATGGCCGGCACGCTGGCCGAGATCGCGCAGCACACGCTCGCGCAGCAGTTCCGCCGCATCGACTCCAAGCTCGCGCGCGTGGTGCTGCTCGAAGGCTCCGACAAGGTGCTGGGCAGCTTCGTGCCCGAACTCTCGCAGCGCGCGCGCGAGCAACTCAAGCGCCTGAAGGTCGACGTGCGCACCGGCTGCAAGGTGAACGCGATCGACGAGACGGGCGTCACCTACGAAGGCCACGAAGGCGACGTGCTGCTCACCAACCACCTGCCCACGCGCACCGTGGTCTGGGCCGCGGGCGTGGCCGGCTCGCCGCTCGGCCGCTCGCTCGCCGCCACGGCCAACGCCGAGCTCGACCGCGCCGGGCGTGTGGTCGTGCAGCCCGACCTGAGCCTGCTCGACCACCCGAACGTCTACGTGATCGGCGACCTCGCCGCCGCACGCAGCTATGGCGACGGCGACCCCACGCCCGTGCCCGGCGTGAGCCCGGCCGCCAAGCAGATGGGCCGGCTCGCCGCGGCCAACATCCTGCGCCGGCTGAAGCACGAGCCGACCGAGGCCTTCCGCTACCGCGACTACGGCAGCCTCGCGACCATCGGCCGCCGGGCGGCCGTCGTCGACCTCGCCGTGCCGGTCTTCGGCGCGCTGCGCTTCTCGGGCTTCCTCGCGTGGATTTTCTGGCTCTTCGCGCACATCTACTTCCTCATCGGCTTCCGCAACCGGCTGGTGGTGCTGATCGACTGGGCCTGGGCGTACATGACCTTCGAGCGCCACGCGCGCGTGGTGGCGGAGGCCCCGCGTGGGCCCGAAGCGCCGCTCGCCCCGCCCTTGCAAGACGCCCCGGACACCCAGCCGTTGGCCTGACCCCGAAGACCTCGCCGCCAGCCGGGGCAACCCGAAGGCCACTCCTAGAATCAAACCCACCTTGGCGCCGGCCCGTCCCGGGCAGGCCGCAGCCCGATCGGACCCGACCATGGACACCCGCACCTCCCCCATCCGCCTGCGCATCGAGCGCGTGCGCGACGCATTGAAGCAGCAAGGCCTCGCCGCTGTCCTGGTGCCTTCCAGCGACCCGCACCTCTCCGAGTACCTGCCCGAGCGCTGGCAGGGCCGGCAGTGGCTGTCGGGCTTCACCGGCTCGATGGGCACGCTGGCGGTCGCGCTCGACAAGGCCGCGCTGTTCGCCGACAGCCGCTACTGGGTGCAGGCCGAGGCCGAGATCGCCGGAAACGGCATCGAGCTCGTGAAGATCCCGACCGGCGCCGCCTCGCACCACCTCGACTGGCTCGCCACCACCGCGAAGGCGGGCGAGACGGTGGGCGTCGACGGCAGCGTGCTGGGCCTTGCCGCGGCACAGGCGCTCAAGACCCGCCTGGCCGCCGCAGGCGTGAAGTTGCGTACCGACTTCGACGTGCTTGCCGCCATCTGGCCCGAGCGCCCCGGCCTGCCCGATGCGCCGGTCTACGAGCACCAGCCGCCACATGCACCGCTCGCGCGCAGCGCGAAGCTCGGCCAGGTGCGCGAGGCGATGGCACGCCACGGCGCCAACCAGCACTTCGTCTCGACGGTCGACGACATCGCCTGGCTCTTCAACCTGCGCGGCGCCGACGTCACCTACAACCCGGTCTTCCTGGCCCACGCGCTGATCGGGCTGCACGGTGCGACGCTCTTCGTCGCCGACGGCAAGGTGCCCGCGAACGTGCAGGCCGCGCTGCAGGCGGATGGCGTGACGCTCGCACCGTATGCCGAGGCCGGCAAGGCGCTCCAGGCGCTGGTCGAGCGCGACGTGCTGCTGATCGACCCCGCCCGCGTGACGCTCGGCCTGCGCGAGAACGTGCCGGCCCACGTCAAGGTCATCGAAGCCATCAACCCGAGCACGCTCTTCAAGAGCCGCAAGAGCAGCGCCGAGGCTGCCCACATCCGACAGGCGATGGTGCAGGACGGCGCGGCGATGTGCGAGTTCTACGCCTGGTTCGAGCAGGCGCTCGGCCAGGAGCGCACCGAGCGCAGCGAGCCCATCACCGAACTCACCATCGACGAAAAGCTCTCCGCCGCCCGCGCGAAACGCGAAGGCTTCGTGGGCCTGAGCTTCTCCACCATCGCCGGCTTCAACGCCAACGGTGCGATGCCGCACTACCGCGCCACGCCCGAGTCGCATGCGGTGATCGAGGGGCAGGGGCTGCTGCTGATCGACTCCGGCGGCCAGTACCTCGGCGGCACGACGGACATCACCCGCGTCTGGCCGATTGGCACACCGACCGCGGCACAGAAGCGCGACTACACGCTGGTCCTGCGCGGCACCATCGCGCTCAGCCGCACCCGTTTCCCGCGCGGCACGCTCTCCCCGATGCTCGATGCCATCGCCCGCGCGCCGCTGTGGGAGCAGGGCCTGGACTACGGCCACGGCACCGGCCACGGCGTGGGCTACTTCCTCAACGTGCACGAAGGCCCGCAGAGCATCTCGAAGGCGGTGCCCTCGCCCCACATGGCGATGGAGCCCGGCATGGTCACGAGCATCGAGCCCGGCCTGTACCGAGAAGGCCAGTGGGGCATCCGCATCGAGAACCTGGTGCTCAACGTGCCGGCCGACACACAAGAAGGCGGCCGTTTCGGCGAGTTCCTCGAATTCGAGACGCTCACGCTGTGCCCCATCGACACCCGCTGCATCGACCGCGCGCTGCTGCGCCAGGACGAGATCGACTGGCTCAACCACTATCACTCGGTGGTTCGCGAGCGGATTGCGCCTCTCGTGACGGGTGACGCACTGGCCTGGCTCGACGAGCGCACGAAACCCATCTGAGCAGGAGGCCGCGCCCTAGAATCCGCGGCCCATGTTCAAGAACGCCCTCATCTACCGCATCGGCTCCTGGGAGCCGCCCTCTTCCGCCGAGATGGAGAAGCGCCTGCTCAATGGCCGCTTCGTCGAGTGCGGAGCCTCGCAACCCGAATCGGCCGGCTGGGTCGAGCCCCGCGGCGAGAAGCACGCCGCGCTGATGGAAGGCGTGGGCGGCCAGCTCATCCTCAAGCTCTGCACCGAGCGCAAGGCCGTGCCCAGCCAGGTCATCAAGAACCAGCTCGAGGCCGAGCTCGACAAGATCGAAGCCGACACCGGCCGCCGCCCCAAGGGCAAGAAGGCCAAGGCGCTGAAGGAAGACATCGTGCACGGGCTGCTGCCGCGCGCGTTTCCCAAGCGCTCGACGACCCCCGTGTGGATCGACCCGCGCGCGCAGCTCGTCGTCGTGGGCGCGGGCAGCACCAAGGCGGCTGACCGCGTGGTTTCGCTGCTGGTGGAGCTGCTGGGCGGTGGCATCACGCTCACGCTGCTGCAGACCGAGATGTCGCCCGCCACCGCGATGGCCGAGTGGCTGAAGACGCGCGAGGCCCCGGCCGGCTTCAGCATCGACCGCGAATGCGAGCTCAAGCAGCCCGACAGCGAGAAGGCCACCGTGCGCTACGCCCGCCACACGCTCGACATCGAGGAGGTCGGCGAGCACATCACGCAGGGCAAGCTGCCCACCTCGCTGGCAATGACGTGGAACGGCCGGGTCTCCTTCGTGCTCAACGAGGCGATGGCGCTGAAGAAGATCAAGCTGCTCGACGTGGCGCTCGAAGGCGCCGGCTCGACGCAAAGCGAAGACAACGGCTTCGACACCGACGTGGCCATCACCACCGGCGAGCTGTCGCAGCTGATCCCCCAGCTCGTCGACGCGCTGGGCGGCGAGCTCAAGCGCGACCAGCCGCCGGTCGCCAAAGCGGCGTGATCAAAGCCGCCTGATCAGCCCTGCTGGATGAACTCGAGGATGCGCTTGCGCGTCCCCGGGTCTTCGTCGAAGGCGCCGTGCTCCGTGGCGGCGCTCACCGGGCCCGGGGCCAGGTGGGCGGTGGTGTTGGGCAGGCCCGCCCCATAGACGTCGAAGAACTTCTGCATGCCGAGGATCGGCGTGCTGCGACCGCCCTCGAAGGCTTCGCTCACCAGGTACAGCAGCGAGCGACGGTAGGCACCGCAGCTGCCGTCGTCCTGCTCGGCCCGGTCGGTGAGGTGGAACTGCTGGTAGCGCTTGAGCGCACCGCTTTGCAGGTGCGGCCGCACGCGCCGGTCGAACCAGTCGACCCGCACGGCCGGCGCCATGAACGAGGCCGACTCGAAGGGCATGCCCTCCTGCACCAGCCGGTCGATCATGAAGCTCGACACGATGCTGCCCGCCGAATGGCCCACCACGTGCAGGCGCACGCGCTTGTCGGCCACCGAGTGCTTGAAGTGGCGGTACAGCAGCACGAGGCCGGCCTGCTCGTCGTCGGGCACGCCCTCGCGGTAGGCGCTCATCGCATCGGCGTTCTGCTTCATCTCGCCCCACAGGCGCGTGCCGGGGCGCGCCACGAGCTGCTCGATGCGCTCGTTCCACCAGTCCTCGAAGCTGAAGCCGGTGCTGCGCGGCACGCCCTTGATGGCGTCGGTGATCAGGTTGATGAGCGTGCCGAAGAATTCGGTCTCCCACATCAGGAAGATGGGGAAGATCTTCTGCTCGTACAGCATGGGGATCCACTCGGCCGCGATGTTGGCGGCCTTCTCCTCGCCGACCAGCCCGCCGTGGGCGTAGATGCACACGTCGACGACGCCGTTCTGCAGGCCCCAGCGCTTGCGCGCTTCGGCCAGGTGCACGTCGACCAGCGCCCGCACGTCGTCGGGCTGCGTGCGGAAGACGCCGCTGTTGCTCAGGGCGCCGTTGTTGCCCATGTTGAGGATGAAGGGCGAGATCTCGCGGTTGCGCAACACCTCGCTCGCGGCAAGGGCCACCTTGCCTTGCTTGTCGGTGCGCAGCGTGATGCTGCGCGAGATCTCGGTGTGGTCGCGTGTGACGACGCCGAGTTGCGCCACCCAGCAGTCCATCGCGTTGCGCAGCCAGTCGTCGTAGGTGAGCAGGCCGTAGCCGTGCGAGCCCCACTTCGGGCCCCAGGAGTTCTGGATCAGGAAGCCGCGCTCGTTGTAGCCGACGATCGCGAACGCATGGCCCGGGTGGTCGGCCTGGCCGCCCTTGACCGGGATCTCCCACACATTCTTGAACGACGCCGGGCGTCTGGCCATCAGCGGCTGCTTGAGCCCTTCGTCCCAGCCGGCATGGCAGCCGGCGCTCGCGTAGAGGATGCCCACCTCGTTGATGGCGGCGTGCATGTCGGCGAGCGAGCGGGTGTCGATGCGGTAGTAGGCACCGAGCGGGCGCTTCACCGCATCGAACCACCAGTCGTCCTCGATCTTCTTGCTGGCCGGTGGCATGGCGAGGTCGTTGAACAATTCCTCGCGACAGGCGCCGTGCTTGAACCAGCCCTTGAGCGCACCGCGCAGGCTGGAGCCCTTGTCCTGCACCGAGCCCGGGAACTCGTCGTAGCGGCGGGCCATCGAGTACAGCATGAAGGACGAGATGGCCGGCGCCTTCTCGCGGCCGGAGCTGCGCAGCAGGTGCTCGACGACGAGTGCGAGGCTGAAGCCGGTGCAGGCGTTGGTGTCGCCCTGGTTCTTGACCGGCAGGCCGGTCTTGGGGAACCAGGTCGCAGCCGGTGTCAGGCCGATCTGGGGACGGAAGGGGCGGTCGCGTGCGTCGGGCGGGTCGGGCTTGGCGACGCGCAGGAAGGGCTGCGTGGGCAGCTTCTTTGTTGGAGCCTTCTTCGGAACCTTCGGGGTGGTCGCCATGCTCTTGTCTCCCTGGTGAGAGAGTGCATCGTCGAGCCGGCGACGGGGAGGCGTCAAGCGTGCCATCCCCCCAGAATCATCAGTGCTGGGCCCTCAGTTCGAGCGCTTTCGCAGGATGCGTGCGGCCATGGCGCTCGCCCCCAACACGATGGCCCCGCCGAGGATCGCGTTGATCTGCAGCACGCGGTTGAAGGCCTCCGTGGCCCCCGACAGCAGGGGCTGGCCCATCGCCTCCGGCAGCGCCTGTGCGGCAGCCATCGCGGCCCCGAGCGTCGTTGCCGCGGTGGCCGCCGTCTCGGCTGGCAGGCCGGCCGGCAGCAGGTCGGCGAGCGTGGTGCGGTAGACCACCGTGCCCAGGCTGCCGAAGAGCGCGATGCCCATCGCGCCGCTGAACTCGGCTGCGGTCTCCGACACCGCCGAGGCCGCACCCGCGCGCTCGGGCGGCGCGGCGGTGATGATCATCTCGTTGCCCAGCGTGAAGACCGGCGCCATGCCGAGGCTCATCACCACGTTGCCCACGATCAGCAAGGCGAGGCCGTGCTCGGTGCCGGCGAAGAAAATGAAGCCGAAGCCGGCCGCCGCCGCGACCAGGCCCCACACCAGCACGGCCGCCGGTGCCACGTGCCGGGCCAGTCGTGGCGTGAGCATGGAGCCCACCACGAAGCCGAGCGCCCCCGGCACGGTGGCGATGCCGGCCTGCAGCGGCGACAGGCCCTGCACCAGCTGCAGGTACTGCGAGATGAAGATGAACACGCCGAACATCGCCAGCGCCGACAGCCCGTAGGCCGTGATGGCCGCGCTGAAGGCGGCGCTGCGAAAGAGCGACATGTCGAGCAGCGGGTAGTCGAGCCCGTTCTGCCGCCGCACGAAGAACACGCCGCACACCATGCCCACCACGAGCCACGGCACGTTTGCCAACGCAACGCCGTGCTCGGCGATCAGCTTGAAGCCGTAGACGGTAGGCAGCACCGCCGCCAGACACAACGCCACGCTCGCGAGGTCGATTCGCCCGGCGTTCGGGTCCTTGTATTCGGGCAGCAGCTTCGGGCCGAGCAGGAGCAGCAGCACCATCACCGGCACGGCCACGAGGAAGACCGAGCCCCACCAGAAGAATTCCAGCAGCGCGCCGCCCACCAGCGGCCCGATGGCCGCACCCAGCGAGAAGCTCGCGATCCACACGCCGATGGCGAACTGCCGCTGGTGCTCGTCATGGAACATGTTGCGGATCAGGGACATGGTCGACGGCGCCACCGTCGCGCCGGCCAGGCCCAGCAGGGCCCGCATCGCGATCAGCATTTCCGGCGTGCTGGAGAAGGCAGCCACCAGCGAGGCCGCTGCAAATGCCGCGGCGCCGATCAGCAGCAGCTTGCGCCGCCCGATGCGGTCGCCGAGCGTGCCCATGGTGATCAGGAAGCCGGCAACGAGGAAGCCGTAGATGTCGATGATCCACAGCAGCTGCGACGCGGTGGGGCGCAGCTCGCGGCTGATGGCCGGCAGGGCCAGGTTGAGCACCGTCAAGTCCATGGCGTACACGAAGCACGGCAGGGCGATGACGGCAAGGCCGGTCCACTCGCGTGGGCCGGCTCGGGTGGGGGTCGGGGTGTCGTTCATGCCTCTACGACGAACGACCTCCGCTCAAATCGACAAGTGCCTGCTTATTTCAGCGCCTTGAACCGCACACGCTTCGGCCGGGCACCCTCTTCACCCAGGCGGCGCTTCTTGTCGGCTTCATACTCCTGGTAGTTGCCGTCGAAGAAGACCCATTTCGAATCGCCTTCGCAGGCGAGGATGTGGGTGGCGATGCGGTCGAGGAACCAGCGGTCGTGCGAGATGACCATCACGCTGCCGGCGAATTCGAGCAGCGCGTCTTCCAGGGCGCGCAGGGTTTCGACGTCGAGGTCGTTCGACGGTTCGTCGAGCATCAGCACGTTGCCGCCCTGGGCCAGCGTCTTCGCCAGGTGCAGGCGGCCACGTTCACCACCCGACAGCGAGCCGACGAGCTTCTGCTGGTCGTTGCCCTTGAAGTTGAAGCGGCCGATGTAGGCACGCGAGGGCATCACGAATTTGCCGACGACGATGTTGTCGAGGCCGCCCGAGACGTCTTCCCACACGGTCTTGTCGGCGCTGAGCGATTCGCGGCTCTGGTCCACGAAGGCGAGCTTGGCCGTCGGGCCGATCTTCACGGTGCCACTGTCGGGTTTTTCCTGGCCGGAGATCATGCGGAAGAGCGTCGACTTGCCGGCGCCGTTGGGGCCGATGATGCCGACGATGGCGCCGGCCGGCACCTTGAAGCTCAGGTTGTCGATCAGCACGCGGTCGCCGAAGCTCTTGGTGACGTTCTCGAACTCGAGCACTTCATGGCCCAGGCGGTCGCCCACCGGGATGAAGATCTCGTTGGTCTCGTTGCGCTTCTGGTAGTCGACGTCGGAGAGCTCCTCGAAGCGGGCGATGCGTGCCTTGCTCTTGGCCTGGCGGCCCTTGGGGTTCTGGCGCACCCACTCCAGTTCCTTCTTCATCGCCTTCATGCGGGCGTCTTCGCTCTTCTGTTCCTGCTCGAGGCGCTGCTCCTTCTGGTCGAGCCAGGTGGAGTAGTTGCCCTTCCAGGGGATGCCCGATCCGCGGTCGAGTTCGAGGATCCACTCGGCGGCGTTGTCGAGGAAGTAGCGGTCGTGGGTGATGGCCACCACGGTGCCGGGGAAGCGCTGCAGGAACTGCTCCAGCCAGTCGACGGATTCGGCGTCGAGGTGGTTGGTGGGCTCGTCGAGCAGCAGCATGTCGGGCTTGCTCAGCAGCAGGCGGCACAGGGCCACGCGGCGCTTCTCACCGCCGGAGAGGTGGCCGATGGTGGCGTCCCAGGGCGGCAGGCGCAGCGCGTCGGCGGCGAGCTCGAGCTGCAGGTCGGTGTTTTCGCTGCCGGCGGCGGCGATGATGGCCTCGAGCTCGGCCTGCTCGGCGGCCAGCTTGTCGAAGTCGGCGTTCTCATCGGCGTATTCGGCGTAGACCTGTTCCAGACGGGCCTTGGCGGCCAGCACGCCGCCGATGCCCTCTTCCACCGCCTCGCGAACGGTCTGGTCGGGGTTGAGCTGGGGCTCCTGGGGCAGGTAGCCGATCTTGATGCCCGGCATCGGGGTGGCTTCGCCCTCGATGTCCTTGTCCACGCCGGCCATGATCTTGAGCAGGGTCGACTTGCCCGAGCCGTTCAGGCCCAGCATGCCGATCTTGGCTCCGGGGAAGAAGCTGAGCGAGATGTTCTTGAGGATCTGGCGCTTCGGCGGAACGATCTTGCCGACGCGGTTCATGGTGAAGACGTACTGGGCCATGGGGAAGCTACTCGCTGGTGGAACCGGAAACCCGGGATTATCCGGGACAACCGGTCCACGCGGTGCCTTAACTCCGCAAGCCTCTCGCGCCTTACGGTGCCAGATTGATGACGGCGGTGTTCTTGTGCTTCGGAACCCCACCGGTGGTGAGGTTGCGCAGGCGGATCCTTGCATAGATCTCCTCGCCGCCCAGCTCGGTGTCCAGGTCTTCCTCGCTCACCTTGGCCACCAGCGTTCGCGAAACGGAAAGCGCGCTGGGGTTGAAGTTGCTGGCACCCACGAACCCGGTGACGACATCGTCGCCGGAGGTGTCGTCTTCCTCGCGGATCGAAAGGGAGTCACGGAAGGTGTAGTTGTGGGTCGTTGCCTCTTCCGCGGTGAAGTTCGCGGTGTACTTCACCGTCAGCAGCCAGTTGCTGCCTGTCTTCTGCGCGCTGATCGGTTTGATATTGGTGATGTTCACGGTCATAGTCCTTGAGGTGACGGCAGGCTGGAAGCACACCCGCATGAGTTGATTCAGAGACTCCGGTCGCGTGACCCGAAGGCTTCCTCTCTACCTCCACAGACGCAGGAACTCCCGCAAACGGATCGCCACGAGTTAGGGGGGTGGGCGCTCCATAGAATGGCCTCCACCATGAGCGAAGTCACCTTGCTGCTTGAACAGATCCAGTCGGGCGACAGCGGTGCGAAGGACCGCCTCTTCACCCTGCTCTACGCCGACCTCAAGCGCCTGGCGCGCGGCCACCTCGCCAAGGCTGGCCCCATCACGCTCGACCCCTCGTCCATCGTCCACGAGGCCTGGCTGCGCTGCGGCGATGCGCCTGCCGGCAGCAGCCGGCGCCAGTTCTTCGCGTATGCGAGCACCGTGATGCGCAGCGTGATCGTCGACCACGTGCGCGAGCGTGCTGCACAGAAGCGCGGCGGTGGCGTGGCCGAGGTCACCCTCAGCACCGGTGCCTTCGAAGACCTGCCGGGGCAGCCCGACGTGCTGTCGGTCGACGAGGCCCTGCAGGCACTGGAGCGGGTGGACGCGCGCGGGCACAGGCTGGTGGAGATGCGCTATTTCGGCGGCATGACGATGGAAGAGATCGCCGAAGTGATGGAGCTGTCGGTGCCCACGCTCAAGCGCGACTGGCGGCGTGCGCGGGCGTTCCTGTTCGACTACCTCAGCGCCTGAGGGTGGCCGTGGCCATCACCGCGCCGTCGACCCAAGCATGGCGCGAGGTGCTGGCCTTGTTCGACCGCTGGGCCGATGCGGACGAGCCTGCGCGTGCGGCCGAGCTGAAGCGAATCCAGGCCGAGCACCCGACGCTCTACCCTCGCCTGCTGGCGATGATCGAGGCCGACCGCGCGGCCGAAGCGCACGACTTTCTCGCCGAAGCGGCGCAGGTGCCCGCCGCCGAGCCGCCAGCGGCATCGCACTGGACCGGCACCCGCCTCGGCGCCTGGGAGCTGCGCGAGCCCATCGGCTCTGGCGGCATGGGCCACGTGTGGCGCGCCACCCGCAGCGACGGCCTCTACGCCGGCCGTGCGGCCGTCAAGCTCCTCCATTCCACCCGCCTGGACGCGCAAGCCCAGGCCCGCTTCGCCCGCGAAGGCGAGTTCCTCGCACGCCTCACCCACCCCCACATCGCGCAGCTGCTCGACGCCGGCCTGGCGCCCGACGGCACGCGCTATCTGGTGCTCGAATACGTGCCAGGCGAACGCATCGACCACTGGTGCGACGCGCGCAAGCTCGGCATCGAGGCGCGCCTCAAGCTCTTCATGCAGGTGTGCGAGGCGGTCGCGTATGCGCACTCGCACCTGGTGGTGCACCGCGACCTGAAGCCGGCCAACATCCTCGTCACCGATGACGGGCATGTGAAGCTGCTCGACTTCGGGGTGGCCAAGCTGCTGGCGGGCGATGACGACCTGGAGCAGACCGAACTGACCCGCGCCGCACCGGCGGGGCTGACGCCGGAGTACGCGGCGCCGGAGCAGATCGAGGGGCAGCCGATCACGACAGCGACCGATGTGTATGCACTCGGGGTGGTGCTGTTCGGCCTGCTGAGCGGCGCGCGGCCGTATGCGAGCACATCGCGCGGCGTGGCGGCACTGGCCCGCGCCATCGTCGAAGAGCCGCCACGCAGCCTGACGGCGGCGCTGCGCGAGTCGCCCGACGCCGGCCTCTCGCGGAATGCGAGCCTTGCGTCACTCCAGCAGGCATTGCGCGGTGACCTGGAAACCATCGTCGCCAAGGCGCTGAAAAAGCTACCCAGCGAACGCTACGCGACGGTGCAGGAGCTGCGTGACGACCTGCAGCGGCATCTGGACCACCAGCCGGTGAGCGCACAGCCCGACACGTTCGGCTACCGCGCGCGGAAGTTCGCGCAGCGCAACCGGGTGCAGGTGGCAGCATTGGCCGGGGTGATGCTCACCCTGGTGCTGGGCATCACCGCGACGGCATGGCAATGGCGCAACGCAGCGCAGGAAACCGATCGCACGAAAGCGGTCATCAAGGTGCTGACCAACATCTTCACCGACCTCGCGCCTGAAGAAAGCGGCAAGGCACAGGTGCCAGTGGTCGACCTCCTGCGCAAAGGTTGGAGCCAAGCGAAGAAGGATCTGGAGACCGACCCCGCATTGCGAGGTGAAGTCGCTCGACCTCTTGGCCTGATGCTTCAGTCTTCGGGAGACATGACGGCCGCCCTGGATGCACTCACCATCAGCCGGCAGCACCTCATCGATTCCGGCCAAACATCGACGAGCCAGTATCTGCAGGTGATGCAGGGGCTGGCCTACATGAAGTCACGCGTCGGTCAGACGGAGGAAGCCAAGTCCTTGCTCTCCGAACTGACAGCCGTCGCACAGCGCATGGGCAAGGCATCCGCCGCTGAAGCCGTCAACGCGCAGATCGAGCTGGGCGAGATTGCCAGGCGGGAGGGAAAGCTCGGCGACGCAGAGACCCAGCTCGCGAAAGCGGTCGCGCTGGCTGCCCGGAATTTGGGAGCAGGCCATCCGAGCCACATTCATGCCTTGCAGGAACAGGCTGTTGCGCTGCGGGAGTTGGGTCGTTGGTCAGAGGCACGGTGCGCCCTTGCCTCGGCGGTCGAAAGCATCCCCCGCACAAAGCCCGTCTATGGCCTGCTCGCGCGCTACGACATGGCGATCTTCGAGTTGGACCTGGGGCAATACCGCGAGGCCGCGAACCAGCTCCAGCCCTTGCTCGACGAGCTGCGCAAGTACTACGGCGAAGAAGACACCTACACGATCTATGGCCTGGCCTCCTTGGCCATCGCCCACTTTCACAGCGGCGAGCTGGGCAAAGCCGAAGCAGCGCTGAACGACGCTCTTCAAAGAGCGACCCGGTCGACCGAGCCGAATGTGCGGCAGGTCGTGCAGACAATCGTCGCGCGTCACGCATTGAGACGCGGCCAATGCGCCCTGGCCGAACCGCTGCTGCGCGAGAACCTCGTGCACTTCGAATCCGGCGAAGGAACCAGCAGGCCGTTTGCCGAGCGCAATCGCATGCTCATGGCCGAGTGCGAGCTTCGGCGCGGGCAGGTCACCGGTGCCCGGGCCATGCTGGACGCGGCACTCGAGAACCAGCACGCAATCTATGGGCCGCGTCACGCCGACATCTGGCCAACGCTCATGCTCAAGGCGATTGCAGTCGACGCCGAACTAGGCGCAGCCACGGCAACCCCCCTCTATGAGTCCGCCCACGCCATGGCAATCTCGCTCCTGCCTGAGGGCCATCCCGATCGGTGGAAGGTCGATGTGATGCGCGCCCAAGCGCGCTGGCGCTCGCAGCCGACGCCACAGAATCGGGCGGTCTTCGCAACATCGCTTCGTGCCTACGGCGAAGTTCTCGCCACCCGACCTGATTCGCACACCTTTTCCGTTCTATCCCAGAAGCTGTTGGAACAGGGGCCGACAGTCCGACTTTCCCCCGCCCCCCTATTGGCCCTGATGGCCTACTGACCAAGGAGATGACAATGAGCAACACGATTCGCGGTGGCCTGCACGCCGTACTGGCATTCTGTGCGGCGCTCCTTTGCGTGACCGCCGCACACGCGGCAGACGAGAAGTCGAAGGCGCCCAGCGCGGGCAAGACCACGGCCAAGAGTGCTTCGTCGCCCCAGACCGGCACTCAGCAAGGCAAGAGCATTTCGGGAGAAAAGGCAGGCACCGCCACGCCGGGCAGTGCCGACACGGACAAGGGAGGCAACATCGCCGGCGCCAAAAAGCCTTCTCCGCCGAAGATCCCTCAAGACGCGGCGGCCAAGAAGGCGGTTCAGCAATAGCCAAAGAGGAAGCCCGGCCTTGCCGGGCGTCCTCGGGAACAGCGGGATCACCCGCAGTGCCTTCGAGCCAGGGGTCAAGATAATAGAACTGTCGTCTACTAACGCCGAGCCTGCGACGAGCCGCGGCACCCTGACCATGACCCCTTCCAAACGCGCCCTTGCCCTCGCCTTCACCCTCGCAGGAGGCTCCGCACTGCTGACGGGCTGCGCCACCCGCACGGCTGCCCCTGCAGCCGCACCCGCGACGGCCACGCCCGCTGCAACGCCGACAGGCACGACCCCCAGCGGCGTCGACTACAACAAGCCCGACACCTGGCTGTGCCGCCCCGGCCGCAACGACGTCTGCGCGCTGCCGTTGAGCATCACCACCATCACGGCCGACGGCAAGCGCAGCGTGAGCCCGCCGGTCGTGGCCAACGCCAACGCGCCGATCGACTGCTTCTACGTCTACCCGACCGTGTCGAACGACCCGGGCGGCAACAGCGACATGAACGCCGGCCCCGAAGAGAACGGCGTGACCTTCGCGCAGTTCTCGCCGCTGCGCACGCAGTGCCGCCTGTTCGCGCCGCTCTACCGCCAGATCACCCTGGCCGGGCTGCGCAGCCGCTTCACGCCCACGCCCATGGCGATGGACGCCGCCATGGCCTATGGCGACGTGGTCGCCGCCTGGCGGCACTACCTCGCCCACGACAACAAGGGCCGCGGCGTGGTGCTGATCGGCCACTCGCAAGGCTCACGCATGATCACCGAGCTCGTGGCCAAGGAGATCGAAGGCAAGCCGGTGCACAAGCAACTCATCTCGGTGATGCCCATCGGCGCCAACCTCAACGTGCCGAAGGGGCAGGACGTGGGTGGTGCCTTCAAGTCGACGCCGCTGTGCCGCAGCGCGACCCAGACCGGCTGCGCGGTGTCGTACGTCTCGTTCCGCGCCAACACGCCACCGCCGCAAGGCTCGCTCTTCGGCCGCGCCACCGTCAACGACGCCGTGGCATGCAACAACCCCGCCGCCCTTGCCGGCGGTGCCGCGCAGCCCAAGGCCTGGTTCTCCAAGCGCGCCGACGTGAGCGTGGCCACGGGCACGGGCACGCCGAAGTGGCAGGCCCTCGTGGCCTCGGTCGACACCCCGTTCTTCGCGCTGCCTGGTCTCGTCACCACGCAGTGCAAGAGCGACGCCAACGGCAGCTACCTCGCGATGACGGTCAACCCCGACGCCCGCACCGACGACATCGGCGGCGATGTGGTGGTGGGCGGCAAGGTGGTCGACACCTGGGGCCTGCACCTGATCGACGTGAGCCTCGCCATCGGCGACATCGTCGACCTCGTCGGCTCGCAGGGCAAGGCCTACCTCGCCAAGGCGAAATAGGCCTCACGACGCAGCGGCCGGGCCTTACTTCTCCAGGCACTCGATGAGCAGCTTGCGGCCGCCATCGAGGCGGGCGCGGATCTTGTTCGAGCGGTTCTTGCAACGTGAGCGCTCGGCCGTCCAGCCCTTCCACTCCGACGAGCCGACGTCGAAGCTCGCGTTGGGCCCGCAGTCTTCGGCCGTGTTGTCGGCGTAGAGCTTGCAGCCGAAGCCGCCGTGGATGTTCCTGACGCGCCAGGTGCCGGCGTCGAAGGCGTTGCCCTTGGTGGAGTGGCACCACCAGCGGATGTACCCGTCTTCGCTGAGCTTCACGGTGAAGGGCGGCGTCCAGTCCGTCTTGCCGTTGTGGCGCTTCAGGAAGACGGGGTCGCCGGAGGGGTGGGGGCCGTTGCCCCAGTTCACGATCGTGACCTCGTGGCTGCAGCGGTCGGTCATGATTTCGTTTTTTTTCTTGGCGAGGGTGCTGGCACTGCAGACGAGCAGCGCGGCGATGAGAAACAGCGTCTTCATGGGGTGCTCCTTGTCTCGGTGGGTCCATCAGGCAGGTCGCCGAGCGTGCTGCCACGGGTGGCAGACGCCGGCGCCGGCTCGGTGAGTTCGTCGGCGTAGCCGCTGGCGGGCGAGGCCCCGCCGCAGGCCGCGAGGTAGGTGCAGGCCACGGCCACGATGGCCGCGACGACGATTCGCAGAAGGCTTGTCATGGCGTCACTCCCGGATGGGGATCTCGCGCAGCTCGGCGCGGTCCACGTAGAAGAGGCCGCCGTTGGCCGCCTGGTTGAAGACGACCAGCATGTCGGTGTTCGACAGCGAGTTGGTGCAGACGCGCAGCTGCTCCCACTCGCCGATCTTGCTGGTCCACGCCACCGGGCCGCCCGTCATCGCGCGCGACTGGATGGCGACCTGGCCGCTGCGCACCATCACCCACACCGAGAACATGTAGGCCTTCTTCGGGTCGAGCGCATGGCTCTGGTAGATGCCGCCTTCGTTGCCGCCGGCGCGGAAGGCGAGGAGGTAGCTGCCGCCCGGGCCGGGCGCGCTGCCGGCGACCAGCGTGGAGCACACCGGCGCGCCGGCGTTGCTGCTGTGCATCTGCCAGTGGGCCGCAGCCGAGGTGACGGGCGACGGATCGCCGTTCTGCCAGCACTTGGCGGTGCCGATGGGCACGCCGGGCGCGGGCACCTCGAAGTTCGGGTTGAGCGCGAGGTTGCCGCTCAGGAAGAAGTAGTCGGGGCAGGCACTGGCCGCCGGTGAGGCGGCTTGCGCCGTGGTGGCGATGGCCACCGAGAGCGCCGCGGCCAGGGCCACGGCGCGGGGAAGGGTGCGTGTCATGAGGGTCCTCCTATGGGATGAACGCGGTTGCGGCATCGAGGGCTGCCTTCGCCTTGATGCTCATGTCGGTTCTCCCGGCTTGCGCCGGCTCACCACGAGACGGCTTGCCTGGAAAGACGTGAACCGACGCGGGCACGGATCACGCACCCCTCGTTACGGGGGGCTCGTCCCTCCGATGGATGACGACCTGTCGGGAGGCTGGCAGCAACGATGGCGTGGTGACAGCGGCGACAGGTCCTTTCTGCTACGGTCGCCGCTCTTCGCCTTCTGACGCCTCTCATGCCGCGCCTTCTGATCCTGCTCAGCCTGTGCAACCTCGTCATCGGCACGGGCGCCTTCGTCGTGAGCGGCATCCTCGAGCCGCTCTCGCGCGGGCTCGGCGTGAGCGTGGCTTCGGCCGGGCAGGCGATGACGGTCTACGCGCTCGCCACCGCGGGGCTCACGCCGCTGGCGCTGATCGCCACGTCGCGCTGGTCGCGGCGTTCCGCGATGTGCGCAGGCTTGCTGATGTTTGCCGGCGGCAGCCTGGTGTGTGCGCTGGCGACGCACGTTCTCGTCCTTTTCGCAGGCCGTGTGCTGATGGGCGTGGGCGCGATGTTCACGCCGCTCGCGGCGGGCATCACCGTCGCACTCGTCGAGCCGGAGAAGCGCGGCCGTGCGCTGTCGTTCATCTTCCTCGGCATGAGCTTGAGCCACGTGATCGGCGTGCCGCTCGGCGCGTGGCTCGCGTTGCGCTACGGCTGGCCTTGGCCCTTCGTGCTGGTGATGGGCATGGCGCTCGTGGCGGCCGCGACGCTCGCGCTCGTGCTGCCGAGGCAGCTGGCGGCGCCGACGGTGAGTTTCGCCGGGCTGTCGAGCGTGCTGAAGAACGCCGCTGCGTGGTGGATCCTCTCGCTCACCGCGCTCTACTTCATGGCGATCTTCATCGTGTGGTCGTACATCGCGCCGGTGCTGCAGGCGCTCTTCCCCATGTCGGGCGATCGCCTCTCAGCCACGCTCATGCTCTTCGGCGTGGCCGGCGTGGTGGGCACGCTGCTCGGCGGCTGGGCCAACGACCGCTTCGGCCCGCGCAAGACGCTGATGGCGCAGCTCGTGCTGATGGTCGTCACGATGGCGCTGGTGCCGCTCACGCAGGGCCACTACGCCGCGATGCTCGCGACCTTCATGCTGTGGACGGTCGCCGGCTTCGGGATGATGGCCCCGCAACAGACACGGCTTGCGGTGTTGTCACCGACGCAGGCGCCGCTGCTCTTCTCGCTCAACAGCTCGATGGTCTACGTGGGCACGGCGCTTGGCGCCGCGGTGGGCGGTGCGGCCTCGTCGGTGGTGGGCATGCAGCACCTCGCGTGGCTGAGCGTGCCGCTGGGCCTCCTGGGCATGGCCACGGTGTGGATCAGTGCACGGCCCGCGTCGCAGCAAGCCCACACGGCCCCGGCGTGAAAGGGCACGGCGGCTAGAATCGCGGCACCGTCGCAGGCCCAGTCACTGCGCCGCTGTCAGTTCTGACATGAGCCAGCCCGGCCCGAGAGGCTCCGCCCGGCTCCCCTTCCCCCTCTGCCTGCGACTGGCGCTTGGCACTCAAGCGACAGGCCGATCGTTCTTCCCCTTATCCATGTCTTTTGATTCTCTCGGCCTGGCCGAGCCGCTGCTGCGTGCCGTTCACGAACAGGGCTACGACACTCCCACCCCCATCCAGGCGCAAGCCATTCCCGTCGTGCTGCAAGGCGGTGACCTGCTCGGCGGCGCACAGACCGGCACCGGCAAGACCGCCGGCTTCACGCTGCCGATGCTGCACCGCCTGATGCAAAAGCCCTCGGTGCGCGACGCGCGCGGCCGCCTGCCGATCCGCGCGCTGATCCTCACGCCCACCCGCGAGCTCGCGGCGCAGGTCGAGGAAAGCGTGCGCAACTACGGCAAGCACACCAAGCTCACCTCGATGGTGATGTTTGGCGGCGTCGGCATGCAGCCGCAGATCGACAAGCTCAAGAAGGGCGTCGACATCCTCGTCGCGACGCCGGGCCGCCTGCTCGACCACGCACAACAGCGCACGCTCGACCTCAGCCACATCGAGATCTTCGTGCTGGACGAGGCCGATCGCATGCTCGACATGGGCTTCATCCACGACATCAAGAAGGTGCTCGCCCTCCTGCCGCAGCAGAAGCAGAGCCTGCTCTTCTCGGCCACCTTCAGCGACGAGATCAAGACGCTCGCCGATCGCCTGCTCAACAAGCCGGCGCTGGTGGAAGTGGCCCGCCGCAACCAGACCAACGACGCCATCGCGCAGAAGGTGCACCCGGTCGGCCGCGAGATGAAGAAGGAGCTGCTCGCGCACCTGATCAAGGAAAACGATTGGCACCAGGTGCTGGTCTTCACCCGCATGAAGCACGGAGCCAATCGCCTCGTCGAATTCCTGCTGAAGCAGGACATCAGCGCGATGGCCATCCACGGCAACAAGAGCCAGAGCGCGCGCACCAAGGCGCTGGCCGACTTCAAGAGCGGCGAGCTGCAGGTGCTGGTGGCCACCGACATCGCCGCACGTGGCATCGACATCGACCAGCTGCCCCACGTCGTCAACTTCGAGCTGCCCAACGTGCCCGAGGACTACGTGCACCGCATCGGCCGCACCGGCCGCGCCGGTGCGCAGGGCGAGGCGGTGTCGCTGGTGTGCGTGGACGAGAACATCTTCCTGCGCGACATCGAGAAGCTCATCAAGCGCGAGATCCCGAAGGAAATCATCCCCGGCTTCGAGCCGCACCCGAGCGAAAGGCCCGAGCCCATCGTGCTCGGCCGCATGACGATCGGTGAAGGCGTCAAGCGTGGCGGTGGTGGCGGGCATCGCCATGGGGGCGGCGGTGGCGGATCGCGCGGCGGAAACGCCGGCGGTGGCCACGGCCGGCCGGCGCAAGGCCGCCAGGAGCAGAAGCCTGCGCCGCGGGCCCCGGCGCCATCGCACGGACAAGCGCAACCGCGCAATGCCGGCGCTTCGAGCCACCCGCCGCGGCCAGCACCCTCGGGGGCTGGCCGTGCGCCGACGCCCAAGCCGCAAGGCCCGCGGCCGGAGCCGCGCCGTGAAGGCTCGGGCCGGCCGCAACCCCGGCTGACCTCGCCCAAGCGCTAAGCCCGGGCCGCCATGCCCAGTTCACCCGACACCGCCCGCCATGCGCTGATCGCCGGCGCCACCGGGCTGGTCGGGCGGGAGCTGCTGCCGATGCTGCTCGCCTCCCCGCGCTACGCGCAGGTGCACGCGCTGCTGCGCCGCCCGGTGCCCGAGCTCGCGGCCGCCGGCAAGCTGCAGCCGCACGTGGTCGACTTCGCGTCGCTGCCGCCGCTGCCACCGGTCGACGACGTGTTCATCGCGCTCGGCACCACCATCAAGGTCGCAGGTTCGCAGGCCGCATTCCGTGCGGTGGACTTCGATGCGGTGGTCAACACCGCCGTGGCCGCACGCGCGGCGGGTGCCACGCGGCTGGGCGTGGTGTCGGCGCTCGGTGCGAATGCCTCGTCCGGCGTCTTCTACAACCGCGTCAAGGGCGAGATGCAGGAAGCGGTGAGCGCCCTCGGCTACGAGCGCGTCGTCATCGTGCAGCCTTCCCTGCTGGTCGGCGACCGACAGGCACTCGGCCAGCCGGTGCGGGCCGGTGAGGTGTGGGGCGCGAGGCTCCTGGGCTGGCTGCCGCGCAGCTTGCGCCCGATCGCAGCCGATCAGGTCGCCCGGGCGCTGTTGCGCGAAGTGGCCCGGGGCGAGCCCGGCGTTCACGTGCTCCGATCGGGACAACTCTATTGACGGGCGCAGTTGTCACAAATGGTTCCCGGCGTGGGGCAAAACCCCTCTGCCGTTTGCAGGTTGTCGCCCACACCCCGGCGCATGCGCTAAAAACGTGGCTTTCAGCAGTAACCGTGGAGTAAGTCACATGCGCACCCCTTGGCACACCGCCTGGCAAGGCCCGGATCTGGTCGTCTTCCGCGACGACACGGAGGTCGACCGCTTCGCCGCAGCGCAGATCGAGCGCGTGGTCTTCGTCTACCGCGGCCATGGCGACACCCCGGGCGACCTGATCTACGCCGTGGTCGAGTTGCCCGACGAATACGTGCTGTTGCCCGTCGAGACCGGCTTTGCCGGCCGGGTCAACTTCGAGCGCCTCGACTTCTGGGCCGAGAAGCAATGCATCTACTGGGTGCCGGAGGGCAAGGCGTCGCTGCCGGCCCGCCTGCGCCGCAGCGTGTGGCTGCTGCGCCCGGGCGCGCCGTCGTACACCCGGGTGCCGCGCAGCGAGCTGCAGGGCCGCGTGGAGCAGTGGCCCCTGGAAGGGCCGCAGACCTGGGAGCAGCGCAAGTGGCTGCGCATCGCCAACAGCCGACCGTTTGCCGGCCTCAACCCGATCACGCAACCCGGCGAGTTGAGCGAACACCCGCCGACACGGCGCCGGGCCTGACTCGGCCCCTCGGGCTTCACAGGCCCATGAAAAAACCCGGCCGAGGCCGGGTTTCCTTTTGGAGCGGTGACGCTTAGGCAGCCGAAGCAGCCTTTTTGGCAGCCTTGGTCTTCTTGGCCGCGGCCTTCTTTTCAGCCTTGGCGGCGGCCGGCTTGGCTTCCTTAGCGGGAGCGGGGGCCGAAGCGGCCTGGGCGAAAGCGCCCATCGAGAAGGTGGCGGCGACCAGGGCAGCGATGATCTTGTTCACGTGAAATTCCTTTGCAAAGGGTTGAGAGCATTCCGTGCTCTCGGTCCACAACGCCCCCTGGAAAGCGCCCGTTGACCGTTTTCAGGAAAAAAGTTCCCTGAAAGATGCATTCAGTGGGTGGGCCAGGGCTTCGTCCAGGCGCAGCACGGGGGTCACGCAACAGTCCACGCCGTCGAAGAGCGCCACCCAGTGCGAAAGCGGCTGGCTCTTGAACACCTGCATCAGCTCGCCGTGCAAGGCGATGGCCTCCGGCCCGCCCACGGCCAGCCCCAGCGACCAGTGCCGTGAGGCCCAGTCGGGGTGGCCCACCGCCTGGCACAGGCGCTGCCAGAACGGCAGCTCCAGGGCGCCCACGGCCAGGTGGCGCGCATCGGCGGTGGCGTAGACGCCGTAGCACGGCGCGCCGCCCGACAGCAGGTCCCGCGCCTGTTGAGGCGCCCGGCCGGTGCGCGTGACCGTCATGCCGGCCAGCACGTGGTGGCGCAGCACCTCGTGCGTCATCGAGATGTCGACGAATCGGCCCTGCCCCGTGCGCTGCACCGCGAGCAGCGCCGCGAGGATGCCCTGCACCGCCGCCTGCGTGCCGCCCATCAGGTCGCCGATCTGGAAGTTGGGCGTGATGACCTCGCCTTCGTGCGTGGCCAGTTGCTCCAGCACGCCGGCCATCGCCACGTAGTTGAGGTCGTGCCCCGCGCGGTGGGCCCAGGGGCTGTGCTGGCCATAACCGCTGATGGCGCACATCACGAGGCGCGGGTAGCGCGCATGCAGCGCCGCCCAGCCCAGGCCCAGGCGGTCCATCACGCCGGGGCGGAACCCTTCGACGAGCACGTCGGCCCCTTGCAGCAGCGCGTGCAGGCCGGCCACGCCCTCGGGCGTGCGCAGGTCGAGCCGGTACAGCGACTTGCCGGCGTTGAGCTTGCGGAACATCAGCCCGGGCTCGCCTTGCTGGCGCTCGGCTTCGGTGCGCCAGAGCTGGCGTGCGCCGTCGTCCTGCCCTTGGTCGGCGGGGCCTTCGACCTTGAGGACCTCGGCGCCGAGCTCGCGAAGGTGCTGCGTGGCCAAGGGCCCGGGCAGCAGGCGCGTCAGGTCGACGATGCGGATGCCTGCGAGCGGGGCATCCAGCACGGTGTCACTCAAAGCGGCCTTCGCGCATCCATTTGGTCGCGACCCACTTCTCGCCGGCCAGCACCGGCGCGCCGCCGTGCAGCGTGCGCGTCATGGGGTGCGGGCGGTCGTAGCTGAAGAAGACCGCGTTGCCCTTGATCGGCGCGACCTCCACGTGCACATCCGGGAAGGTGGTGCCACCGCCCCCCTCGGGCGTGTTGAGGTAGGTGACGACGGTGCCCACACGCTGGCCGCCACGCTTGAGGATGGTGGGGGTGCCGGGCTGGGCGGGGTCGAAGTAGTCGTAGTGCGGCTTGTATTCGGCGCCCGGGCGGTAGCGCAGGATCTGCAGGCCTTCGCCGTTCTCGACCGGCCAGTTGAGCAGCTTGGCGATGCGCGTCTCGATGCGCGAACACAGCGCATGCTCGCCGCGGCCGAAGAACATGCCATCGCTCGTGCGCGCCGTGTTGACCTCGCTGCCACCGGTGTTGGTGACCACCGTCTCGGAGCGCGCGAGCCGGGGCTTGGCGAGGGCGATGAGCTGGTCGCACTCTTCGTGCGAGAGCAGGTTGCCGAAGACGATGACACGCGGGTTGCGCATTGCCATCAGGACCTGGACCTCGTGACCGTCGACCACGATGGACGCCGGCGAGCCCAGCAGGTCGGGCTCGGGCACCGGCACCGGCGCGGGCAGGTTGTTGGCCTTGGCGTGCTCCTTGAGGAAACCGGTCAGGGTGTCTTCGAGCGCGCCGAGCGCCACGTCTTCCTGCCAGCCGCTGGCCATCATCGATTTCAGGACTTCATCGGGCGGACGGCCGGCCTTGGCCTGGTCGATGATCCATTGGCGCAGCTCAGGGGTCACGGCTTGTGCACTCATGCACGGATTCTGCCGGATCACACCGTCATACGGCTGCAAAAGCCCAGTGGGCCTGCACGTCGCGTGAGGGAAATTCCCTCCCTGTCTTTCCTGGCCGCGGGTGCGAACTCGGAAGAAGTGTGGAATTCGCCTCTTGTTCACGCGGTCACGATCGACAGAATCCGTTACTTACTCTGCCCCCTTCATCCCCTTCGCAACCACGACTGCCATGCACAACAAGAGCTTCGTCACCTGGCTTGCGCAGATGCTGCTGGGTTTCGGCTGCTTTGTCGGCGGCCTCGAGTGCGCCCGCATCTTCTGGAGCAGCTCCTGGGAAGTGGTGGGCGCCGGTGCGACGGTGTCGGTGCTGGGGCTGGTGCTCATCGTGGTGGCCGAGCTGCGCGAGCGCCCGCAGCGGGTGCTGCGCCGTGCCCGCCGCTCGATCAGTTTCCCGACGCAATGGGCGGTGCGCTTCGACAAGAGCGTGCCCAATGGCGGCGTGATTCCGGTGGCGGTGATCCGCTCGGATGGCGTGCGCTTCGTGATCGACATCCAGGGCTTCGCCGAGGCCGAATGGAACGACCCGCTGATCGGTGAATCGCTGCTGGTGGGCCCGCGCGGCAAGAAGTTCAAGCACGACCCGGTGGGCCCCTTGATGCAGGCAGCCGAGGCGTGGAGCGCCACCGCCATCCTGTGGCTGCCCGAAGCCAAGAGCCCGCGCAACCTGCGCCAGGCAGGCTGCAACCTGATCGTGGTGATGGGCGGTGCGCGCGAGCTCAAGCACGTGCTGCGTGGAGCCGAGATCGCACCGCGGCGCGACGCGACGCTCGAGATGACCATGCCCCCACGCCGCGGCAGCGGATCGAAGTCACGCAAGAGCTCGCAGGTGGGCGCGCCCGAGATGGCCTGAGCCGTCTCGCCTTGTCTCTCTCCATCCCTTCACTTGAAATCGCGGCTGCGGCTCTCGAGCCCGGCCAGCAGATGCGTGTGGTCAATCACCTTGGCTGCCACCAGGTGCATCACCGCAAACCGATCGTCGCCCTCGCGCTGCCACTGGCCGTAGACCGTCATCAGCCGTGAGGCGAGCAGCGGCTGACGCTGCGTCTCGACCACCTGCGGCCAGGCAATGATGTTGATGGCGCCGGTCTCGTCTTCGAGCGTGATGAACATGGTGCCGTTGGCCGTGGGCGGCCGCTGGCGGTGGGTGACGATGCCGCTCGCCCGCGCCAGGCGGCCGCTCGGGTAGGTGTGCAGCGTGGCCGCGGTCTCGACCTTGAAGGCCCTCAGCTGCTCGCGCAGCATCGCCAGCGGATGGCGGCCGAGCGTGAGGCCGACCGACTGGTAGTCGGCGCGCATGTCGTCGAACTCGCGAGGTGGTGCCAGGACGGCGGGCTCTTCGTGCACGCGCGTGGCGCGCAGCATCGCGGTCGGCCGGGTGTCGATGCCGGCCACGGCCCAGGCCGCCTGGTGGCGATGGCCCGCCAGGGCCTTCAGCGCATTGGCATTGGCCAGGGCCTTGAGTTCGCGGGCGTCGAGCCGCGCGCGGCGCGCGAGGTCCTCTGCGCTGAGAAACGGGGCGTTGGCACGGGCCGTGAAGATGCGCTCGGCCGCGTCGATCGACAGGCCCGACACCATGTTCAGCCCGAGGCGCACCGGCCTCAGGGGCGCGTCGAACGCACGGCCCGCCCGGTCGATCCCCAGCGGCAGCCCTTCGAGCGACGCTTCCCAGGTGCTGATGTTCACGTCGACCTCGCGCACGTCGACCCCGTGCGCACGCGCGTCGCGCACGAGCTGCGCCGGCGCGTAGAAGCCCATCGGCTGGCTGTTGAGCAGGCCGGCGAGGAAGGCATCGGGGTGATGGCACTTGAGCCAGCTGCTCGCGTAGGCGAGGAGCGCGAAACCGGCAGCGTGGCTTTCGGGGAAGCCGTATTCGCCGAAGCCCTGGATCTGCTTGAAGATGCGTTCAGCGAACTCCCTGTCGTAGCCCTTGTCGACCATGCGGCCGACGAGCTTGTCGTGAAAGGGATTGAGGTCGCCATCGCGCTTCCAGGCGGCCATCGCGCGGCGCAGCCTGTCGGCTTCGCCTTCGGTGAAGTCGGCCGCGAGGATCGCGATCTGCATCACCTGCTCCTGGAAGATCGGCACGCCCTTGGTCCGGCCGAGGGCTTCTTTCAGCCTGCCGGGGTATTCGATCTGATCGTCGGGCAGGTTGCGGTTCTTCAGGTAGGGGTGGACCATGCCGCCCTGGATCGGCCCGGGCCGCACGATCGCGACTTCGACCACCAGGTCGTAGTACTTGCGCGGCCGCAGGCGCGGCAGCATGCTCATCTGCGCGCGGCTTTCGATCTGGAACACGCCCACCGTGTCGGCGGCGCAGATCATGTCCCACGTCGGGTCGTTCTCCTCCTCGGGCAGCTCGTGGATGCAGACCTCCCGGCCGAGCTTTCGGGCCAGGAACTCGAGCGAGCGCCTGAGCGCGCTCAGCATGCCGAGCGCGAGGATGTCGACCTTCATCAGGCCCAGCGACTCCAGGTCGTTCTTCTCCCACTGGATGACGCTGCGGTCGGGCATGGCCGCGTTTTCGACCGGCACCCATTGGGCAAGCTCCTCGGACGCGATGACGAAGCCGCCCGGGTGCTGGCTCAGGTGGCGGGGCGTCCCGATGAGCTGGTGCGTGAGCTCGAGCCAGAGGCGGATCAGCGAGGACTGCGGCTCGAAGCCGCACTCGCGCAAGCGCTCTTCTTCCACGCGCAGATCGAACCAGTGCACGCTCTTGGAGACGGCCTCGATGCGCTGCAGGTCGATGCCAAGTGCCCGGCCCACGTCGCGCAACGCGGAGCGCGGCCGGTAGCGGATGACGACGGCGGTCAGCGCAGCACGATGGCGGCCGTACTTGGCATAGATGTGCTGGATGACCTCTTCGCGCCGCTGGTGCTCGAAGTCGATGTCGATGTCGGGCGGCTCGTTGCGCTCCATGCTGACGAAGCGGCCGAAGAGCAGGTTGGCACGCTTCGGGTCGACTTCGGTGACGCCCAGGCAGAAGCACACCAGCGAATTGGCGGCACTGCCGCGGCCCTGGCAAAGAATGCCCTGCTCCCGCGCCCAGGTGACGATCTCGGCCACCGTGAGGAAGTAGTGCTCGTACTTCATCTGGCGGATGAGCCGGAGCTCCGTCCTGATCTGGCGCAGGTGCTCCTTGGGCAGCGGCTTGCCTGCGTAGCGCCTGCGGATGCCATCGAAGGTGAGCTTGCGCAGGTGGCTGGACGCCGAGCGCCCCGCGGGCACCAGCTCCTTGGGGTAGCTGTACTTCAGCTCGTTGAGCTTGAAGGTGCAGCGCTTGGCGAGCTCGACGCTGCGCGCCATCCACTCGGGCCGGTACAAGCGCCCGAGCCGCACCCGCCGGCGCAGGTAGGCCTCTGCGTTGGGAGCGAGTTCATCGCCGCACTGCGCCATCGGGCGGTTGAGCCGGGTCGCGGTCAGCACGTCCTGCAAGGGCTTGCGGGAACGCACATGCATCAGCACTCCCCCGGCCGCGACGATGGGCAGACCAGCGATGTCTGACGCCTGGCGCACCATGTCGAGCAAGCGTGTATCGCCACTCTCATTGCGCAGCTCGATGGCGATGACGGCCCGCTCCTGCAGCCAGGTCTTCAGCCAGCGGGCATGCGCCAGCACCTCCTGGAGCGGCTGCTGCGCGTTGGGCACGAGCAAGGCCAGGCAATCCGGCAGGCCGGCCAGCATGGGCAGGGTGGGGATTGCGCCTTCCAGGTCACTGGGGTGCGCCAGGTAGCGGCCCTTGTCGGCACGGTTGCGCGCGAAGGTGATCCAGCGCGAAAGATTGGCGTACCCGCGAAGGGTTTGCGCAAGCAGCACGAGGTGCGCATGCGGCTGCCCCGACTGGGGTTGATGCAGACGCATCTCGCTGCCGATGACGAGGTGGAGTTCGTGCTCCTTCGCTGCGTGATGGGCACGCACCACGCCGGCCAGCGAACACTCGTCGGTGATCGCGATCGCGCTGTAGCCGAGCTTGACCGCACGCTCGACCAGCTCTTCGGGATGCGATGCCCCGCGCAGGAAGCTGAAATTGCTGAGGCAGTGCAGCTCGGCGTAGTCGGGCAGGCCGATGCGCGGAGCGGGTGACGGGGGCGACATGGCGAACGGCTTTCCACATCGGGCGACAACAACAGGACGGTGGCCGCCGCGGCGGCCTCACCCCAGGGCCGCCAGGTGCCGGGCCGGCACCAGGTATTGCGCGACCGGCATGCACACGCGAGGCGGCGGCATGTCGGGGCCGACACCGTAGGCGCCGGCCCCGTCAGCGTGATCGACATCGTCGTCTTCATGATGGGCGACGACGCGGATCTCGCCGCCCTGCTTCGCCCCGAGCACATCCAGACCCGCCAAGGCATCGAGCGGGCTGCGCACCCCACCACCGCCGACCTTGAGCACATGGGTGTAGATCATGGTCGTGCTCACGTCGGCATGGCCCAGCAGCTCCTGCACGGTGCGGATGTCGTAGCCGCTTTGCAGCAGGTGCGTGGCGAAGGAGTGGCGCAAGGTGTGCGGCGTGGCCGGCTTGACGATGCCGGCCTGCACCAAGGCTTTCTTGAAGGCGCGCTGGAAGGCCTGCTCCAGCACATGGTGCCGGCGCTCGAGGCCGGTGCGCGGGTCGTCCGACAGCTTGTCTTGCGGGAAGACCCAGAACCACGTCCACGACGAGGCGGCTCGCGGGTACTTGCGCGCGAGTGCATGCGGCATGTGGATGCCGCTGCGGCCCGCATCGCGGTCACGTTGCCAGTGCTGGCGCGCCAGGTCGAGCTGCTCGCGCAAGGCGGGGATCAGCGAAGCTGGCAGCATCACCACACGGTCCTTGGCGCCCTTGCCTTCTCGCACGACGATGGCACGGCGGGAGAAGTCGACGTCTTTCACACGCAGGCGCACGCCCTCCATGATGCGCATGCCCGTGCCGTAGAGCAGGCGGCCCATGAGCTGATGGGCGGGAGGGAGGTGGGCGAGCACCCGCACGACTTCGTCATGCGTGAGCACCACCGGGAGACGCACCCGGTCCTTGGGGCGGCCGATCTCGTTCATCCACGGAAGGTCCTGGCCCAGCACCTTCTGGTAGAGGAAGAGCAAGGCCGACAAGGCCTGCTTGTGCGTGGCCGCGGCAACCTTGCGCTCGTTGGCCAGCCATGACAGGAAGCTCTCGACCTCCGGCCCCGCCATTTCAGCCGGGTGGCGCATGCCGTGAAAGCGGATGTAGGCCCCGACCCAATGCACGTAGGTGCCTTCCGTGCGGATGCTGTAGTGGAGGTAGCGGATGCGCTCGCGCAGCTGGTCGAGCAGGCGGTCGGATTGCAGCGGGGGCAAGGGCGGGTGGTCCATGGAGAGCATGCGTTGCGTGCGACGAGGTCCGACTTCATGATACTGTATATTCATACAGCACATTCGTGTGCGTTCGCCGTTCGAGAGACTCGCAGGGAAACTGCAAGACATGGTCACGCCAGCCTGGAATCGCACGCGGGTCACCAAGAAGTACGCTCCTTCACAACCCGGCGCCCGCAAGCTCGCGCAGCGATACGGCGCACACCTGGTGTGCGTGCGACACCGACAGAACCTGGAAGGGACGATCCGCTACACGACGGTCGAACTGCTGGTTGAACAGATGCCGATCACACCCCGAAAAACCGTCGAATTGCTGGCGGTGCGGCTGCGCGGTGAGCCCGAGTTGCGCCGACAGGTCATGGCGCTTGGCGGCCAATGGGACGGCAGCCTGGGCGCATGGTGGATCGCCAAGGGGATCGTCAAACGGCTGAGGTTGATGGATCGCGTGGTGGGCGGCAATGCTGATTCGATGGAACGAGCATCGGGGTGAGGTGGCGCGCAGCGCAGGCGACCTGTTATGTGCTTGGTCGGGGCTGGTACGCTTCGGACAAGTTTGAGAAGTGGGTAGATATGGCTTCCACATCTGTCCATTTGTGGGCGCATGTCGCTAGTTGTGGGTAGATGCGGCTGTTTGGATTGATGTCCATATCACGTTAGGCGTCGCAATGCTCTCGCAGCACGTCATGGAGCTCATCGGAGGTCTGGCCGCGCTTGTTTTTGGCATTCATGCAATCGCCACAAAGCGCGTCGCCTTCACCGGCAACGACGATGAACCAGAAACTTGGATCTATGGCACACGAGCAGTCGCAATTGGTTGCGTTGCTCTTGCTACGGCGGGCGTCTTCTTCGCATCTGCGGTGGGCATGATCCATTGGTCAGCCTTCAGTCTCTAGGCAGCATCGGCATGGAAGTCTTCCAACACAAGTTCTTGCCGTTCGGCAGCTTTCTTGCTCTAGGCATCCTTCTCTGGGCAAGTTGGTCAGCTTTCAAACGGCGCACAAACTGGCCGCTAGTTGGCTGGGTCTTCTTCCTCGGCGCAGTCGGTTCGGCCGCAACCGTAGCCGCCCTAGTAGCAACCTATCGCCTGCCGTGGATGTTCGCCTGCCTAGATTGCTTGGCCGCCAAGCCCTGGTACTCATACACACTCACTGCCATTCAAGGGTTTGGCTTCTTCGGAGTGTTCGCTCTCGCAATCCATCGCCTATACATTCGTAGTCATGCGAGCGCCGCCTAACCCTTCCATCGAGAGGACGCTGCCCGGCAAGCCGGTCAGCGCCTCTCATGTCAAACGTTAGGCATCGCCAGCATGTCCAAGCACCAAGCTCTCACCGAAGGTCTCGCTCTCGTGTTTCAGGGTATCGAGCGCCTCGTCACCTCGTTTCCGAGCCGGCGGTTCACGATTGATGGCCGTCTCGTCGGAGATGTAGGTGAAGTCATTGCAGAACTGGAATACGAAGTTGTCTTGCATGAGACTTCTCAGCCTACCTACGACGGGACGACGCTAGATGGCAGGAAAGTTCAGATAAAGGCAACCTTCAAAGATAGCCTGGCGCTAAGAGCACAACCGGATTACCTGCTTGGCTTCAAGCTCTTCCCAAATGGAACTTTTGAAGAAATATTCAATGGGCCAGGGGATGTCGTCTATGCAAAGTACGCTCATCGCAAAGGCATAGGTGAGACGCAGATTTCAGTTCCAAACTCCGCCTTGCGAGAGCTTTCGAAATCTGTTCCAAGCAGCCAAAGAATCGCCAGAAGAAAAGAAGTTGGCGCAGGGTAAAAGCGATGCCTAACCCTTCCATCGAGAGGACATGCCCCGGCAAGCCGGGTCATGCCTCTCATGTCAAACGTTAGGCTTCACGAGAGACAACATGCGCCTCGTTTCCTTCTCAGTCACGAATTTTCGAAGCATTACTGACGCGCACAAGATTCCGATCGGCGATTCGACAGTCTTGCTTGGTCGAAACAACGAAGGAAAATCGAACGTACTGCGAGCGCTTGGAATCGCGATGCGTGCACTTTCCACTCACGCGAGCGAAGATGCATTTTTCTACCGAGATGCTCGTGAAGGCCACTCGTACTCTTGGCGAAGAGACTTTCCGATCTCGCTGCAGACAAGGACTAGCGGACTTGAATCGATCTTTCGGCTCGAATTTGAACTCTCGTCGACCGAGATCGAGGAGTTCCGAGAAAAGGTCAAAAACAACTTGAACGGCAACCTCCCGATTGAAGTTAAGTTTGGTAAGACCAATCGGCCAGAGATCAACGTCAGGAAGCAAGGTCCCGGTGGGCCCGCGCTATCTGCCAAATCGGCAAAGGTCGCAAAGTACATCGCGGAGCACATCCAGTTCATTTACATCCCCGCCGTTCGAACAGAGGATGAAGCCCTCTCGGTAGTTCAGGAGATGCTGTCCCTGGAACTCGCGCAGCTTGAGCGAAACGACCAGTACGCGGCTGCGCTCCAGAAGATTGCTGATCTGCAGCAGCCGATTCTCGACAAAGTGTCTATTTCGATTCAAAAGTCGCTGACGCAGTTTCTGCCGGGCATCAAAGGGGTCAAGGTGCGCGTTCCTTCGTCGGCGCGCAAGGTTGCACTACGAAGCCAATGCCAAGTTGAGATCGACGACGGCTCCATGACCCTTCTCGAATACAAAGGGGACGGAGTTAAGAGTTTGGCTGCGCTTGGTCTGCTAAAAGACAAGGAGGCCTTCGCAGGAGCATCAGTTGTCGCGATCGAGGAGCCTGAGTCCCATCTGCATCCCGGCGCCATGCATAGTCTCCGAGAAGTCCTCGATTCGCTAACCGCGAACAACCAAGTGGTCCTCACAACGCACTGCCCACTCTTCGTAGATAGAGCATCGGTAGGCCGAAACATCCTCATCGACCGCAGCAAGGCCAAGCCTGCGCGTGACATAGCATCCATCCGATCTCTTCTTGGAGTTCGTGCTTCCGACAATCTCGTGAACGCCAGCCACGTCTTGGTTGTTGAAGGAGATGAGGACCTAATCGCTTTGAGTTCCATTCTTCCAGCGATGAGCACAATCATCGCTAAGGCATTGAAGCAGTATCACCTTGTCATTGAGCCGATCGGTGGCGCAGGCAATCTGTCGTACAAGCTATCCCTACTTTCCAATGCCCTTTGTGTGTCGCACGTCCTCCTGGACAACGATGAGTCCGGCAAAAAGGCGTACGCCAAAGCTCTTGATGAAAGGACCTTGCGAGTCGCCGACACCACGTTCATAACGTGTCGAGGAATGGCGCAGTCGGAGATGGAGGATACGTTTGATCTTCCAGCCTACGAAAAGGAGGTGCTAGCCGAGTTTGGCGTCGATCTCAATGACTCTGCGTTCAGAGGAAACGCCAAATGGTCAGACCGCATACGGGCATGCTTCGAAAAGCAAGGTAAGCCATGGAACGACGCAATGAAAGTGCAGGTCAAGGCTGTCGTCGCGCAATCGGTAGCCAAGCGCCCTGCCGATGCACTGAATAGCCACAAGCGTTCAGCTATCGACGCGCTTGTCTCAGCTCTTGAGCGAAAGCTTGGCACAAAGGGCGAGACCTCGCAGTGAAGCCTAACCCTTCCATCGAGAGGACGTCACAAGGGCTGCGCCCTTGCGC
Organism: Piscinibacter sp. HJYY11; assembly: GCF_016735515.1. NCBI lineage: Bacteria > Pseudomonadati > Pseudomonadota > Betaproteobacteria > Burkholderiales > Sphaerotilaceae > Piscinibacter > Piscinibacter sp. HJYY11. The sequence goes on along the minus strand of NZ_JAERQZ010000002.1, from coordinate 1,211 downwards.
CGCCTCTCATGTCAAACGTTAGATTTCAGCCAATCAGGCGCCAGAGGAAATGCCAATGAATCCAAGTCTCTATCGTGCCTTTGCCTGGTTGGTCCTCTTCGCCATGGCTGCCGGATGCGCCACTCAAACCTCCGCCACGGCGGACCGAACGTCGACAGCCTTAACGCCTGGGAAAACCCAGGTCGACTATGCGCACGTCGATACGCGAGACAAGGCCCAAGCACTTCATCGGAGTGGAAAACTGCAACGGGCGCATTTGTTCCCGCTTGCCGCCGGAGGACAAGACGCCGAGGTTAACGTCATCTATATCCCCGAGAAATCGGCTAACGAGAAGGCAAGAATCGACAGCGAGATCCTGAAGATGGCAGCCAGCGGCGCAACCGTTCGCTACAGCGCAAAGCCGGTCTACAAAGGCAACAGCTTCGTTCCATCTCAGCTTGTCATCAGCGTCACCGGTGCACAAAACACTCAATACGTCGTCGATATCTGGTAGGGCACGAAGCTGAAATCTAACCCTTCTATCGAGAGGACGTCGCCCGGCAAGCCGGGCGCCGCCTCTCATGTCAAACGTTGGGCGGCACTGATGAAATGCCGTGCCATGCGAGAAGTCGTTGAAGAGCCAGCCACCGCGCAAGTTCTTCTTGCCATGCTTGGCCTCTCGGCTGTTCATATCTGTTCTCGGCGCTGCAACCTCAATGCAAGGCCGTGAGGCACTCACAAAGCTTGGCCGGGCCTATCCAGGCCTTGCGTCAGCGCCACTTGCCTTCCAAGCGCCGCTCGCTTCGCAGCTTCTAGCCAGTCAGTGGGTTAGCCGCCGCGGGTGCCCTGGGCGTCCGGCGCTTGGCTGGCTGCGCATTGCCCTGCCCGCACACGGCGGCTAAAGTGGCTCGCCAGTCGCGGCAGCAATACATCGAATGTTCGGTGCCGCCCAACCCTTCCATCGAGAGGACCCGCCCCGGCAAGCCGGGTCGGGCCTCTCATGTCAAACGTTAGACCGCATTTAGTTCGATGCTTCGATACGCTTCTCTTCTCCTTGCCACGCTCAGCGGGCTATCGGTTCAAGCGGTAGGCGCGGAGAGCCAGTGCTACGGCACAGTCAGCAACGGGCGCATCGAAAACAGCGTGAAGCTGCCAGAAAGTGGAAAGAACTTCAGCGCCTACAGTTCTCTAGGCACAACCGCCGGTCGAACTCATGTTCACTCCAAAGTCGC